>AP018697.1:1585651-1902781 GCA_004001285.1 Arthrobacter sp. MN05-02
ACGGGCTGCAACCAGTACAGCTCCCATGCCGTTCCGGATGCATGGCAGCCACCCGCCTGGCACTGGTATGTCTGACACCGCGCCGTAGATCACGCAGCCCGACGTCGCGCGAGCTATTCCAGAAGATGACATCCTTCCAGCGGGCCCACTGTTAAACCCGGCGGAAGGATGCCGTGGGGTATTCGGATCCGACCGTGCCGAGGATGGCACGGCGGCGGAAGTGCCGCCGCGTGAGGGCCCTGCCCGCGCTTGTGCGGAGGCTGCGATCACCCCGAGGAGCGCCGGTTCGATCCCGCTGATCCGGGAATCCGGCTTCGCAGTGGCTACCAGCGTTTGCTGGGGACGTGAACCGACCCTGGGGCACTGTTCCCCTCCGCCCCGTGCGCTCCTGCGATACCCGAAAGCCCGCCCGGAATCTGCTACCCGTCCTTGCCGTGGCTCCCGTCGCCGGGAAACAGGGTGCGCCGCAGTGTATAGGCCTGGCCTCCGGCGAGGACCACGGTGAGAAGGACGGCCAGCGGCCAGGAGAGACCCGTGGCGTACACGAGGACGAAGGCGATGGACACGGCGAACACCGCGATGGCGAGCAGCAGGACCATCCTCAGTGTCCGACGGCGGGCCTCCGTCGGCGCGCGTTCACCGTGATCGTCATACCTGTCCGGGTCCACCTGGTGCCACCCCGATCCCTGTCCGGTGCTTCAAGTGTGGATCCCGCCCGCTGCACTGTCGAGGCGGCCGCCGGGTCCGCGACCATCCGGGCTCAGTCCGGGATCCGACCCACGGGCTGCAGCCTCGCAGGCCGAGGGCACGGTCTGCGAGGCTGCCCGCGCCCGCCCGGCGCGCATGTCCGGCCCCCGGCGTCTATCCACGCGCCCGCCGCGGGAAGGGGAGGCGGTCGAGGTCGGATGCCGCCACCACGGTCACCGGACCGGCCGCACGGCGCGCCTGCGCGGCGAGCTCGTCGACGTCGTCGTACCGGGACGAGAAGTGCGTCAGCACGAGGGTGCCCGCTCTTCCGGCGCCGGCGAGGCTACCCGCCTGGCCCGCCGTCAGGTGCAGGTACTGGTCCGCGAGGGCCGCGTCGTCGTCGCTGAACGTGCTCTCCGCGACGAGCAGGTCGGCGCCGTCGGCGAGCGCGAAGGCGCCGTCGCACAGCGCGGTGTCCATGACGAAGGCGAACCGGAGGCCCGGCCGGTGCACGCTGACGTCCTCCAGCCGCACGTCGCCCAGCCGGCCCTCGCGCTGCAGGCGGCCGACGTCGGGCCCTCCGATGCCCGCGGCGGCGAGGCGGTCGGGGAGGAAGCTCCGCCCGTCCGGCTCGGTCACACGGTAGCCGTAGGCCTCGATGCGATGTCTCAGGGCCTGCACCTCGATCCCGGCGGCCACCGGCCCGGCGGCGCCGTGGGGATGCAGGTGCAGGTCCAGCCCCGGCGTCGCGAGGGAGACGAGCGAGCGCACCACATCCTCGCCCGACGCCGGGTAGTGGAGGTGCACGGGATGCCCCACGCCGTCGAGCACCATCCGCGACAGCACGCCGGGCAGCCCGAAGCAGTGGTCCCCGTGCACGTGCGTCAGGCAGATCCTCGTGATCCGCGAGGCGGAGACGCCGGCGTAAATCATCTGCCGCTGTGTGCCCTCGCCGGGATCGAAGAGGATGCCCTCGCGCTCCCACCGCAGGAAGTAGCCGTTGTGGTTGCGGGACCGGGTGGGCACCTGGGAGGCCGTGCCGAGGATGACGAGCTCACGCATGACCCCAGTCTCGCATCGGCGATACCGGGCGAGCGCGCGGGCCGGCAGTGGACCGATCGGGCGGCAGGCGAAAGAATGATGGCGAGGAACCACCGAAGGAGCACGATCCCGTGGAGCAGCACGCCCGCCCGGCGGCACCGGCACGGCCGGAGGAGACGCGCCGGCGGGCCTGGAAGCAGGGCGCGTGGAACGCGCCGTCGCGTGCGCTGATCCCCGCCACGCTGGTCTCCCTCGCGGGCTTCACCCTGTTCGTGCTCCATGCACCGGGTATCGGCTACCTGCTGCTGGGGATCGCGCTCGTCGCGGCGGCGGTGCTGGACCGGGCCCTGTTCCGCGACCTGCTGCTCATCGCCTTCGGGCTGGCCGTCATGAGCCTGGTGCCGATCACCACGGACATCAGTCCGGCACACATGGGTGTCATGGGCACGGCGATGATCCTCGCCGTCGGCGTCCCCTACGCGGTCTCCCGCTTCGCCTACCGTGACCACTCCATCACCTTCCCCGTGCGCTCCGGGCCGTGGTCCCGCGCCGAGAAGTGGTACCTGCTCGCTGTCGTCGTCATCGGCTACGCCCTGCTGCCCGTCTACATGCTGGGTACCGGGGTGTACGAGAACTGGCCCGCGGCCTCGGAGCCGGACGATATCGCCCGGCTGTTCCTCGGCACGAACGGGCTCGGCATCTGGGACGAGCTCTTCTTCATCTGCACGGTCTTCGCCCTCCTGCGCCGCCACCTGCCCATGGCGCAGGCCAACGTCCTGCAGGCGGTGCTCTTCACCTCGTTCCTGTGGGAGCTGGGCTTCCACGCCTGGGCGCCGTTGTTCATCTTCCCCTTCGCGCTCCTCCAGGCCTTCATCTTCACGCGGACGCGGTCGCTCTCCTACATCGTCTGCGTCCACCTCCTGTTCGACTTCGTCCTGTTCCTCGTCCTGATCCACGCGCACAACCGCACGTGGATCGACATCTTCCTCTATTGAGCGGGCACCGGTGAGTGATCCCGCCGACTTCATCGACGAGTCCCTCCAGTACGAGAGCTCGGAGGAGCGGGCGGAGGAGTACGAGCGGCGGTACGGGACGGACCTCGCGTACTACGGCACCTCCGTCGGTGCGGTTCGGGGCGCCGTCCGCAACGCGGGGCGCCGGTATCGGGACCTCGGACACGACGACGTCGCGGCCGTCGCCTCCGAGCTGTGGTCCCGCCCGGTGTTCGAGCGGCGGTTCGCGGCCGTCGTGCTGCTGCAGTCCTCGGTGGGGCTCCTGCGCTCGTCGGACCTCACCAGGATCGAGGGCTTCCTCCGCTCGGCGCTCCTGCGGGAGCTCGTGGACCCCCTCGCCGTCGACGTCGTCGGCCCCCTGCTGCTGAGCCTGCGGGGACAGAACGCCGTCCGCGCGTCCGCCGTGCTGCACCGCTGGGCGGCCGCGGACGACGCGTGGCTGCGCCGCGCCGCGGTCCTCGCGCACCTGCCGGCGTTCCGGGCCGGCGACGGCGACGACGCGTCCTTCCGCCGCACGGTGCGCCTGGTCTCGGGGGCGCAGACGGGCCGGGACGCGGCCGTCGAGGACGCGGTGGCGCTGGTGAGGGCCGCCGGCGCCGGCTGACCGGACGGGCTACCGGATGTCGATGGTCCGGATGAGCTTGCCGCGCAGCGCCGGCACGAGGTGGTGGACTCCCATGAGGCCGAGGCCGTAGCGCCGGACCCGCCGCATCGACGTCGCGACCTTCAGCCCCGCGTCGATCCGCACCGCGGCACGACCCAGCCGGCGGGAGACGCGCACGGAGAGCTCGATGTCCTCGTCGCGCGTGTCGATCGCCGTCCGGCCGAATCCGCCGACCTCCAGGTAGGCGGACGCCCGCATCGCCATGTTGTGCCCTGCGACGAAGCGCAGGTAGGCGACGTCGAGATGCGTGAGGGCCATCATGATCCGCAGGAGCACCAGCGCACCGGGCATCAGCCGGCCGTCACCCCAACGGTAGTACCGGTCACGCAGCGGCACGCTGGTTCCGCCCAGCAACTGGACCTCGGGGTGCCGGGCGAACGTGCTGCGGATGCGGTCGGCCCAGTCCTCCGCCGGCTCGCTGTCGCCGTCCGTGCGCGCCACGAGACGGAATCCGTCGGCGATCGCCGCGCGGAATCCGGTGTCGCTTGCGGCTCCCGTGCCCTTCTGGAGCTCGGTGAGGACCGTGACGGGCAGCATCGGATGGGCTGCGGCGAATCGCCGGACCCGCAGCACGGTGTCGTCGGTGGACCCGTTGTCCACCACGTAGACGCGCAGGTCCGCGTCCCCGCGCTGCCGGCAGAGGGCCTCGAGGGTCCGTGCGATCCCGGGTTCGTCGAAGACGGGCACGACGACGGCGAGCGGCTCGGTCATCTTCCCGCCTCCGCGGCCAGGGCTTGGATCGACGGCATGGCGTCAGGGGCTGTCGAGGTCACGGGCGGCGAAGGTGTCACAGGACCTCAGGTCCCCGGTCTCGTAGCCCTGCGAGAACCAGGCCTGCCGCTGGGCGCTCGAGCCGTGCGTCCAGCCCTCCGGGTCCACCTGGCCGGTCACGGATTCCTGGATGCGGTCGTCACCGACAGATGCGGCGGCGGAGAGCGCGTCCTCGAGGTCCGTCGTGGAGAACGGTCGCAGGAACGGTTCCCCGGATTCGGGATCCGGGACCGAGGTGGCGTGGGCGGCCCACATCCCGGCCAGGCAGTCGGCCTGCAGTTCGACGCGGACACCGCCGGATCCGGCTCCTTGGGGATCCTGCTGGGCGGCACCTAGAGTGCCAATGAGGTTCTGGATGTGGTGGCCGAACTCGTGGGCCACCACGTACTCCTGGGCGAGCGGGCCGCTGGCCGAACCGAACTGCGTCACGAGCTCGTCGAAGAACGCGGTGTCGTAGTAGGTCTGCTGGTCCGCGGGGCAGTAGAAGGGCCCGACGGCGCTCGTGGCGGTCCCGCAGCCGGTGTCCGTACTGCCGGTGAAGAGCACGACGCCGGGCTGCGTGTAGGCGACGCCGAACTGGTCCAGGTAGGGGAGCCAGAAACTGTCGAGGCTCTCCGCCGTGCCGAGGATGCGGCAGTCGAGCTGCTCGTTGGCGTCGGCGCCGGTCCGGCACGCGTTGATCGCCTCGACCACCCCGCCGTCCTCCTGCTGCGGGACCGGAGCGCCCTCCTGGAGTCCCAGCTGGTCCACGACGTCCGGCCCGAAGATCAGCGAGAGGATGAGAAGGAGGCCGCCACCGACCCCGCCGCCCACGGCGGCACCCCGGCCGCGTCCGCGCCGGTCACGAACACGTGACGGATCGAGGCGGGTGTTGTCGTTGAAGCTCATGGATCAACAATAAGCCGACTTAGGGTTGACGCGGGACACGGCGCAGCGGTGCCCGGAAGTGCTACTCGAGGGGGCGCAGTTCCCGGGGCCAGCGGGTGAGCGGGTCGACGGCGGTGTACGCAGCATCCAGCTTCAGCGCGACGAGATCCCGCTCGAGCAGGAGCGCCGCCTTCTGGTGGCCCACGGGGTTGAGGTGCACGTCGTCCGCGAGGAATCCCTTGAGGGCGTGGGTGGTCAGCCAGCCCCCGGCCGACACGAAAGGGATCCCGCGCTGCCGGGCGAAGGTGCCGAGCAGGGCGTCCACCTCGGCCCGACGGGCACCGCCGTCGGTCGCGCTGCGGCTCAGTGTGCCGATCATGACCATGCGGGAGGACGGATACGTGCGTTCGAGCTCCAGGATCAGGGCGTTGGCGCTGGCGAGGATGTCGCCGTCCGAAGCGCCGGACCGGGCGTCGTTTCCGCCGCCCTCGACGACCACGAGGGCGGGGTCCCCGTGCGGCAGGACCCAGTCCCCGCTGGTGAGCGCATCGTGGTAGTTCGCGTCGCCGGCTCCGTTCGTCGCGACGAAGCCCGTACCGCCCGCGCCGAGGAACCGCACGGAGTACCCGAGTTCGTGCAGGGCGAGCTGCGGCCAGGTGTCGGCCCCGCCGGACTGCGAGTCACCGATGAGGACCGCGGTGCGCCGCACGTCCGGCACGACCACTTCGAGGCGACCCGTGGCGGGATTCTTGGCGGCGCTGCCGACCGGGAGCTGCGCGGGCTCGACGGAAGGCAGCTTCGCCGTCGTCGGGTCCGTGGACGCCTCGCCCGGGGGTCTTCTCGGTCCGCGCCTGCCGGGCTATGGCAGCACGCGGTTCGGCGTCGGAGGCCGCATCGCGGGTCTGCGCGGAGGCGGGAGGAACGGTACCTGCCAAAAGGCCGAGCGAGATCCCGAGGGACAGAAGGGCCACGCGCGCCGAACCCCTCCGACGCGGTACCGGGGCACCGGAAGCCCCGATCGTCGTGCTGCTGTGCATTGCCACCCTTTTGTCGCCCGGACTGCCCCCATCCGGAGTCCTGTCCCCAGTTTACAAGCGCGCAGAGGCAGCTTCGTGCTTGATCCGGTGGCACTCCGCCGGTATCGGGGCGGGGTGCGGATGGCCTCAGGGAATCCAGGAGATCGGCACCCGGTGCCGGGCCCGGGGAGGCGCAGGCAGCCTTCCTGGCCGCTCCACTCATCGCCGACAGCACCGGGCCGGCCCTGGCCCGGAGCGGGTCGAGGTCGACACCGGCGAGTCCCGCGCGAAACACCTCGAGCAGTCGGCTCGACGTCCGGCTGGGCGGAGAGGTGCAGCGGCACGGCGGGCACGGCTGATCCTCTCGGGACCGACGGACGGAGGCGGCCCGTCAGGCTGTGCCCGGTGCCCACCCTGCCGGATTCTCGCACCGATCCGGTACATCGCCAAGGGAAACCTCGCTGCGCCACGACAGGTTGTCAGGTGTAGGGGCTGCTGGAACGGTGGGGAACGGGCGGCACCGTGGTCGACACCCGCCGGACACGCGGGCCACCGTCCCGGATCAGAAGGAGCACAGCATGAACATCGTGTACGGAATCCTGGACGGACTCGAGCACGCGACGTCGCTGGACCGGATCGCGGATCCCGTCGCCGCGGCCGTCAGCAAGGCGGTACGGCCCCGCAGGATCCGCAACATCATGAGCGGTACGGCCATCGGCCACCACCTCCATCCCATGCTGGTCGTCATCCCGTCGGGGGCCTGGAGCATGGCCTCGTTCCTCGACCTCGCCGGTGGCAGGAGTTCCCGCAGGGCGGCCGATCTCCTCGTGACCGTGGGGATCCTCACCGCCGTCCCGACCGCGGCAACGGGCCTGCACGACTGGTCGGACACACAGGAGAAGGAGCGCCGCGTCGGGATCGTCCACGCGGCCGGCAACTCGGTGGCCCTGATGCTGTACACCGCCTCCGCGGTCGCCAGGGCGAAGGACCGGCGCGGTCTCGGGGTGCTGCTCGGTCTCGGCGGGCTCGGGTCGATGCTGCTCAGCGCGTTCCTCGGCGGCCACCTCAGCTACGCGAGCGGCGTCAATGTGAACCGGACGGCGTGGCACGAGGCACCGAAGGACTGGACGCGCGTTGCCAGCGACGCCGACGTCGTCGAAGGCGGACGGCACACGGTCGAAGCGAACGGCGTGCCGATCCTGCTGCTGCGCCTCGGCGGGAAGCTCACCGCCATGGACAGCGTCTGCAACCACCTCGGCGGACCGCTGGAGGAGGGAACCATCGAGGACGGCTGCATCACCTGCCCGTGGCACCAGAGCATGTTCCGGCTCGACGACGGCAAGAACTACCGTGGACCGGCCGCTGTCCCGCAGCCCGTGTACGAGACCCGGGTCACGGCGGACGGCTACATCGAACTGCGCCAGCCCGCCTCCTGAGTATTCCCCGAACGACGAAGCCCCGCCGGATCCCTCCGGCGGGGCTTCGTCGTCGTACGGGGATCCCTAGTGCACGGGGACGGGGGAGCTCCCGTTCTCCTCGGGCGCCCGCACGAAGAACGAGGCGACGACTGCGAGCAGGAAGATGATCGCGCCGTACAGGAACGCCGCACGGATGCCGCCGGCCAGGGCGGCGTCCGCGGCGGTGCCCGCACCGGCCAAAGACGTGCTCCGGAGGGTCATGACCGAGATGAACAGGGCGGTGCCGGCCGCCCCGGCCAGCTGCTGGGCGGTACCGAACACCGCGCTGCCGTGCGAGTAGAGGCGCGGTTCGACGGACCCCAGCGCGGAGGTCAGCAGCGGCGTGAACATGAGGGCCAGGCCCACGCTCAGCAGGACGTGCGCCACCAGGACCAGCGAGACCGGGGTGGTCTCGGTGACCCGGGTCATGGACCAGAACACTCCGCTGACCAGGAGCGCGCCCGGCACCAGGAGCACGCGTGGGCCGCGGCGGTCGTAGATCCGGCCCACCACCGGACCGAGGAGCCCCATCGCGAGCCCGCCCGGGAGGAGGAGCAGTCCCGAGACGAGCGGGTCCATCCCGAGGACGGTCTGGACGTAGATGGGGATCAGGATGATGGTGCCGAACAGCGCCATCATGCTGATCGCGATCGCCACGATCGAGATCGTGAAGTTCCTCGAGGCGAAGACACGGAGGTCCAGCAGGGCCGCGTCGCGCCGCTGCAGCACGAGCTGGCGCGAGACGAAGGCGGTGAGGCCGAGGACGCCCGCGACCAGCGGGAGCCAAGCAGGGACAGCGCTGCCGGTCGAGGCCTCGCCGAGCTGGCTGAGACCGTAGATGACGCCACCGAAGGCGACGGCGGACAGGACGACCGACGGCACGTCGATCGCGGAACGCCGCGGGTCGGTGACGTTCTGCATCTTGGCGGCACCGACGGCGAGGGCGGCGAGTGAGATCGGCAGGACCAGCCAGAACATCCAGCGCCAGTCGAGCACGCTGAGGATGGCACCCGAGATGGTCGGGCCCAGCGCGGGGGCCACGGAGATGACGATCGAGATGTTGCCCATGATCTTGCCCCGGGACATCGGCGGCACGAGGGTCATCACGGTGGTCATGAGCAGGGGCATCATGATCGCGGTGCCGGTGGCCTGGACCACGCGTCCCACCACGAGGACGCCGAAGCCCGGCGCCATCGCGGCGATGAGCGTGCCGAGGCTGAACAGGGCCATGGCGGCCATGAAGACCGGTCGCGTGTTGAAGCGCTGGAGGAGGAAGCCCGTCACGGGGATGACGACGGCCATCGTCAGCATGAACGCCGTGCTCAGCCACTGACCGGCGCCCACCGTGATGCCCAGGTCCTCCACGAGGCGGGGGATGGCCACGCCCATGATGGTCTCGTTGAGGATCACCACGAACGCGGAGATGAGCAGCAGCGTGATGACCAGCTTGTCGCGCGCCGGGAGGGCGCCGTCGACGCCCGTGGACCGGGAGGCGGCGGGAGCGGGGGCGCCGGTGGCCGGTGGAGTGTCCGACGGTGTCGGAAGAGCGTCGGAGACGCGGGACGGGGGACTCTGGGAGGTCATGGTGATCCGCTCGGTTCGGCTGTGCGCACCGTCGGGATCGATCGTCCCGGGTGCCGTGGTCGTGGATCGGGCAGCTGCGAACGCAGACCCGGTCAATGGTCTGAACCCCGCACACAGGAACTCTATTCCGTCCCTCGGCGTCCCTGCCGCTCGGGCAGGAAGGCGCCGCTGCTCCACTAGCATGGGGCGGGTGCGGTCGTGGTCCCGGCCGCCTTCCCCCGCGCGCAGCGCGGGAGCCCCGGCATTCCTCGACGAAGGAGATCCCTCGTGCCTGATTCCTTCTACCGCGATCTCGGCGGCGGCAGGTTCGCGTCGACCGACCACGCTCAGGGCGCCTGGAACGCCCACGAGCAGCACATGGCGCCCATCTCGGGACTCCTCACGCAGCGCCTGCTCGCCTGCCAGCCGCGGGAGGGGATGCACCTGGGCCGCATCAGTTTCGACATCCTCGGCCTGATCCCGGGAGGCGAGTTCGAGGTGACGACCGCCGTCGTCCGGCCGGGCCGGACCATCGAGCTGCTGGAGGCGCGCATGGAGGCGGGCGGCAGGACGGCGATCGTGGCGAAGGCGTGGCGCCTCGCCGGCCAGGACACGGGCGTCGTCGCCGCTGTGGAGGACCCGCGGATCCCCGGGCCCGACGACGCCGGACCGCACGAGGGCATGACGGCGTGGCCGGGCGGGTTCATCAGGTCGCTCGAGGTCCGGGTGGTCCCCGGCCACCGGTCAGGACGGGGGCAGGTCTGGATGAGGAACCCCTACTCCATGGTCGAGGGAGAGGAGACCTCGGACGTCGTACGGCTTGTGGGCATGATGGATGCCGCCAACGGGATCGCCACCCGTGTCCCGCCGGGTGGCGACAGCTGGCTCTACCCGAACGTGGACCTGCAGATCCACCTGCACCGCCTGCCGAAGGGCGAGTGGCTCGGGCTCGACACGCGGGTGACGTTCGGCGCGAACGGCGTGGGGCTGACCTCCAGCGTGGTCCACGACCTCGACGGCCCGTTCGGGCGGCTCGAGCAGATCCTCACGGTACGGAAGCTCTAGCAGCGCTGCGGCCGGAATGCCGAGGCCGCCCGCGGGGTTGCAGGTGTCATGGCCGACGCCGCAGCGGAGGACAGCGCGCCCACGCGTCCGTGGGACGTCTTCGAGGAAGAGGAACCATGCCGAAAGCAATCTGGAACGACACCGTGATCGCGGAATCAGCGGACACCGTGATGGTCGAGGGGAACCACTACTTCCCGCCCGCCTCCATCTCGCAGGAGTTCTTCGTCCCCACCGGCACGCACACGGTGTGCCACTGGAAGGGCACCGCCAGCTACTTCACCCTGGAGGTGGCGGGGGAGCAGAACCGGGACGCCGCCTGGAGCTACCCGGAACCGAAAGAAGCGGCGGAGAACATCCGCGGTTACTACGCTTTCTGGAAGGGCGTCACGGTCAGCGACTGAGCACATCGCGCAGGGGCGCCGTCCGATCGACGGCGTCCCTCTCCCGTGCGCCGGCAGTACTGCTCCACCTACCCGATCCACCCTCCCGATCCACGGCACGACGGCGCCGCCCGGCGCCCGAACGAAGGAGAACCCCATGGAATACCGGAAACTCGGCAACAGCGGCACGTCGGTCTCGCACCTCGCCCTCGGCACGATGACCTTCGGAGCGGAGTCCGACGAGTCCACCTCCCACGCCATCCTCGCGGACTATGCAGCGGCAGGGGGCAACCTGATCGACACCGCGGACGTGTACACGGCGGGGGCGTCCGAGGAGATCATCGGCCGGTGGCTCGCCAGGAACCCCGCGCAGCGCGACCGCATGGTGCTCGCGTCCAAGGGCCGGTTCCCCATGGGCGACGACGTCAACGACCTCGGGCTGTCCAGGCGCCACCTCCGCCGGGCACTCGACGCCTCGCTCACGCGGCTCGGCGTCGACCACATCGACCTGTACCAGGTGCACTCGTGGGATCCGCTGACGCCGCTGGAGGAGACGCTCGGCTTCCTCGACGAGGCGGTCGTCCAGGGCAAGATCGGGTACTACGGCTTCTCGAACTACACCGGCTGGCAGCTGACGAAGGCCGTCATGCTCGCCCGCCAGCGCGGCTACTCGCTGCCGGTGACGCTGCAGCCCCAGTACTCGCTGCTCGTGCGGGAGATCGAGGCCGAGATCGTGCCCGCGGTCCTCGACGCGGGCATGGGCATGCTGCCCTGGTCACCCCTCGGCGGCGGCTGGCTGACCGGCAAGTACTCGCGCGACACCGAGCCGACCGGTGCCACCCGCCTGGGTGAGAACCCCCAGCGCGGCATGGAGGCCTGGGAGAAGCGCAACGCCCAGGACAGGACCTGGCGGATCATCGACACCGTCACGGAGATCGCCGCGGAGCGGAGCGTCAACGCCTCCCACGTGGCGCTCGCCTGGGTCGCCGCGCAACCGGGGGTGACCTCGGTGATCCTCGGGGCCCGCACGCAGGAGCAGCTGGCGGACAACCTGGCCTCGTCCGACCTCGAGCTGACGCCCGGCGACCTCGGCCGCCTCGGCGAGGTCAGTGCCCCCACCTTCAGCGACTACCCGTACGGTGGCCCCGGCATCGAGCAGCGCAGCCGCCGCATCCAGGGCGGCCGCTGACCGCGGTACCCGCAGGGCTGGACGCTCCGGCAGCCAGCCGCTATCGTTCGAGCAGCGACACGGGGTGTCCCTTCCCGGGGCTGAGATGAGACCCGTCGAACCTGATCCAGCTCATACTGGCGAAGGGATGTCCTGCCGGTCCCGACGTCCGGCCGTCCTTCCGCCATGGCAAGCGAAAGGCAGCACATGTCGGAACCGACCCCTCGAACCACTCGAACCACTCGAACCACCCCTCGGAACACCGTCCGAGAGCGTCCGGGGCGTCGCGCCGCAGGTGACGGCCGAGGCGTGTGCCGCGCTGCTCGCGGCACTGCGCGACGCCGTCCCGCTGGTGCAGTGCATCACCAACGCCGTGGTCACGAATGTCACGGCGAACGTGCTGCTCGCCGTGGGCGCGACGCCGGCGATGGTGGACATCCCGGAGGAGGCCGGTCAGTTCGCGCCGGTCGCCTCGGGGGTCCTGGTCAATCTCGGCACACCGACCCCGGCCCAGTGCGCCGCCATGCACGAGGCGGCGGAGGCGGCGGCCTCCGCGGGGACCCCGTGGGTCCTGGACCCCGTCGCGGTGGGATTCCTCGCGGTCCGGACCCGGACCGCACAGGATCTCGTCGCGGTCCGGCCGACGATCATCCGCGGTAACCCGTCGGAGATCATCGCGCTGGCCGGCACGGGAGGCGGCGGGCGCGGCGTCGACTCCGTGGACGGGCCCGACGACGCCCTGGACGCGGCGCGCCTGCTGGCGGTCCGACACGGCTCGGTCGTCGCCGTGTCGGGGACCGTCGACGCCGTCGTGCCGGCGCACGGGCCCGTCGTCCGGGTCGCCAACGGGACCCCGCTCCTGACGCGCGTGACCGGTGGAGGCTGCGCGCGCTCGGAGCCGTGATGGCAGCCTTCGCATCGCTCACGCCGGATGCACTGCTCGCGGCGACCGCTGCGACCGGCGTGTACACCCTCGCCGCGGAGCGTGCCGCGGCCGGGGCGGCAGGTCCCGGCACGTTCGCCCCGCGCTTCCTCGATGCGCTCGCCGCCGTCACGCCGTCGGATGTCCGCCAGGGCCTGCGCCTGTCCGGGAGCGACTGATGCCCTGGCCTGCTCCGGCGCAGTACCTGCCGCTCTACCTCGTGACGGACACGGCCCTGTGCGCGCCCCGCGCCGTCGCCGACGTGGTCGCGGCAGCCGTGGCCGCCGGCGTCACCTGCGTGCAGGTGCGGGACAAGCACGCGGGCGGGCGGGACCTCGTCTCGCTCGTCACCGCGGTGGCAGGCGCCGCCGAGGTCGCGTGCCGGTCCTGGTCGACGACCGGGTGGACGTCTACCTCGCGGCCCGGGAGCTCGGGGCCAGTGTCGACGGCGTGCACGTGGGCCAGTCCGACCTGCCACCGGACGTGGTGCGGCGCATCGTCGGGCCCGACGCCGTCATAGGACTGAGCGCGGCGACGCCCGGGGAGCTCTCCGTCGCGCACGCCCTGCCCGCGGGCACGGTGGACTACCTCGGCGTCGGCGCGGTACACGCGACCGCCACGAAACCGGACCACCCGGCGCCGCTCGGCGTCGACGGATTCGCGGCGCTGGCCGCCGGCTCCGACCTGCCCTGCGTGGCGATCGGCGGGATCACCACCGCGGACGCCGCCGCCCTGCGGGGCGCCGGGGCGGCGGGCATGGCGGTGGTATCCGCCATCTGTGCGGCGGCCGACCCCGCCGCTTCCGCCAGGGAGCTGGCCAAAGCATGGCGCACCCCGACGCGGTGGCGCACCCGCTAGCCGACTCCGAACGCAACGGCAACCGGGAGGGCACGGACCGCCGGGGCCTAGAATCCGGTTGTGGCGACGAGGAGGACCGTGCTCGCCGGCGCGCTGGCCGCGCCGCTCCTCGTCGCGGGTACGGCGTGCGAGGGAGGACCCATGAACAGCACACAGCCCGACGCGACGGAGCCGCATCCCGCCCTCCTGGCCGCGCGCCCGGGAACGGCGGGATCCGGCAGCGGGACCAGGACGGGGGTGCATGCCCTCGGTATCGCGGCCACGCGGGACCCGATCGTGTTCGTGCCGGACTCGCTGGACACCGATGAGCCCGTCCCGCTCCTGGTCGCCCTCCACGGCGCAGGCGGCGACGCGCAGGGCGGCCTGTCCGTGCTGCGGGCGGCCGCCGAGCAGCTCGGGATCGTGATCCTCGCACCGGCGTCACGGGCAGCCACCTGGGACGCGATCCGGGGCGGGTACGGCCCGGACACGGAGGTCATCGACAGGGCGCTGGAGGAGGTGTTCTCCTTCATTCGGGTGGACCCCGAACGCATCGGTATCGGCGGTTTCTCCGACGGCGCCTCCTACGCCCTGGGACTGGGGCTCGCGAACGGGGACCTCTTCCGGAAGGTGGTGGCCTTCTCACCGGGCTTCGTCCCGGCCGGACCCTCGAACGGGCAGCCCGCGGTCTTCGTCTCCCATGGGACGGCGGACACCGTCCTCCCGATCGACGCCACGAGCAGGAAGGTGGTTCCTGCGCTCAAACGGCGCGGGTACGAAGTGGTGTACCGGGAGTTCGACGGTCCGCACACGGTCCCCTCCGCCATCGCCGTCGAGGCCGGCCTCTGGCTCGACTGGACGCCGCTGCCGGCGCCCTGACCCGTGGCGCGGCAGCGCGAGCACGCCGCGCCTGCGCCGATCGTCTCCCACGGCCCGCCGCCGGCCTCGACCGGGCCGAAGAGGCCGCGGGCGAGAAGTACGTGGCGGTCCTGGGCGCCGACATCGCATGGCAGTGCCTGGCGTTCGGGCGCCTGCACGAGATCCTGGTTCTCATCGAGCCGGTCCCGATGGGCGTCGGGACCCGCCTGCTGGACGTGCCGGGCGGAACGGACGTCCGGCGCTCCCTCGGCGAGTACGGGCACGAGATGAAGCTGTGGCTGGACGTCGTCCCCCGATCCCTCCGGCCGCCCGTGCTCTCCGACCGCCGCGCACTGCCTACGATGGACCGATGAGCAATCCGTGGCAGGGCGCTGCCGAGCTGGCACTCGTCCTCGACCCGCCGTCGGCGGACGCCGCCGGTGAGCTGGGGCGCGGGATCGGACTGTTGCGGGAGGTCGCCGCCGGCGAACGTCCCGCAACGCTGCGCCTCTACCGCCCCGGCCCCACCGTCGCCTTCGGGCAGCGGGACGCGCGGCTCCCGGGCTTCCCGGCAGCGGGCGCGGCCGCCACGGCGCGCGGGTTCGAGCCGCTCGTGCGGCGGGCGGGCGGGCGCGCTGCCGCCTACCACCGGGGCTGCCTCGTGGTCGACCACATCGAACACGCGCCCGACCCCGTGGCCGGCACGCGCGCCCGCTTCGCGGCCTTCGGGGCCTTCTTCGCGGAGGTCCTCACCGGCCTGGGAGTCGACGCGCACGTCGGGGAGGTGCCGGGGGAGTACTGTCCGGGCGAGTTCAGCGTCCACGGACGGGTCGACGGCGTGCCCACGATCAAACTCGTCGGCACCGCGCAGCGGGTGGTCGCCGGCGCCTGGCTGTTCTCGTCGGTGGTCGTCGTCGAGGATCCGGCCCCGCTGCGCGCCGTGCTGACCGACGTCTATGCGGCCCTGGAGCTGCCGTGGCGGCCGGCGACCGCCGGTGCCGCGCAGGAACTCGCGCGCGACGTCACGGTCGACGCCGTGCAGGACGCGCTGCTGGCGGCCTACACCGCCGTCGTGCGGCTCGAGGTACCGGAGGCGTCGCGCACCTGACGGGCGGCCGGGACGCCTCCGGCGCTGCGCGGGTCAGTATCCGCGCCGGATCCATTCGTCGAGGTCCGGCGCCTCGTCGCCGATCGTGGTGCTGTCCCCGTGGCCGGGCCGCGCGATGGTGCCGGGCGGGAGGGTGAGCAGCTTCGTCCGGATGGACTCGATGATGGTGGGGAAGTCGCTGAAGGACCGCCCCGTCGCCCCGGGCCCGCCCTGGAAGAGCGTGTCGCCCGTGAAGACGGTGCCGGCCTCCTCGAGGTAGTAGCAGACGGAGCCGGGGGAGTGGCCGGGTGTGTGCAGCGCGGTCAGGGTCACGCCGGCCACCTCGACGGTGTCGCCGTCGGCGATCGACTGGTCAGGGCTCAGTTCCGGGAACACTCTGTTCCAGAGCTCCCGGTCGCCGTCGTGCAGATGGATCGGCGCATGCACGGCGTCGAAGAGGTCCCCGACGGCCCGGATGTGGTCGTCGTGCGCGTGGGTCAGGAGGATGGCCCGGACGAGTCGCCCGTTGACCTGGTCCACGATCGCGGCGGCGTCGTGCGGTGCGTCGATCACGACGCATTCCTCGTCGTCACCCACGATCCACACGTTGTTGTCGACGTCCCAGGTCCCGCCGTCGAGCGAGAAGGTGCCCGACGTGACGAGATGTTCGACGCGCGCGGCCATCAGAGCTCCACCACCGAGCGCAGGACGGCGCCGCCGTGCATCTTCCCGAAGGCCTCCTCGACCTGATCGAGCCGGATGCGCTCGGTGACGAAGGCGTCGAGGTCGAGGTTGCCCTGCAGGTAGTGGCTGACCAGCATGGGGAAGTCGCGGCTGGGCAGACAGTCGCCGTACCAGGAGGACTTCAGGGACCCGCCCCGCCCGAAGACGTCGAGCAGTGGGAGTTCGATGGTCATCTCGGGCGTGGGGACCCCGACGAGCACCACGGTTCCTGCGAGATCGCGGGCGTAGAACGCCTGCCGATACGTCTCGGGACGTCCGACGGCGTCGATCACGACGTCGGCTCCGTTCCCGCCGGTGAGCGCGCGGATGGCTTCTACGGGGTCCTCGTCCTTCGAGTTGAGCACGTGCGTCGCCCCGAGGCCCCTGGCGAGCTCGAGCTTCCGGTCGTCGATGTCCACCGCGATGATCGTGGTGGCGCCCGCGAGCCGCGAGCCCGCGACGGCTGCGATACCGACGCCGCCGCACCCGATGACGGCGACGGAGTCACCGCGGGAGACGCCACCCGTGTTGATGGCGGCGCCGATGCCGGCCATCACGCCGCACCCCAGCAGTCCCACGGCCGCTGCATCCGCTGCCGGATCCACCTTCGTGCACTGGCCTGCCGCCACGAGGGTCTTCTCGGCGAAGGCGCCGATCCCGAGGCCGGGGGACAGGACCGTGCCGTCCTCGAGCGTCATCTTCTGCGTGGCGTTATGGGTGTCGAAGCAGTACTGCGGTTCGCCCCGGCGGCATGCCCGGCACTCGCCGCACACGGCCCGCCAGTTGAGGATCACGCGATCCCCGGGGGCGACCGTGGTGACGCCGTTGCCCACGGCGCTCACGACGCCGGTGGCCTCGTGGCCCAGCAGGAAGGGGAACTCGTCGTTGATGCCGCCCTGCTTGTAGTGCAGGTCCGTGTGGCAGACGCCGCAGGTCAGGATGTCGACGAGGGCTTCGCCGGGCCCCGGATCCGGGACGAGGATGGTCTCGATGGCCGCGGGGGCGTCCTTCGCCCGCACCACGACGCCCTGCACTTTGTGCACCATGTCTTGCTGTCCTTCCGCTGGGAGCGGTGGACCGGAGGACGGGCCCACCGCTCCCAGCATATGGGGGACGGCCGCGGTGCGCGGAGCGCGTCCGGGCTAGACGGCGATCCTGGTCCGCACCTCGGCGGCGGAGGGATTGGTGGCGGTCGTGCCGTCCGGGAAGATCACGGTGGGCACGGTCTGATTGCCCCCGTTGAGGGAGGCCACGAGCTCCGCGGTGCCCTCGACCTCCTCGATGTTGACCTCGTTGTAGCCGATGCCCTGGGCGTCGAGCTGAGACTTCAGGCGCCGGCAGTACCCGCACCACGAGGTGGAGAACATGGTGATGGATCCGGCTTCTGGCGTGTAGTCCACGGTGCTCCTCATATCCGCGCCCGGGTCGCCGCGCGCATCTGTCGGTCGCGGGCGGCTCGTCCACCCGCACCTGCATCAACACGGAACGGCGTCGCGTCATTCCTCGCACGCCGCCTTCCCGACGTCCTCCCGACCCCGTCCGGTGCCCCGGTAGGCTTCCGGCATGGCTGAAGCAGACGAAGAGCAGAACGCGAAGCAGTTGGCGGCGGTCCGGGTGGCCATCAACGAGGTGGACGAGCAGATCGTGTCCCTCATCTCCCGGCGGGAGCGGCTCGTCCGCAGGGCGGGTGCGCTCAAGCACGACGACGCGTCGGTGCGGGCGCCGGCCCGCGTGGAGCAGGTGATCACCAACGTCCGGGGCTACGCGTCCAGGCAGGGCGTCGATCCCGCCGTCGTCGAGGAGACCTACCGCGCGATGATCTCGGCGTTCATCGAGTTGGAGCTGCGGGTGCGCCGGGAGCCCTAGCCCCTGCGCGGGACGGCGGCGTCCGCGGCGAGCTTGTTGGTCGCCCCTCCGCCCACCCGATACGATCGACGAGGCGGTCCCGGCCCTGACCGGATCCCGTCACGCCCTTCCGGGCGGCCCTTTTCCCCAGCATCGAGGAGACTCCCCGTGTCAGCGCCCCAGTCCATGAAACTCATCGTCGACGGCGAAGAGCAGCAGGCGACCACGGGCACCACCGGGACGGAGCTGTTCAGCGAGCGGCGGGACGTCGTCGTGATGCGCGTGGACGGCGAGCTGAAGGACCTCGACCAGGAACTGCCCGAGGGTGCCTCGGTGGAGGGCGTGACCCTCGAGGATCCCGCGGGCCTGGAGGTGCTGCGGCACTCCGCCGCGCACGTCATGGCGCAGGCCGTCCAGCAGCTGCGTCCGGGAGCCAAGCTCGGCATCGGCCCGTACATCACCGACGGTTTCGACTTCGACTTCGACGTCGAGGAGCCGTTCACGCCCGACGAGCTCAAGCAGCTCGAGAAGATGATGCTGAAGATCGTCAATGCCAACCAGCGCTTCGTGCGCCGGGTCGTGTCCGAGGACGAGGCCCGCGAGGCGATGAAGGACGAGCCGTACAAGCTCGAGCTGATCGGGCTCAAGGGTGGAGCGACCGACCAGGACGGCGCGTCCGTCGAAGTCGGCGCCGGCGAGCTGACCGTCTACGACAACGTGGACCGCAAGTCCGGGGACGTCGTCTGGAAGGATCTCTGCCGCGGCCCGCACCTGCCGAACACCAAGCTCATCTCCAACGCGTACGCCCTGACCCGCTCGGCGGCCGCCTACTGGCGCGGCAGCGAGAAGAACAAGCAGCTGCAGCGGATCTACGGCACGGCGTGGCCCACGAAGGACGCCCTGAAGGCGTACCAGGAGCGCCTCGCGGAAGCAGAGCGTCGCGACCACCGTCGGCTCGGCACCGAGCTCGATCTCTTCTCCTTCCCGGACGAACTGGGCTCGGGACTGCCGGTGTTCCACCCCAAGGGCGGCATCATCCGCAAGGCGATGGAGGACTACTCCCGCCAGCGGCACACCGACGCCGGATACGAGTTCGTCTACACGCCGCACATCACCAAGGGGCACCTCTACGAGGTCTCCGGCCACCTCGACTGGTACCGGGACGGCATGTTCCCGGCGATGCACGTGGACGAGGAGCTCAACGAGGACGGCACGGTGCGCAAGCCCGGCCAGGACTACTACCTCAAGCCGATGAACTGCCCGATGCACAACCTGATCTTCCGCTCGCGCGGGCGGTCCTACCGCGAGCTGCCGCTGCGACTCTTCGAATTCGGCTCCGTGTACCGGTACGAGAAGTCCGGCGTCATCCACGGCCTGACGCGCGTGCGTGGCATGACCCAGGACGACGCCCACATCTACTGCACCCGGGAGCAGATGAAGGACGAGCTCACCGGGACGCTGAACTTCGTCCTGGGCCTGCTCAAGGACTACGGCCTCGAGGACTTCTACCTCGAGCTGTCCACGCGCAACCCGGAGAAGTCGGTCGGTTCGGACGAGATCTGGGACGAGGCCACGCGCACCCTCGCGGAGGTCGCCGAGGCCTCCGGCCTGGAGCTCGTGCCCGACCCCGGGGGAGCCGCGTTCTACGGCCCGAAGATCTCCGTGCAGGCACGCGACGCGATCGGCCGCACCTGGCAGATGTCGACGATCCAGCTCGACTTCAACCTGCCCGAGCGCTTCGAACTCGAGTACCAGGCGGCCGACGGGTCCCGCCAGCGTCCGGTCATGATCCACCGGGCCCTGTTCGGATCGATCGAGCGTTTCATGGGGGTGCTCACCGAGCACTACGCGGGTGCGTTCCCCGCCTGGCTCGCCCCCGTGCAGGTGCTCGCCGTCCCGGTCGCCGAGGCGTTCAACGACTACCTGTTCGACGTCGTCGACAAGCTGAAGGCCGAGGGGATCCGCGCGCAGGTCGACGCGGGATCCGACCGGTTCCCGAAGAAGATCCGGACCGCGAGCAAGGAGAAGGTGCCGTTCGTCCTCATCGCCGGCGGTGAGGACCAGGAGGCCGGTGCCGTCTCCTTCCGGTTCCGGGACGGCAGCCAGGACAACCAGGTGCCCGTGGACGAGGCCGTCCGCCGGATCGTGGAGGCGGTCCGCAGCAGGGAAGCCACAGCCTGATGGAGGACGCGGACAGCCGGGGGATGCCCGCGACCCCGACGGGTGATCCGGCGGTGACGGACGACTTCGGACTGGCGGGTGTGCCGGACGCCTTCCAGCGGCTGTGGACGCCGCACCGGCTCGCCTACATCAAGGGAGGGCAGGACCAGGTCACGTCGGAAGAGACCTGTCCTTTCTGCCGGGCGCCGCACCGGAGCGACGAGGAATCCCTCATCGTGCACCGCGGGACCCATGCGTTCGTGCTTCTGAACCTCTTCCCCTACAACGCCGGCCATCTGCTGGTCTGCCCCTACCGACATGTGCCCGACTACACGGACATCGACGAGGCCGAGACCGCGGAGATCGCCGCCCTCACGCAGACGGCCATGCGCGTGCTGCGGAAGGTGTCCAACCCGTCGGGGTTCAATCTCGGCATGAACCAGGGTGTCACCGGGGGCGCCGGTATCGCCGCCCACCTCCACCAGCACGTCGTTCCGCGCTGGGGCGGCGACGGGAACTTCCTGCCGATCATCGCGCACACGAAGGCGATCACGCAGACCCTCGGCGAGGTGCGTGCCCAGGTGGCGGCTGCCTGGCCGTCCGTGGCCGGGCCGGCGGGATCGGACTCCTGATGCTGAACCGATATGCACGGGGATTCTTCACGGCCCTCTTCACGCCGCTGGCACGCCTGCTGCTGAGGTGGGGGGTCACGCCCGACGCCGTCACGATCGCGGGAACGGTCGGTGTCGCCGGCGGCGCACTGGTCCTCTATCCGCTCGGCCAGCTGTTCTGGGGAACGGTCTTCATCACGCTGTTCGTGTTCTCCGACGTGATCGACGGGATCATGGCCCGGATGCAGGGCCGTGGAGGCCGGTGGGGGAGCTTCCTCGACTCGACACTGGACCGCGTCGCCGACGGCGCGCTCTTCGCGGGTGTCGCGATCTGGTTCTTCACGGGTGGCGGGAACGCCGCGATCGCGGTCGCCGCACTCGCCTGCCTCGTGCTGGGCATGATCGTCTCGTACGCCCGCGCCAAGGCCGAGTCGCTCGGCTTCACCGCGAACGTGGGGCTCGCGGAGCGGGCGGAGCGCCTCGTCTCCGTCCTGGTGGTCACCGGGCTGACGGGACTGGGCCTGCCCGAGGGATTCCTGCTGGCCGTCCTCGTCGTCCTGGCCGCGGCGAGCCTCGTGACGGTGTACCAGAGGGTGCGGGCCGTCCGTCGCCAGTTCCTGGAGGCGAAGCCCGCGTCCTGACGTCGCCGCGGTCGCGGGACGGTCAGGACGCCGAGGCGAACGCCGGGCGAGCCGTGGCGTACGTCGCCGCGTGGCCGCGCCGGGGCGTCAGCGCCGAACCGAGCGCCGACAGGTATTCCGCCCTGCGCTTGGGCGAGACCCGCGAGATCGGAGCGGGCGCGGAGCCTGCGCTGTCGGCGTAGTGGGTCGCCAGACCGTCCTGCAGCAGCCGGAGCGCCTCGGACTTCTGCTGGGAGACGGCCGAGTGGGTGGTCCCGAGCTCCGCCGCCACCTCGGTCACCGATCGTCCCTCGAAGACCGCTTCGATGATGTGGCGCATCCGGGCGGGGAGGTGGGCCACGGCGGCGCGGATGTGGCGGACCTGTTCGTCGGCCAGCAGCGACGCCTCGGGGAGCTGGTCGAGGCAGGGGACGATGTCGAGGACTGTCTCGTCGAGCGTCTGGACGGATCGCGCGGCGTCGCCGAGCGCAGCCTGGACCTCGTGCCGGCTGACGCCGAGCGTCATGGCGAGTTCGTCCGTGGTGGGTGTGCGCCCGAGGGACGCGGCCAGGGTGTCCTGTGCAGCGATCGTGTCGCCGATCCGGCGTCGCGCGGACCGCGGAGCCCAGTCGTTGGAGCGCATCTCGTCCGCGAAAGCCCCCGTGATACGACGCCGGGCATAGGCGCCGAAGGGCACGCCCAGGGTCGGGTCGAAGGAGTCCGCCGACGTGATCAGGGCGATGGCCCCGACCGACGCGAGGTCATCGCGTGAGAGATGCGTTGCGCGGGCGCACAGGGTCGAGACGAGGTACCCCACCAGTGGCAGGTTGTCGACGATCAGTTTTTCGCGTTCGCGAGAATTCATAGCAAGCTCCCCAGCTGCTCAGTGGCCGTGCGGCCCCGGCTCGCTCGCTGGGAGCGGCCAAGGACGGCAGGTGTCTCCAGAAAGCTATCAGCGGGCCCTCATCAGGTCGGGTCCGCTGGGCCAATCCTGCCCAAAGGCTGAGCTTCGACGACGGGCGGTGGACCCGGGCCTGCATCCTTCGCCGTTCATTGCGCCGGAACCGCTGATTCGCCCCCCGGTCGTCCGTCTAACAGAGGACGCCCCTTCCACCAGAACAGGACACGCCATGACACCCGGGACAGGGTTCCTCCCGACCGATCTGCACATCGTCTCCGAGTCGGATCTCTACCTGCTGCAGCGCGGGACGGCTCCCTCCACGCCGCTGCACCGGGCGGTGAGAACGCCGTCGTCGCCGTGGCCCGCCGGCGCTCTCGATGCCGTGCTGGACGAACTGGAGCGGCGCGAGGCCTGCCCGGCCCGGCAGGCAACCGGCGCGCGGTGCGGCTGAGGCCCTGCAGGACGGGACCGCGGGAGGTCCCGTCCTGCAGGTCGCTCAGGGCTTGCCCGCCCCCGGCGCCGCACCGATGGACCACACGCGGGGAGGCACGGTCCCGTTGACGGAGTGGTCGCCGACGATCCTCGCCTTGAACACCCAGGGGTTGTGGTTGGCCGCGGTGCGTGCGTTCCGCCAGTGCCGGTCGAAGTTCTTCGACGTGCTGACGCCGGACGCGGCGAGCGCGTTGAAGACGTCGGACGTGGCGCGGGTGGCGAGCGCCGACAGGACCACCTGGGCCTTGGCCGTCTCGAGTTCGGCGACGTCGTTCCGGCGCTCGTCCTCGACCTCGTCGGCCAGGAACGCGCCCTCGTAGGCGTGCTGCAGGCCCCGGGCGGCCCGCTCCACGGTGGCATCCGCGGCGTAGGCGGCGGCGGAGACCTCGCCGATGACCTGGAGGATCTGTGGATCGGCGGCGAACGACGACGCATTCCCGTGGCTGAAGATCCTCGTACGGTTCCGTACCTCTCGCGCGACGTCCCGCTCGGCCGCGGTGATGCTGCCCGCGAGGACGGCCAGCAGCACCGCCTGGTAGAAGGCCGTCTGGTACTTGAACCGGGTGTCGAAGTCGATGACGTTCCCGGCCTCGACGCGGGCCTGGTCGAAGGTGGACGTGCCCGAGCCGGTGGTCTGCTGGCCGAAGCCGTCCCAGTCGTCCCCGTGCGTGACGCCGTCCTGGTGCGCGCTGACCACCGCGATGACCTTGACGCCGTTGTCCGTCCGCTGGGCGAACGTGTCGATCCAGTCCGCGAAGATGCTGCCGGTCGAGTAATACTTCGTGCCGCTGATGCGGAAGTCGCCGTCGGCACTGCCCGGGTCCGGGCTCACCTTGGTGATCACGTCACCGATGGTGACGGTGCCGACCTCCGTCCAGGAGTTGCCCACGATCTCGCCGTTCACGAAGCGCTCGAGCCATACGTCGCGCTGGGGACCGGTGGACACGAGGCGGTCCTCGACGAACGCGAAGTGGGCGCGCAGCGCTTGGGGGATGTTCGAATCGGCGGCGGCCAGCTCGGTGAGGAGGCGGAACAGCTGCGGGAGCGAGGCCCCGAACCCGCCGGCGGCGACCGGTACCCGCAGCGCCCCGAAGCCGGCATCGATCAGGGTGCGGATCTCCTGCCGCGGGAGCTCGTGCTCCTGCTCGCGGCGTGATGCGCCGTCCGCGATGCGGGCGAAGAGGGGCCGGAAGCGGGCCGCGAGGAGTTCGTAGTCGGCGTCCGCGGCGGGATGGGTGTGCGTCAGGGTGGTCATGGTGGGCCTTCCGATCGGGCTGGGAGTGGGGTTCGGGCTGGGAGGGGAGGTGGCAGGACGGCAGCGGTGCCGAGGGGATCAGGCGGGGACGGCGACCCGGGGGACGGCCGCCCCCGCCGTACGGGAACCGACGATGCCGGCGCCGACGAACAGTGCGCCGATGGCGGCCGCGGCGGCGACGGCGGAGGCCCCGCCGGCCGGCCAGGCGCCGTTCAGGCCGAGGACGGCGGGGATCACGGTGCTTGCGGTGCCGACCAGGATCGCGCTCCAGCCGGTGGCCCGGGCCAGGCGCGCGGCGTCGAGGGCGAGGAGCAGGAAGAACAGACCCCACAGCACCGCCCAGGCGAGCCAGAGCACCGAGCCGAGCGGGTCGTCGTCCAGCGACGTGGCCGCGAAGACGACGGCGAGCACGGCGACGAGCCCGCAGAACCAGCCGACGCCGGCGGAGCCGAGACCGGCGACGGAGCCGAGGCCTACGTACAGGTAGGTGAGCCCGAAGAGGAAGATGCCGCTCGCCGTGCTGAAGGCGGCAGGATCCGGAGCCCCGGTCGCTGCGACGACGGTGGCGAGGACGAGCTGGAGCGCACCGACCGCGAGATTGAGGAATCCCGCGTCCCGTGGCGGGACCCGGCCGAGGAGGCCGAGTCCGTTGATCAGGAGGGCTGCTCCGGAGAGCAGCAGGCAGATGTACGACATGGGTGTCCCATCGACGGGACGCGGGACCGCTGGAGGCCCGCGCCGTGCTTGCCCCGCACTGATGCACGGGGCCGGATCTTCACCTGGGGCACCCCGCCACGGAGGGGGTTGCCGTCCGACGAGCCAGGGCTTCGCGTCGGAACTCTTGATCTGTGGCTCCGAGCGTAGGCGGCATACCGTCCGCTTTCCAGCAGGAAGACGCGGCATTCCGCCGCGTGACGCCGTGTGACGCTCCCGGATCGTGGACGTGCGCGGTCCCGCGCCGGGGTCCGGAGCTCGCGGGAACGGCCGGGACCGGGGCGGCGGCCGCGACCGGGAGGGCGCCCCGCGGCGGCGTATCATGAAGGGTCAGCTTTTATCTACCTTTAGGGGCAAGTCGTGTCCACCGTTGAAGACAATTCGGCAACCACAGCACAGACCGGCGGCGACCGGGTCAAGCGCGGGATGGCCGAGATGCTCAAGGGCGGCGTCATCATGGATGTCGTCACAGCCGATCAGGCCCGCATCGCCGAGGACGCCGGTGCGGTGGCCGTCATGGCGCTCGAACGGGTTCCCGCGGACATCCGCGCCCAGGGCGGCGTGTCCCGCATGAGCGATCCCGACATGATCGACAGCATCATCGAGGCCGTCTCCATCCCGGTCATGGCCAAGGCACGGATCGGGCATTTCGTGGAGGCGCAGGTCCTGCAGTCCCTCGGCGTCGACTACATCGACGAGTCCGAGGTCCTCACGCCCGCCGACTACGCGAACCACATCGACAAGTGGAAGTTCACCGTCCCCTTCGTCTGCGGTGCGACCAACCTCGGTGAGGCACTGCGGCGCATCACCGAGGGCGCGGCGATGATCCGCTCGAAGGGCGAGGCCGGTACCGGTGACGTCTCGAACGCCACGATGCACATGCGCACCATCCGCGCGGAGCTCAACCGCCTCTCCTCCATGGCCGAGGACGAGCTGTACGTCGCCGCGAAGGAGCTCCAGGCACCCTACGAGCTCGTCAAGGAGGTCGCCTCCGCCGGTCGCCTCCCCGTGGTCCTGTTCACCGCCGGCGGCATCGCGACCCCGGCGGACGCGGCCATGATGATGCAGCTCGGCGCGGACGGCGTCTTCGTCGGCTCCGGCATCTTCAAGTCCGGCAACCCGGCCGAACGCGCCAACGCGATCGTCCAGGCGACCACGTTCCATGACGATCCGGACATGATCGCCAAGGTCTCCCGTGGTCTGGGCGAGGCCATGGTCGGCATCAACGTCGACGAGATCCCGCAGCCGCACCGCCTCGCCGAGCGCGGCTGGTAGCAGCACAGCACGGGCAGGGCAGAGGACCGCAGCCGGCAGGCCGCGGTCCTCTGCCGTCTCCTGTGGACTCCGTGCTATCGGGGACCGGGGACGGCGACATCGCACACCTCGGCCTCGGGCCTCGCCGAACGGTGCGAAGTAGAGCTCCGGCGGCAGCGACGGCGCCGGTCCCTCGCGCCGGCCACGCGTGCACCTCGTCTGCCGAGGCGCGGGTCGTCGCGCCCGTGCCGGACGAGCACCGTCCGCGCTTCCGCGCACGCGGCCTGGTGGTCCGTCAGGATGTCCTCGAGGCTTTCCCGGCCGTCACCCCGAACTGCCGGGCGCGGTCCCACGCACCTCCGGCATCGCCGTCGATGCCGCCGGAGAACCAGCTCCGCTCCACCCGTGCGAGGTGGCGGACACCGCCGGAGACCGTGGTCGCCGAGGGCATGGACCGCCGGGCGCCGTCGGCAGCGCTGAGCCCTCCGCGCCCTGAGCACACGCTCGCCCTGGGGTGGTCGAGGGATCCGCCGAGCGTGCGGTCCTCGTCCTCGGCGGCGGACAGGGACGCGCCTCGGCTGTCGTGCGTCCACGGTGACGGCGCGGCCGGTCAGAGGTGCAGCGCGTAGGTCCTGCCGCGTCCGAGCAGTGCGAAGCCCCGCCTCGAGAAGAACTCGTAGCCCTGCGGTGTGGCGTTGACGGCGAGGTCCGCCGCACCGGCCTGCAGGGCGGCCCGCGCCGTGGCGCTCAGCAGGGCCGTGGCGAGCCCGCGCCGCTGGTGGTGCGGCAGCACCTCGAGGTTGTGGACACCGCCGAGTCGTCGCAGGCCGGTGACGCCGGACGGGTAGAACGAGTACGCGGCGCCGGAGATGCTGCCGCCCTCCCCGTGCCGGGTCACCGCATGCCAGGCCTGCCGCGGCTGGGAACGGACCACCCGCAACTCCTGCTCCAGCGGCCCCGAGTAGTCGGGTACCTCGGTGGTGAGGACGGCGTCGTCGTCCCCGGGCACCACGACGGCGGCCGCGGGCGCAGCCATCCACCACGGCTGCCAGCTCGGGCTGAATCCCAGACCGGCGAGCTCGACGGCGTCCACGGCGCCGTTGAGCCAGATGCGGACCGAGGAGGCGCCGAGCCGCACCCCCTCGGCCAGGGCGGGCCGCACGGCGTGCGCGCTCACGGTTTCCGGGAACATCATCCCCAGTTCGCGTCGCGCGGGCAGCCACACCCACGTGGAGCCGTGTGTCGAGAAGGTCCTCCCTCCCGTCGCCGTGGCCAGCGCCGCGAACCAGGCCGCATGGAGCCGCTGGCACTGGGCGATGGTCACCACGCGGCTGAACCGCCTGCAGGGCCGGTCACGCGAGGCCGCGGCGGACGAGCAGGGGCTGCAGGTCGGCGTCCCGGCCGCGGAAGGCGCGGAAGGCCTCCAGCGGGTCGACGCTGTTGCCCCGCGACAGCAGCTCCCGCCGGAAGTGGTCCCCGTTGACGCGCGTCAGGCCGCCCGAGGACTTGAACCACTCCACGGTGTCGGCGTCGAGTATCTCGCTCCAGATGTAGGCGTAGTAGGACGCCGCGTACCCGCCGGCAAAGATGTGCTTGAAGTAGGAAGTGCGGTACCGCGGCGGAACGGGCGCGAAGTCGACCCCGGCGTCGGCGAGTGCCGAGGCTTCGAAGGCCAGCGGGTCCTCGACGACCGTACCCGGCGGGACGGAGTGCCAGGCCAGATCCAGCAGAGTGGCGCCGAGGTAGGCCGTCGTCTCGAATCCCTCGCCCCAGGCTCCGGCGGCGTGGATGCGGTCGATGACGTCCTGGGGGAGCGCTTCACCCGTCTCGTGGTGGCGGGCGTAGTTCGCCACGATCTCCGGCCAGAGGATCCACATCTCGTTGACCTGCGACGGGTACTCCACGAAGTCGCGCGGGACGGACGTCCCGGAGAAGAGCGGGTAGGTGACGTCGGAGAACAGTCCGTGCAGTGCGTGGCCGAACTCGTGGAACGCGGTGACCACCTGGTCGTAGGACAGCAGCGTGGGCTCGCCGGCCGCGGGCCTCGAGATGTTCAGGTTGTTGATGACGACGGCGCGTGTCCCGTGGAGCCGCGACTGGTCCACGAAGGAGTTCATCCAGGCACCCCCGCTCTTCGTGTCGCGCGTGTAGTAGTCGCCGAGGAACAGGCCGAGTCCCGAGCCGTCGTCGTTGAAGACCTCCCACACCCGCACATCGGGGTGGTACCCGAGAAGGTCGGGGCGCTCGCTGAACGTCAGGCCGTACAGGCGGTTCGCGGCGTAGAACACTCCGTCGTGGAGGACGCGCTCGAGTTCGAAGTAGGGGCGGAGCGCGTCCAGGTCGACGTCGAACCGCGCCCTGCGCACCTTCGCCGCGTAGTAGGCCCAGTCCCACGGCTCGATCGGATGGCCGGCCTCGGCCTCCAGCTCGGCGGCTTCTGCCCGGGCGTTGCGGACGGCGGGGGCCGCGAGCTCACGCATGCGGGTCAGGATCGCGTCCAGCGACGGGGCGGTCTGGTTGTCGGTCGCTGCTGCAGCGTGCGTGTCGAAGCCCAGCAGGGCTGCGCGCTCGGCGCGGAGGGTCGCCATGCGCGTGGCGATCGCGAGGGTGTCGGCATCGTTGCCGCGTGCGCCGCGGTTGACGGCGGCCTCGTGCAGGCGGCGGCGGACCTCCCGGTCGGTGAGCGATTCCAGGGCCGGCTGCGCCGTCGGGAGGATCAGCGTCAGGAGGTACTTGCCGTCGTGGCCCGCGTCGGTCGCCGCCGTGGCCGCAGCGGAGACCGCGTCCGCGGACAGGCCGTCGAGGTCGTCGGCGGAGTCCAGCAGGAGGGCGGAATCGTTGGTGTCCTTCAGCAGTCTCTGCGAGAACTCGGTGCTGAGGGCCGAGAGTTTGGAGTTGAGCCGGCGGAGCGTCGCCTGCGCGTCGTCGTCGAGCTCGGCTCCCGCCCGGACGAAACTGCGGACGTACTCCTCCACGAGACGCGCGGACTCGTCGTCCAGGCCGTCGAGCGGCACCTGACAAAGGCGTTCGAACAGTGCGCGGTTGAGCTTGATGTTGTCCTCGTGCTCCGCGAGGCGGGGGGCGACCTGCTGCTCGAGGTCCTGGATCGCGTCCGTCGCATGGCTGACGGAATTGCTGAAGAACACGCGCGAGACGCGGTCCAGGGTGCTGCCCGCGTGTTCGAGCTGCAGCACGGTGTTCTCGAACGTGGGTGGTTCGGCGGTGTCCGTGATGGCGTCGATCTCGGCGAGGTGTTCGGCGAAACCGGCGTCGAAGGCCGGCAGGTAGTGCTCGTTCCGGATGGCGGCGAACGGCGGCAGCTGGTAGTCGAGGGTGCTTGGCTCGAGGAAAGGGTTGCTCATGGGAACTAACTTTTGCACGTCGTCGCGCATCCGCGCACTACCTGCGGGCCCGTCGGGGATCCGTCCGCGCGGCGCCGCGCTGCGTCAGATCGGACGCAGTTCGCGGTGCCGGGCGTCGATGGACGATGACACGGCCGCGCCGAGGAGCAGTAACCGCATGGTCCGTTCGGTGGCCTCGATGAGCAGCTGCTCGCCGTTCGCGACCGCGTCCGCCAGATTCATCGGGATGGTCATGATGGAGGCGATCGCGTCGATGCCGATGTCGTGCACATCCGGGGCGCCCTTGCCGAGGGAGCCCGCCAGTGCCAGGACGGGCACGCCGGCGAGCTGGGCCCTGCGCGCGACGACGGCGGGCACCTTCCCGTTCGGCGTCTGGAAGTCGATGGCGCCCTCGGCCGTGATGACGAGGTCCGCTCCACGCATGAGCGCGTCGAGGTCGAGTCCGGCGAGACCGCTGTCGATCAGGGCCTCGAAGCGCGGCACCAACCGGGCGCCGATGGCTGCGAGTCCGGCACCGAGGCCGCCGGACGCCCCCGTGCCCGGGCCGGTGCGGTAGTCCATCCCGCCGGCGAGCCCGTCACGTCCGAGGACCCTCGCCCACTGGCGCATGGCCTTGGCGAGTTCCTCGACCTGCCGGGGCGATGCACCCTTCTGCGGTCCGAACACGCGGGCGACGCCGGTCCTGCCACACAGCACGTTGTGCTGGTTGCATGCCAGGACGATCGTGGCCTCGCGGACGGCGGGGTGCAGGCCGCTGAGGTCGAGCTGTTCCGCGTCGATCAGGGCGGAGCCGCCGAAGGGAAGGTCCCGCCCCTTCCCGTCGAGGACACGCGCGCCGAGCGCCTGGAGCGCCCCGGCGCCGCCGTCGCTCGTGCCGGAGTCCCCGCACCCCACCACGATGGTGCGGATGCCCTCGTCGAGGGCCGCGCGGATCAGCTCGCCGACGCCGTAGGTGGTCGTGGCTCCCGGATCGCGGAGTTTCCTCGGCACGAGGCGGAGCCCGGCGGCGGCGGCCATCTCGACGACGGCCGTGCCCGTGGCGCTTCCGCCGAGTCGGGCATAGTGCGATTCCACCGGCGCGCCGACCGGTCCCGTGACGTTCACCGGCACGAGGACGCCGTCGGTCGCGGCCGCGAGGGTCGCGGCAGTGCCTTCGCCGCCGTCCGCTATGGGTACGGCCGTGACCTGTACCCCCGGGAGGACCCGGCGGACGCCTGCGGCGATGGACCGGGCCACCGTCTCCGCGTCGAGGGACTCCTTGAAGCCGCTGGGTGCGATGAGGATGCGCTGGGGGACTGCCATGGTGTTTCTCCTTCGGGTGGGGACGGGAGGTGGAACGAATCGTCAGGGGAAGAGCGGCAGGCCCAGGACCGGCCAGACCAGGAAGCTGAAGAGCAGCACGAGGGCCACATTGACGGGGGCCAGGAGCGATGACAGCCGGAGGAGGTCCTTCGGGGTATAGGTCTCGACGCCGTCCACCGCGGCGAACATCGCCACGGGCTTCGCGGAACTCGTGAGGGTGTGGCAGAAACCCGCAGCCGCCGTCGAGGCGAACGCCGCTGCCATGGGTTCCACCCCGACGGCCGGTGAGAGGGCGATCACGATGGGGATCAGGACGGCCGACCGCGCGGACCTGCTCTGGATGACGAGGTGGGCGACGGTGGAGAGAAGCACCACGAGCACCACGAAGAGAGGGGCTGCTGCCGGTCCCAGTGAGCGGATGGGCCCCAGCACCCCGCTCGCCAGCCAGTCGGCCGCACCGGTGGAGACGAGGGCGTTGCCGAGTGCCAGCGTTGCGGCCATGAAGAGCAGCAGGGACCACGGCACCGATTTCAGGCCCTTGCCGAGGTCCACCGAGCCGTAGCTCGGTGACGCCGCGACGAGGGCGCCGATCAGCGCTACGAGTGCGGGATGGAGGCCGTGCAGCGGCTCGGTGCACCACAGGACGACGACGGCGCCCAGCAGGAGGGCGGCACGGGACTCGGCGACGGTGAGGGGACCGGTGACGGGGGTGTCGGAGTGCTCTTCGAGGGCAGTGGCACGGATCCGCAGGCGTTCGCCGCGCTCGCCGGGGGTGGTGAACATGCGGAGCACGATCTCGGCGCAGAGATGGGATGCGACGAGGGCGAGGGGCAGGCCGAGAAGGAGCCAGGTGGCGAAGTCGAAACTGCTGCCCGTTGCCGTCTCGAGGATCTGGCTGGTGATGAGATGGGCGCCGGCCCCGAGGAAGGACCCGACCGCGGAGAGGAGGATCACCGACGGGAAGAGGATCGCCAGGGCCTTGACGAGCGCGACGCGGCCGGCGAGGGCCTGCCTCAGTGCCAGGAACACCGGCAGGGCCAGCGCGGCGCGCCCGGAGGTCGAGGGGACGGCGAAGGTGGTGACGACGAGGGCGAGGGTCGTCAGGTGCGCGAGTTGCCGCGGTGTCGTCGCACCCGTGATGATGAACGCTGCCCCGCGGTTGGCCAGTCCCGAGGCGCGCACACCTGCGGCGATGACGAATGCGGCGAGGAGCAGCCAGATGGTCTCCTCGCCCAGGGTGGAGAAGAGCTCCCCTGTCTCCATCGTCCCGGTGAGGACCAGGACCGTCGCCGCGCCGAGCGCGATGTAGGTGTCGTCGATCGAGGTGAAGATCCAGAGCCACACCGCCAGGACGAAGACCATGAGCGTGACCGCGCCCTGCGGGGACAGACCTGCGTCGGGTTGCCGGGCCGCGAGGACGACGGCGGCGGTGATCGCGAGTCCGACGACGGCGGCCACGGACCGGATGGCGAGGGAGCGCCGGGCAGCGGCCCGTGCGCCGGGATCGGCGACGGACGGCGTGCCGGGCGCCTTCGCCGCCCGTGGCGGCCTGGTGGAGTGCTCGACCAGGGTCATGGCAGCCGGTATCCTGCTCCGCGGATCGTCTCGATCCGCTCCGCGCCGATCTTCCGGCGGAGGGCACGGACGTAGACGTCGACGAGGTTCGAGCCCGGATCGAAGCCGTATCCCCACACCTGGTCGAGGAGCTGTTCGCGGGAGATGACGCGGTCGGGGTGCCTCAGGAAGACCTCCAGGATCGCGAATTCACGTGACGTCAGCTCGACGGCGTCGTCCCCGATGCGCGCCCGCCTGGAGTGGAGGTCGAGCGACAGGCCCTGATGCTCGATCACGGTGCCGGCTCCCATCGGTGTCCGGTCCGTGAGGCGCAGGCGGATACGCGCCAGGAGCTCCGCGACGTGGAACGGTTTCGTGACGTAGTCGTCGGCGCCGCCTTCGAGCCCCGCCACGGTGTCCGGGACGCTGTCCCTCGCGGTCAGGACGATCACCGGGGTCGGTACTCCTTCCCCCCTGATCTGGGCGAGGACCTCGAACCCGTCCAGGAGGGGCAGTCCGATGTCGAGGATGATGAGGTCGAAACCGGCGGCACGGGCGAGGAAGAGAGCCGTCTCGCCGTCCGCGGCATGTTCGGTGGAGTACCCGGCCGCATGCAGGCCCTTCTGGATGAAGGAGGCGACGCGGGGGTCGTCCTCGGCGATCAGGATGCGGCTCATGGTGTCTCCTGCGGTGTCGGTCGTAGGGGGGCCCGCTCGAGCGGAACGGGCTGGAGGGTGCTCGGGTGCTCGTCCCCGGCGGCCTGCGGTGCGGTCGTCGTGCCCCTGCCCGGGAGAACGGTTCCCGGCGGCTGGAGGGGCGGCCCTGCTGCAGGACCGACCCGGATCCTCGCGGGTGCCGGCAGGAGCAGCCCGAACGTGGCACCGCGGCCGGGTTCGCTGCGCACCCAGGCGGAACCGTCGTGCCCGTCCGCGATCGCCCGTACGATGGACAGCCCCAGTCCCGCCCCGCCGCGTGGTCCGCTGGTGCGCAGCCTGTCGGCGGGCAGCGCGTTGGCGGACCCGTGCTCGAAGCGTTCGAAGATCACCGCGGCCTCGTCCTCGGTCACGCCAGGGCCGGAGTCCTTCACCCAGATGCGCAGCCGCCGGTCGGCACCGGCACCTTCGAACGCGGAGCCTAAGCTGATGTCGGTGCCGTCGGGCGTGTACTGGACGGCATTGGCTCCCAGCTGGAGCACCGCCTGGGTGACGCGCTGGCTGTCCAGGGCCACCGTCCCCTCGGCGACCTCCATCAGCAGCCATCGCCGGTCGCCGAGCGCCTGCATCTTCGCTTCGAGGTCGAGCATCAGTTCGGCGACGTCGGTCGGTGCGGGCTGGACGAAGTCGGGGCGCTCGGCCTTGACCAGCAGGAGGAGGTCGGAGACGATCCTCGCCATCCGGGACAGTTCGCCGTCCACGAGGGCCAGGGTGGCTGCACGGCTCGCCGGATCGTCGTCGATCAGTTCCAGGTGCCCGCGGATCACGGTGATCGGCGTCCTCAGTTCGTGGCTGGCGTCGTCGATGAAGCGTCGCTGCGTGACGTACGCCTGCTCGAGCCGATCCAGCATGTCGTTGAACGTGACCGCGAGCGCGGCGACGTCGTCGCGCCCCTGGACCGGCACGCGTGCGGTGAGATCGGACTCGGTGATCTCGGTGGCTACGCGCCGCACGTCCCTGACGGGCCGCAGGATCTGGCCCGCCACCAGCCAGGCGATACCGGCGGTGAACAGCAGACCGCCGAGCGCCACGAAGAAGATCACGGTCACGGTCTCCTGCACCTGCTCGTATCCGCCGCGGGTGAAGGCGGCGACCACGAGCGTCCCGGACTCGGTACCGGCCTGTACCTCGACCTTCCCCCACCGCATGGGTCCTGCTGCCGTCTCGCGTACGCCGGAAGCGGCGGAGTCCGCCCGCAACTCCTCCAGCAGCGCTGTGTCGGAGGGCAGGCGGTATTCGTCGTTGTTGCCGCGTCCGTCGGACCCGAGGTACAGCACCTCGCCCCCGGTCACTCCGAGGATCACCTCGCCGGCGGAGGCGTTCTGGCGGGACAGATAGCGTTCCAGCAACTCGCCGACCGACGAGTACGGCTGCGCCGTGAGCGGATCCACGGCCTCTGCCGCGAACGTGGTGAATTCCTGCGCTTCCTGGACGACGTCGTCGTTGGCGTCCCGATCGACGCCGGCGATCAGCAGGGAGCGGACGGTGACGAGCAGTGCGAGGAGGGCCAGGGCCGTGGTGAGGACGATCCAGCCCACGATGCGCCATCGTGCGGAGACGGCCGAGCCTCCCACGGATCGAACGGTCCGCCCGGCAGTCGTCGATCCCGCGGCGGACGTCGAGCCCGGAGGACGTGGTTGCAGCCCCATCAGTCCTGGCCATCCTGCGTCGTGACGTCGTCGTCGACGTCGATTCCGTCGGATCCGTCGTCCTCCACGTCGTCGTCGAGCACCTCCCGTTCCACCAGGCCGGGGGTACCCTGGCCCGGTGCAGGCGCAGGCGCAGGCGCAGGTGCAGGCGCGGGTGCCGGTGGGGCCGCGGGTGCAGGTGCAGGATCGGGTGCGGGCTGGAGCGGCGGGGTCGGTGGGGCCGAGGGCTCCGGTGCAACCGGCAGTTCCGGGACCGGAGCCGATCCGGACGGCTCGTCGGTGGCCCCGGGTCCGGTCCTCCGGGTGTCCTCCGCGCCGGTCGTAGCGAGTTCCACCACGACGGTCCGGGGGTCCACCGGGGGGATGTCGGCGGGGCGGCTCAGTTCCTGGCTGCCGACCGCGAGGAGTGCCGGCACCGCGAGCAGCGCTGCTGCAGCGAGGATACGGGGGCCAAGAGCCATGGGATTCTCCTTGTGGTCGTCCGGACGGGCCGGAATGCGAGTGGATCGGGACGGGTCCCGGTCCATCGGCGTCGTGGTCCTCGTCGCTGTACCTACTCTGGCGCACGCAGGTGAGGTCGTCGTGAAGCGTGCATGAGGACTTCTTCATGTTTGCCGCCCGGACGCTGCCGCCGGTCCTCGGACGGCGCCACTCGCCCACCACCGGCCGGCGCTCCCATATACTCCGAACATGCCGAATCCGAGCCTCGACCGCAGCAGCCCTGCCCAGCAGTCCGTCCTCGAGCAGCGCGGACACGAACTGTGAGCGGCGGTCTCGTCGCCCTGCTGGACGACGTCGCAGCCCTCGCCCGCATCGCGGCCGCCTCGGTCGACGACGTCGCCGCCGGTGCCGCGAAGGCGGGGGCGAAGGCCGCGGCCGTGGTGATCGACGACGCCGCCGTGACACCCCAGTACGTGTCGGGCGCGGACCCATCCCGCGAGCTGCCGATGATCAAGCGGATCTTCTGGGGCTCGCTGCGGAACAAGCTGCTGATCATCCTGCCGGCCCTGCTGCTCGTCAGTGCGTTCATCCCGGGCGTCATCCCGTTCATCCTCATGCTCGGCGGCACCTACCTCTGCTACGAGGGCGCCGAGAAGGTCTGGCACAAGCTCCGCGGCCACCACGAGTCCAAGAAGGCGCCGGCGGTGGAGCGGGGACCGGAGGCCGAGGCCAGGGTCACCAAGGGCGCCATCACCACCGACTTCATCCTCTCCTGCGAGATCATGGTCATCTCCATGAACGAGGTCGCCAGTGAGTCCCTGGTGGCCCGGGCACTCATCCTGGTGGTCGTGGCGCTGGCGATCACCGTGCTCGTGTACGGCGCCGTCGCACTGATCGTCAAGATGGACGACATCGGCCTGCACCTGACCACCAAGGACTCGGAGGGCTCGCAACGCCTCGGGCGGATGCTCGTGAAGGGCATGCCCGGAGTGCTGGCGGCGATCACCCTCGTCGGGACGGTCGCGATGCTGTGGGTGGGTGGCCACATCATGCTGCAGGGCGCCTACGACCTCGGGTGGCACGCGCCGTACGACCTGGTCCACGTGCTCGAGCACCCGTTCGTCGGCGTCCCCGTGGTCGGCGGTCTCCTTGCATGGCTCGTCAACACCCTCTGCTCGGCCGTCCTCGGACTTGCCTGGGGTGCCCTCGTTCTCGTCGTCGTGCACCCCCTGCTGGGACTGCTGCCCTCGAGCAGGAAGAAGGGCGGCCACGAAGAGGGAGACCTCCGCGCCGCAGTCGCCGGGCACAAATCGGCGGAACGGGAACGACCGCATACCTGATACCCGTCGCCGGCGGGGTTCCTGCGGGCCGGCCGGGAGTCGCCTGGATGCGGCGTCGGAAGGTGATGTCGGTCGTGCATCGGCCGTTCCCTCCGGGAAGCGGCGTGGCTACGGTCGAAGGTGATCAACGGCCACGATTCGTGAGGACCCCGGTGACTCGCCGCGGTCGGGGACGACCCTGACAGCCGAGACCAGCGAGGGGAAGGTGGACCTCCTCATCCCGGTCGTCGACGGCCGGACACGAGTGCCTGTAGTGTTCGCCCATGCCGGAGACATCGCTGGAATGGAAACTGGAAGTCGTCGTGCTCGCGAGCGCCGATCTCGACCGCTCGATCGCGTTCTACCGGGACCGGGTGGGATTCGTCCTGGATCACGACGTGAACCCTGCGCCGGGCGTCAGGATCGTCCAGCTCACGCCCCGGGGGTCCTCGTGTTCGGTGGTCCTGACCCGGGGCATGGGGTCCGACGTCAGCCGACCCGTCTCCGGCCTGCAGCTCGTTGTGCGCGACGTCGAACTGGCCCGCGCCGAACTGGTGGAGCGCGGCGTCGCCGTCGATCCCGTCACCAGGATGGGTGAGGGTGATGCGTCCGCCTTCATCTATTTCTCGGACCCGGACGGCAACGGCTGGGCCGTGCAGGAGATCCGCAACCGCGGGGACTGGCTCCCCTCGTAGGTCCCCGGCCCTCCGCCCGCCGGCTAGGCGGGAGGGCTGTACAGCTGGAGGTCGTTGCCCTCGCTGTCCTTGAACGGCAGGATCCGGCCCCAGGGGTACTCGCTGATCTCCCCTTCGATCGACGCGCCGCCGCGCGCCGTGATGCGCTGCACCTCGTCCTCGATGGAGCCCTCGGGCGAGAAGCTGATGACGGCGCCGCCGCCCGATCCCGCGTGCGTGTCCTCCCGCGCATTGAGGCCGATGGTCAGCCCGCCGGCGTCGATCTCCGTCCAGTCGGAATCCTGCATCATGACGCTGAGACCGAGGGTGTCGCGGTAGAAGGCGACGGCCCTGTCCATGTCCTCGACAGGTACCCAGACGGCTGCAATTCCCTGTGCCATGGCGCTCCTTTCGCGGACCGCGTGCGGCGGTCCGACGGGTCGCGGGCCCCGGCCGGGCCCGTCGCACCGAACGTTACCGGCACGACCTGCCCGGCTGCCCCGCCGGCCCTGGGCCTTGACGGGTCCGCCGGGATGCTGTCCTGATTACCGCGGTCTCGCGCCGGCGTGCTGTCGGGCGAGTTCGGCCAGGGAGTCGTCGACGCCGTCGTCCTCGAACGAGCCGAACCTGCGTTCCGCGGCCGTGCGCAGCAGGAAGTCGGCGATCGCGGGGTTCTTGGGCAGCAGGGAACCGTGGAGGTAGCTCGCCACGATGTTCCGATAGCGGGCGCCCTCGTGGTTCTCCTCCGCGTTGTTGCCCGCGCCCTTGACCACGGTCGCCAGGGGCCTCAGCCCGTTCCCGAGGAAGGTCTGCCCGCTGTGGTTCTCGTAGCCGTGGATCTCGCCGAACTCGTCGCTCCGCGCGACGACGTTGCCGATGAGGCGCTCGGTCCCACCGCGTGTCTCGAGGTCCAGGACGCCGATCCCGGGGATGACGGTGCCGTCGTGCGTGCGGAAGACGTTGCCGAAGAGCTGGTAGAGGCCGCAGATGAGCAGCATCGGGGTGCCGTCCTCGGCCAGTTCCCGCAGTCGGGGGGCGATGGTTTGGAGATCGTCCTGGATCACGACCTGCCCGCTGTCCTGGCCGCCGCCGCCGACGACGATGTCGACGTCCTCCGGGAAGGCGTCTCCGGCGTTGTGTTCGAGGATCTCGGCCCCGTAGCCTCGCCATGCGAGGCGCTGCTTGAGGACGAGGACGTTCCCGTAGTCGCCGTAGATGTTCATCTCCCGCGGGTACAGCTGCAGGATGCGCAGGGAGCCTTTCGACGGATCGGCCGGGGCCTCCGTCAGCGAGCTCGCGGATGGGGCGTCGCTCATCAGGAGACCACCTCGACCTTCGTGATCTTGGAGAGTTCGCGGCGGACCGCGAGCATGGCGGTGTAGGTGCAGAAGATGCGTTTCGGTCGCCCTGCCGACGACCGGACGAACTCCGTGAGCGCGTCGGTGATGTCGGGCTCGACGGCGCCCACCCGGACGTCGTCGTACTTGAGCCGGAGGGCCATGTCGTAGGCGCGGACGCCACTGACGACGTCCACGCCGCCGAGGCCCAGGGAGTCGAAGTCGACGTCCCACAGCCAGGACATGTCGCGGCCGTCGGCGTAGTTGTCGTTGATGGCGATCATCGTCGCGCAGCCGGCGGGATCGAAGGACTTCAGCCCCAGCCGGAAACCGCTCGGGTTCTTGACGAGCACCAGTTCGAGGGCCTGCCCGTCGACCACGAGGCTCTCCCCGCGACCGAAGGCAGGTTCGACGGCGGCCAGCGACGAGAACAGCCTCGCGGTGTCGGCCGTTCCGCCCAGGACGGCCCGGGCCGCCGCGAGGGCGGCCGCAGCGTTGAAGATGTTGTAGACGCCGCGGAGGCGGAGGTCGGTGCGCGTGGTGGTACCGGCGACCTCGAACTCGGCCGAGTTGCCGTCCACTGAGCGCAGGACCACGTCCGCGGGCAGGGCCGAGGCCGGTGCGATGTCCTCGGCGCCGCGCAGTTCGTCGTCGTTCGGGAAGGTGCTCCTCAACGACGCGTCGAGGCCGAAGTAGACGACCTCGGCGGCCGGCACGGACGAGGCGAGACCCGCGACGCGCGGGTCCTCACGGTTGAGGACGACGGTCCCCGTGGTGGCGAGGGCGATGCGCTCGAGCAGGCGCGTCGTGGCATCGATCTCGCCGAAGCGGTCGAGCTGGTCGCGGAGGACGTTCAGGAGCAGAGAGTGCCGGGGTGGGACGAGCTTCACGAAGTGCACGGCGTGCGCCTCGTCGAGCTCGAGCACGGCGACGTCGGCCTTCAGGCGTCCCCGCCAGTCGACCTCGCCGAGCAGCGCGGCCGCGACGCCGCGGGTGAAATTGCTGCCCGTCCGGTTGGTGAAGACGGTCAGGCCCTGGCCCTCGAGCAGCTCGACGACCATCTTTGTGGTGGTCGTCTTGCCGTTCGTCCCGCTCACGACGACGACGCCTTGGGGGAGGCCGGAGAGCGCTCGGCCCATGAAACCGGGGTCGAGGCGCTCGACCACGAGGCCGGGGAACGCGGAGCCGCCGCCGCGCAGGCGTGAAGCGACGCGCACGGCCTTGCCCACGAGGACTGGTAGGGGGTTCATGGCTACAAATTATCGCAGGCCGGCCTGTCTTCCCGGGACGCGGCGGGGAGGCGCTGCTCACGCCTGTCCGCCGGCGGCGGGAGGACGGCGCCGGCGACCTAGAATTGAGGGATGACCTCCCCGTCCTTCTCGGCCCCTCTGCCCACGTCCGGCACCGCTCCGTCCGCGGCACCCGATGACGCCACGGTCCGCCCCGCCGCCGGTACGACGGTGCGACACGCGGGCGACGTCGTCGTCGGCGTGCTCGCCGTGCAGGGCGACGTCCGCGAACACGTCGCCACCATCGAGTCCCTCGGCGGTCGCGCCGTCCCCGTCCGGCGGCCCTCGGAACTCGCCGCGATCGACGGCCTGATCATCCCCGGCGGCGAGTCGACCACGATCGACAAGCTGACCCGCACCTTCGGCCTGGCGGAGCCGCTGCGCGAACTCATCACGGGCGGGCTCCCGGTGTACGGCTCCTGCGCCGGCATGATCCTGCTCTCCGACGTCATCGCGGATCCGTCCACGGACCGGCTCGGCAATCCGCAGCAGACGCTCGGCGGACTCGACATGGTGGTGCGGCGCAACGCCTTCGGCCGCCAGCGCGAGTCCTTCGAGGCGGACCTGGACTTCCGGGGGCTCGCAGCCACCGGCAGCGCCGCGGGCGAGGACCCCGTGCGGGCCGTCTTCATCCGTGCGCCATGGGTGGAGAAGGTGGGCGACGGCGTCGAGGTGCTCGCGCAGGTGCCCGCCGGGGAGGCTCCGCAACCGGGTCCGGCAGCCGGCACGCCCACCAGCCCGGGCGGTGCGGCGGGGGACGATGGTACCGGCGGAGCGTCCGAGCCGGAGCCGGTCGCTAGAATTGTCGCAGTGCGTTCGGGGAACCTGCTGGCCACGAGCTTCCATCCGGAGGTCACGGGGGAGCGGCGGGTCCACGAACTGTTTATTCGGATGATCAGAGGAGAAGCGTAAGCATGTCGGGGCACTCCAAGTGGGCAACCACCAAGCACAAGAAGGCGGCGATCGACGCCAAGCGCGCGAAGTCCTTCGCCAAGCTGATCAAGAACATCGAGGTCGCCGCCCGGGCCGGCGGAGCCGACGTCGCGGGTAACCCCGGCCTCGAGCTGGCCGTCTCGAAGGCGAAGAAGACCTCCGTGCCGATCGACAACATCAACCGCGCCGTGAAGCGCGGTGCCGGTCTGCTCGGCGAGGCCGTCGACTACCAGACCATCATGTACGAGGCCCGGGGGCCCCAGGGCTCGGCCCTGCTCATCGAGTGCCTCACGGACAACAAGAACCGTGCGGCCTCCGAGGTGCGCCTCGGGATCAGCCGCAACGGCGGAACCATCGCGGATCCCGGCTCCGTGGCGTACCTGTTCGCCCGCAAGGGCGTCGTCACGCTGCCGAAGAACGGACTCACCGAGGACGAGCTGCTGCTGTCGGTCCTCGACGCGGGAGCGGACGAGGTCAAGGAATCCACCGATACCTTCGAGATCGTCTCCGAGCCGCAGGACCTGCGTGCCGTGGTCGCAGCCCTCGACGGGAGCGGCATCGAGTACGACACCGACGAGGTCGAGTTCGTGCCGTCGATGCAGGTGGAGCTGGACGCCGACGGCGGTCGGAAGTTCCTCAAGCTCGTGGACGCGCTGGAGGAACTCGACGACGTGCAGAACGTCTACTCGAACGCGAACCTCCCGGACGACGTGCTGGCCGAGCTCGAGAACGACGACTGACATCGCACCCCTCGGCATGCCAGGACCGGTGACGCCGTGACGTACCGCGTCATGGGCGTGGATCCCGGGCTGACCCGCTGCGGGCTCGCCGTCGTGGACATCGAACCGAACCGGCGCTCGACGCTCGTCGCGGTCGGCGTCGTCGGCACGGAGGCGGGCAGGAGCCTCGACGAGCGGCTCCTGGTCATCTCGGAGGCGGTCGATACCTGGCTGGACCTGCATCGGCCGCAGGTGCTCGCCGTCGAGCGGGTCTTCAGCCAGCTCAACGTCAGCACCGTGATGGGGACCGCGCAGGCGTCCGGCGTCGTGATCGTGTCCGCTGCACGGCGGGGCATCCCGGTGGCCTTCCACACGCCCACCGAGGTCAAGGCCGCCGTCACGGGCAACGGGCAGGCGGACAAGGTCGCCGTCACGAAGATGGTGACCAAGATCCTGCGCCTGGAGACGGCGCCGAAGCCGGCCGACGCCGCGGACGCGCTCGCCCTCGCGATCACGCACGCCTGGCGGAGGGGAGTGGGACTGCAGGGCGCTGCGGCGTCCGGCGGGGCGGTCACGCCGGCGCAGCGGATCTGGGCCGAGGCGGAAGCCCGCGCCCGACGCCGCTAGCCGTTCCGGCCGACGCTGCCCGCAGTCCCGGCACGGCGTCCCGATCGGCGTCCGACCGGCAGCCTCTCCGAGCCGAAGCGGATACGCACTGTCCGGTGTGGCGGGTCGCCCCTGCGTGCAGAGGCCGGTACCGTTGGGCATTAGAACGTATGTTCGACGCCGGGTGGCAGCCCGGCCGGCCCCTTCCCACTCGTGCCCCTGGAGACCTTCATGATCAGTTCCCTGCGCGGGACAGTGACCCACGTGGGCCTGCACTCCGCCGTTCTCGACGTCAACGGCTTCGGCATGCAGGTCCAGGCCACGCCGCAGACCCTCGCCGGGCTGCGGGTGGGGGTCGAGGCCACGGTCGCCACCGCGATGATCGTGCGCGAGGACTCCATGACGCTCTTCGGTTTCGAGGACGCCGACCAGCGCGAGGTCTTCGAGACCCTCCTGGCGGTCAGCGGCGTGGGCCCCCGCCTCGCCCTCGCCGTCCTCGCCGTCCACACACCGGACGCCATCCGAGTGGCTGCGTCCTCGGGCGACGACAAGGCGTTCAGCAAGGTGCCCGGCATCGGCCCCAAGGGTGCGCGCCGCATCGTGCTCGAACTCGCCGGGAAGCTCGTGCCCCTGGAGTCGAAGCCGGGCGTCTCCAAGCAGACGTGGCAGGGCCAGGTCCTCACGGCGATGATGGGTCTCGGCTGGTCCGAGAAGGACGCGACGGCCGCCATCGACGCGGCCGTCACGGAGGCACCGGAGGTCGCCGAGACGGGTGACGTGGGCCAGATCCTGAAGCTCACCCTGCGCCGCCTCGGCCAGGACGGCGCCCGCAGCTCGGCGCGGACGAAGGTCGGGTCATGACGGACCGGCACCCCGAGGACGCACCGCTCGTCGCACCGGCCGCCGACCCCGAGGACCGGGCCGTGGAGGCGGCTCTGCGGCCGAAGAACCTCGACGACTTCGTGGGCCAGAAGCGGGTACGCCGGCAGCTCGCTCGTCCTGGAGGCCTCGCGCCTGCGAGGACGCAGCGCCGACCACGTCCTGCTCTCCGGTCCTCCGGGACTCGGGAAGACGACGCTCGCCATGATCATCGCCGCGGAGATGAACGCACCGCTGCGCATCACCTCCGGGCCCGCGATCCAGCACGCCGGTGACCTCGCGGCGATCCTCTCCTCCCTGACCGAGGGAGAGGTCCTGTTCCTCGACGAGATCCACCGCATGTCGCGGCCCGCCGAGGAGATGCTCTACATGGCCATGGAGGACTTCCGGGTGGACATCATCGTCGGCAAGGGCCCCGGGGCCACCGCGATCCCGCTGGAGCTGCCCCCGTTCACGCTCGTCGGCGCCACCACCCGCGCCGGGCTGCTGCCCGAACCCCTCCGCGACCGGTTCGGATTCACCGGTCACCTCGAGTTCTACTCCACGGAGGAGCTCGAGCTGGTGCTCCGCCGCTCGGCGATGCTCATGGACATGAAGGTGAACTCCGCTGCCTTCGCCGAGATCGCCGGGCGCTCACGGGGCACGCCCCGCATCGCGAACCGGTTGCTCCGACGCGTGCGGGACTGGGCACTCGTGCACGGCATCGACCTCATCGACGCGCGGTCCGCCGGCGCTGCGCTCGACATGTACGAGGTGGACGCCAGGGGCCTGGACCGACTGGACCGGTCCGTCCTGACAGCGCTCATCACCAAGTTCAACGGCGGCCCCGTGGGGCTGTCGACCCTCGCCATCGCCGTGGGGGAGGAACCGGAGACGGTGGAGACCGTCGCCGAGCCCTACCTGGTCCGTGAGGGCATGCTCGGGCGCACTCCGCGCGGCAGGATCGCGACGGCGGCAGCGTGGAAGCACCTGGGCCTGGAGATGCCGGCGACCGTGGCCGCAGCCATGCCGGAGGACCTCTTCTCCGTGGCGCCGGACACCCTGCTCGAAGCGGAATCGGGTCTTGACAGTTGGGGCCGGCCGGACTCCTGACGAGGAGACGCCCAGCTTTCCCCTTTACACTGGTGTCTTCGAATGTGTGCCGTGGCACAGTCCTGCCGCCCACACCTCCAGTCCCAGGAACGGAAACACCCAGTGCTCGCACATGTAGTCGCCCAGACCACCTCCGGAGAAGCCCTTCCCTTCGACATCTTCTCCCTCCTGCTGCCGCTGGCGCTGGCATTCCTGATCTTCACCATGTTCCGCAGGCAGCGGAAGACCCAGCAGCAGGTGAAGGAGATGCGGACGCAGATGGAGCCCGGCACCGAGGTCATGACGCAGTTCGGCCTCTACGGGACGATCGTCTCGATCGACCAGGAGAACAACAAGGCCGTCCTCGAACTGTCTCCGGGGAACACCGCCACGGTGCACACCCAGGCCCTCTCCAAGGTCGTCAAGCAGGAACCGGCCGCCGCGCATGACGCAGACGGCTCGGCGGACCGCGGCGACCTCGACGCCTACGACGGCGCCCCGGTGCCCGACGACGCGTCGTCGCTCGATGCCACGCCGGCCGCCGGTTCGACCGCTGCGGGAACTCCCGGCGCGGCATCGGGCATCGAGACTTCGGAGGAGACGCTGGAGCGGCTGGACCGCGAGCAGTCCACCCGGGAGAACCGCGACGCGCGGGATGCCCGCGACCCCAAAGCGAACCCCGACAACTAGCATTCCTTGGGGGCGCGGTACTCAGCCGAGCCCCCACAGGATCAACCCGGCGCGAGAGCCGCGCCACTGAATAAGGACACCCACCATGCCTCGTACCGGTCCCGGGACGGCAGCCAAGCGGACACTAGTCTGGCTGGGCGCATTGACAGCACTGCTCGCGATCCTGCTGGGAGCGGGTTCCTACTGGAGCACTGCGAGCTGGAGTCCCCGGCTGGCCCTCGACCTCGAGGGCGGAACACAGATGATCCTCGCCCCGCGGGTCCAGGGCGGCGCGGAGATCACCCCCGAACAGCTCGACCAGGCCGTCGAGATCATCCGCCAGCGCGTGGACGGATCCGGCGTCGCCGAGGCCGAGATCAATACGCAGTCCGGGCAGAACGTCATCGTGTCGCTGCCGGGCACCCCTGATCCCGAGACGCGCGACCTCATCCAGGCCTCGGCCCAGATGGAATTCCGGCCGGTCCTCGCCGGAGGACCGGGCCAGGCGCCGCCCGCGGAGACCCCGACACCCGACGACCAGCTGCCGCAGCCGGCGGCCGAGCCGCAGGACGCGAGCGATCCGAACTGGATCACCCCTGAGCTCTACAAGCAGTTCGAGGCACTGGACTGCCTCGATCCCGCCGCGCTCGAGCCCGCCGAGGAGCCCGCCCCGGCCGACCAGCCGATGGTCGCCTGCGAACCCGACACGCAGGGCAAGTACATCCTGGGACCCGTCGAGGTCCCCGGGACGGACATCTCGACGGCGAGCTACGGTCTGCAGCGCGGAGCGCAGGGCCAGGCACTGAACACCTGGGCCGTGAACATCGACTTCAACGACGAGGGCACGGAGGTGTTCCGGGAAGTCACCGAGCGCCTCTACGCCATCGGCCCGGGCGACCCCCGTAACCAGTTCGCCATCGTGCTCGACGGCCGGATCGTCTCGGCGCCGACCACCAACGTCGTCATCCCCGACGGCAACCCGCAGATCACCGGCGGGTTCACCGAGGAATCGGCGGCCGCCCTCGCCGAGCAGCTCAAGTACGGCGCGCTGCCCATCAGCTTCGAGATCCAGAGTGAACAGCAGATCTCGGCGACCCTCGGTGCCGACCAGCTCCGCCTCGGACTCGTCGCCGGCCTCATCGGACTCCTGCTCGTCGCCGTGTACTCGATGTTCCAGTACCGGTTGCTGGGCCTGGTCACCATCGCGTCGCTCGTGGTCGCCGGCGTCCTCACCTACCTGGCGATCTGCATCCTCGGCTGGACGGAGAACTACCGGCTGTCCCTGGCCGGTGTCGCCGGCCTGATCGTCGCCATCGGTCAGACCGCCGACTCGTTCATCGTCTATTTCGAGCGCATCCGCGACGAGCTCCGCGACGGACGCGGGCTCGTCTCCGCCGTCGAGAACGGCTGGCGCCGTGCCAAGCGCACGGTGCTCGCCTCGAAGGCCGTGAACCTGCTGGCCGCACTCGTGCTCTACTTCGTGGCTGTCGGCAACGTCCGCGGCTTCGCGTTCACGCTCGGCCTGACGGCCATCGCCGACCTCGTGGTCGTCTTCCTCTTCACCCACCCGGTGCTCCGCCTGCTGGCCAGGACCAGGTTCTTCGGCGAGGGGCACCCCTGGTCGGGGCTGGACCCGAGCAGGCTCGGGGGCATCCCGCTCTACCGCGGAGCCGGCCGCCTGCGCGAGCCGGGCGAGAAGACGGAGAAGGGCCGGCAGCCCGTCGTGGTGGCCCGGACCAGGAACAAGGGCGCCACGGCCGAAGCCGAACGCCGCATGACCATCGCCGAGCGCCGCCGCGCGGAGCAGCAGAAGGCCCTCGCCGGGCGCACCGGTTCGTCCAAGAAAGAGAACAACGAATGAGCCGCACAAGCTTCGCCACGTTCGGCAACGAGCTGTACTCGGGGAAGCGCTCCTATCCCTTCGTCGCCAAGCGGAACCTCTGGTTCCTCATCGCCGGCCTCGCCGTCCTGATCTCGATCATCATCCCGGTGGTCAAGGGCGGCTTCAACCTCGGCATCGATTTCCGCGGCGGATCCGAGTTCACGGTGTCCGCCACCGAGAACACCGACACCGCGATCGGGGAGACGGCCGTGACGGACGTCGTGCCCGACGCCGTCCCGCGGGTCACCAACATCGCGGCCGACACCATGCGCATCCAGACCGAGCGGCTCTCGGACGACGAGACGCTCAGCGTCCGCGACAACCTCATCAGCGGGTACGGGGTGGGCGAGGACCAGGTGACCTCGAGCTTCGTCGGCCCGACCTGGGGCGAGGACGTCAGCCGCCAGGCCCTGATCGGCTTCGGCGTGTTCGTCCTCCTGGCCGCGGTGCTCATGGCCATCTACTTCCGCACCTGGAAGATGGCCCTCGCGGCGATGGCCGCGCTCGTGGTGGTCATGGTCGTGACCGCGGGACTGTACTCGCTCAGCGACTTCGAGGTGACACCCTCGGCGATCATCGGCTTCCTCACGATCCTCAGCTACGCCCTGTACGACACGGTGGTGGTGTTCGACAAGATCCGCGAGAACACGGCCGATGTCACGATCTCCACGAAGCGCACCTTCGCCGAGCAGGTCAACCTCGCGGTGAACCAGACGCTCGTCCGCTCGATCAACACCTCGGTGGTGGCGATCCTGCCGGTCGCCTCGATCCTCTTCATCGGCGCCTTCCTGCTGGGCGCCGGCACCCTCCAGGATCTGTCGCTCGCACTGTTCATCGGCATCATCCTCGGAACACTCGGTACCATCTTCATCGCGGCACCGCTGTACGCGGCCCTGCGGCTCAACGAGCCGGAGCTGAAGAAGCAGGAGAAGAAGGTCCTGAACAGGCGTTCGCTCGAAGCGGCATCGGCCTGATCCACGCACCGTTGCAGAGCGCAGCACGACCATCGGCCGCAGGGAGCCCGTCCGGGCGTTCCTGCGGCCGATGCCGTTCAAAGCCCAGCTAGACTTGGAGTTGTCGCATCGGGTGTGGCATCTTGAATCCTTGCCGGATCCGAGATCGAGATTGAGGGACTGCATATGGCTGAAGCGGTGAACCCTGCGGTACGGTCCAGCGAGGACCAGGGCGCTGCGGCGTCGGGAGTTCCTGCTCCGATCGCCACCGATGGCCCACGCCCGGCCCCTTCACGCGGGCTCGTGCAGCCCGCAGCGCCGGCCCCGCGCGGGCTGGTGCAGCCGGCGTCGGCCGCCTCCGCGCCGTCGGCCACGAGTGCCGACCAGGTGGCGCCGGGCGGCGGGGCCGCACACGGCGCGCATCGCCCGCCTGACCGGCCGCGGCTCCTCCGGCTACTCGCCCGTCCTCGAGCCCCTGCTGCGCACCGTCCGTGCGAACAATCCGAGGGAGGACCTCGACCTCATCCAGCGTGCCTACCTCGTCGCGGAGCGGAGCCATGACGGCCAGACCCGCAAGAGCGGGGACCCGTACATCACGCACCCCGTGGCCGTCGCCACGATCCTCGCCGAGCTCGGCATGACCGGCACCACGCTGGCGGCCGCCCTGCTGCACGACACCGTCGAGGACACCTCCTACACGCTCGACGAACTCAAGCGCGACTTCGGGCCGGAGGTCGCGATGCTCGTGGACGGCGTCACGAAGCTCGACAAGGTGTCCTTCGGGGACGCCGCACAGGCCGAGACCGTGCGCAAGATGGTCGTCGCCATGGCCAAGGACATCCGCGTCCTCGTCATCAAGCTGGCGGACCGCCTGCACAACGCCCGGACGTGGCGTTTCGTCTCGCCCGCCTCGTCGGCGAAGAAGGCGCGGGAGACGCTCGAGATCTTCGCTCCGCTCGCCCATCGCCTCGGCATGAACACCATCAAGTGGGAGCTCGAGGACCTCTCCTTCGCGGCGCTCCACCCCAAGGTGTACGAGGAGATCGTACGGATGGTCGGGGATCGGACCCCGGAGCGCGAGAAGCACCTCGGCCTGGTGCGGAACCAGATCGAGGAAGACCTGCGGGCCGTCAAGATCAGGGCGACGATCACCGGCAGGCCGAAGCACTACTACTCGATCTACCAGAAGATGATCGTGCGGGGTAAGGACTTCGACGACATCCACGACCTGATGGGCGTGCGGGTCCTGGTGGACAGTGTCCGCGACTGCTACGCCACCCTCGGCTCCCTGCATTCGCGCTGGAACCCCCTGCCCGGGCGGTTCAAGGACTACATCGCGATGCCGAAGTTCAACATGTACCAGTCGCTGCACACCACGGTGATCGGCCCCGGCGGGAAACCCGTCGAGATCCAGATCCGGACGCACGACATGCACCGGCGCGCCGAGTACGGCGTCGCGGCGCACTGGAAGTACAAGAGCGGCGGCCGGCAGCTCGAAGCCTCGGACAACGGTGACATGGGCTGGCTCCGCAGCCTCGTCGACTGGCAGCAGGAGACGTCGGACCCCGACGAGTTCCTCGACTCGCTGCGGTTCGAGATCAACGCGCGCGAGGTCTTCGTCTTCACCCCCAAGGGTGAGGTCATGGCGTTGCCCGCCGGTTCGACGCCGGTCGACTTCGCCTACGCCGTACACACGGAGGTGGGCCACAGGACCATCGGCGCCAGGGTCAACGGCAAGCTCGTGCCGCTGAACAGCGAGCTGAACCACGGCGACTGGGTGGAGATCTTCACGTCGAAGGCCGAGGGGGCGGGGCCGAGCCAGGACTGGCAGGGCTTCGTCAAGAGTCCGCGAGCCCGGAACAAGATCCGCCAGTGGTTCACCAAGGAGCGCCGCGAGGAGGCGATCGACAAGGGCAAGGAGCTGATGACGCGCGCGATGCGCAAGCAGAACCTGCCGCTGCAGCGGATGATGACGCACAGCGCGCTGCTGACGGTCGCACAGGAACTGCGCCACCAGGACATCTCGGCCCTGTATGCCGCGGTCGGTGACGGCCACACATCCGCCCAGAACGTGATCGAGCACCTCGTGGCACTCATGGGCGGACACGAGGGGGCGGAGGAGAACATCGCGGAGACGGCGGTCGCCACGCAGCCCCGCCGCCCGAAGTTCTCCGATTCCGGTGTAACCGTGCGTGGCGTCGGGGACGTGTGGGTGAAGCTGGCCCGCTGCTGTACCCCGGTCCCGCCGGACCCGATCATCGGGTTCGTCACGCGGGGGTCCGGCGTCTCGGTCCACCGCAGCGACTGCCGCAACGTGCAGGAACTGCGTGACCAGCCGGACCGCATCGTCCCCGTGGACTGGGCGCCCACCCAGTCCAGCGTGTTCCTCGTGGAGATCCAGGTGGAGGCGCTCGACCGCAAGAGCCTGCTCTCGGACGTGACGAGCGTGCTCGCCGAGAACCACGTGAACATCCTTGCTGCGAACGTCAACACGTCGTCGGACCGCGTGGCGATGTCGCGCTTCGCCTTCGAGATGGGCGATCCGAAGTACCTGAACCACATCCTGAGCGCGGTACGCCGCATCGACGGCGTCTTCGACGTGTATCGGACCACCGGTTCCCAGCGCCGCTCCTGACGGGCCCGCTCACGCTCGCGCCTGCCCGGGGTCCCGGGCGAGGCGCAGCCGCGCGAGGGCCCGCGTCTTGCCCGGCACGCGCGAGGTGTTGACGAGTGCTGCTTCCACGAGCCGCAGCGGACACGCGAGCTCCCGAGCCGTGCCGATCGAGCGCAGGATCCCGACGGCGTCGGCGTCCTCCCCGTGCACGGCGATATCCAGTGCCGTCCGGAGCGGTGTGGTCACCGACACCCCTCCCACCAGGTTGACGTCGAACGGCCCGAGCGCCACCTGATGCAGGACGGCGGGTGTGAAGGGCGGCAGGGCCGTGGTGCGCCGGCGGTGGTCCGTGACGAGGCTGATCAGCACCGGCCGGGGAGCGCAGCCGTAGATCCAGGCCGCGCAGGTGCGGCCGAGCGCGACGCGCGGGCGGAGGGAGGAGGGGACGCTGTGTGCCGCTGCCTGCGACCTCGTGGCCGCATCCTCCCGGAAGTCGCTGCGGAGGTAGGAATCACCGATGACCAGCCGCACGAGCCCGTCGAGCCGCATGGCCTGCAGCTCTGCCGAGGTGAAGATGTCACCCGCATGGAAGAGCGCCCCGCCGGTGGACGTCACCGGGCGGCCCGACGTGCCGAGTGCGCGTTCGGGTGGAGCTGCTGCGCCGGCGCTGTCCAGGGGAGGCATCGCTCCAGCATCGCCACTGCGCTGCGCACGGAAGAGCCCCCCGGCGCCGATGTGGACAACGGCGCCGGGGGGCTCGGTCCTGTCCGGGGACGGACGGGAGGCTCAGCCTCAGGAGAAGTCCTGGGCCGACTTCTGCAGCATCTCGAGCCACTGCTCGCGGGCCGCCAGCGCTTCCCGGGCGGAGGCGATCTTCTTGGCGTTCCCCGCACGCTCGGCATCGGCGAGGTCGTCCCTCAGCTGCGCGATCGTCGCCTCGAGCTGGGCCAGGGCACTGTTGGTGCGGGCCCTCGTCTCGGGGTTCGTCTTCGTCCAGTGCTCGTCGTCGGCAGCCTTCACGGCGTCCTCGACCTGCCGCAGGCCGCCGTCGATGCGCCCCATGTCGGCGCGGGGGACCTTGCCGGCCTCGTCCCAGCGGTCACGCACGGACTGCAGCGCCTTCTTGGCCGCAGCGAGGTCCCTGATGGGCAGGATCTGCTGGGCTTCCTTCAGCAGCGCCTCCTTGGTCGCCAGGTTGCCGGCGTACTCCTCGTCGACGGCTTCGTTGGCTGCCTTCCGGGCCTCGAAGAAGCGGTCCTGCGCAGCGCGGAAACGGGCCCAGAGGGCGTCGTCGTCCTTGCGGCTGGCGCGCTTGGATGCCTTCCACTCGTCCATCAGGCGCCGGTACTCGGCGGCGGTCTGGCCCCAGTCCGTCGAGTCGGCGAGCTGCTCGGCGCGCTTGATGAGAGCTTCCTTCGCCTGCTTCGCCTCGGCGTTGTCGCTGTCGAGCTGGGAGAAGTAGGCGCGCCGGTGCCGGTCGAAGACGGTGCGTGCCGACCGGAACCGCTTCCAGAGCGCGTCCTCCGTGCCGCGACCCAGCCTCGGCCCGTTCTTCTGCGCAGCCTTCCACAGCTCGAACAACTCGTTCATGCGGGTGCTGCTGGCCTTCCACTGCACGGTGGAAGGGTCCCTGTCAGCGAGTTCCTCGGCTTCGGCGACGATCGCCTCGCGTGCCGCGAGCTCCTTCGCCTTCAGCTCGTCCTGGACCGCGCGTTCGGCCTTCTCGAGTCCGCTGATGGCGCCGAGCAGGGCATCGATCCGCGTCTCGAGGGCCAGGACGTCTCCGACCATCTTCCGTTCGCCGACCTGCGCACGCAGGTGCTTGGCCGTCTTCGCCATGTCCGACGACGGCGCCTTGGCGTGCACGCGCTGCTCGAGCAGGGCGACCTGGGCGACCACGTCGTCGTACTTGCGCACGAAGTAGGCCAGCGCCTCCTCGCGCGTCGCATCCGGGTACTGACCGACGGCGTGTTCCTCCCCCTCCACGAGGAGGAAGACGTGCCCGTCCTCCTCCACGCGCGCGAACCTGCCCGCCTCCTCGAGGGAGGTGCTGTGGACCGGGGGTGCTGCCACGGGCTGCGCGGCCTTCTTCAGCGGTCGCGGTGCCATGGCCGTCGGCAGGGGCGGGCGGGGAGCGGCCAGGCGGGGCGACGGCGTGTTCAGCGGGGCGGGTTCGGCCGCCAGAGGGACAGCCTGCTCGGCGGGCCCGGCCGTCTCCGTCGTCCCGGCCGCCTCTGCCGCGGGCGTCACCGGCTCGACCGGGACATCCGCTTCTGCCGGGGAGCGCACGTCGTCGGAGGATTCCGTCGGGCCTGCGGATCCTTCGGCCGGAGGCGCCGAGGCCTCCGCTTCCGCGGTGCCGGCGGCGTCCGCCACCGCGGCGTCGGCCTCGCCGGCTGGATCGACTGCGGGGGTATCTGCCCCGCCCGACGGTTCGGCCGCGGCGGCGTCGACCAGTCCTGACGGATCGACCGTGAGGGCATCCGCCTCGTCGGCGGAGGGCCCGGCGTCCGCCCCGTCCTGCGGGTCGGTACCGGTCGCGGCTGCGGGGGACCCGTCCGTGGAGGTGTCCGGACCATCACTCACGGACGGGGTCTGAACACCGTCGTCCCCCATGCCGTCCTGCTGAGCGTCGCTGATGGTCGTTTCGTCGGATTGCTGACTGTCTGTCACCGCTAGAAGTCTTTCGCTCGTCGGATGGCCGTGAGCAACGCCGGGGCCATTGTCTGCAGGGTCTAGGAACAACGCGGAACCTGCCCTGAGGTTACTTTACCCACTGGTCCTCCGCCCGCGCCCCGGAGTGCGGGAGGACCTTCCCCTGGACGGGCAGTCGGCATTCCCTCCCGGTGCTTTTCCCGCGGACCACCTGCGGCACCTAGGATTGAGGCCGCAGAACCGGACGGCCGCCCTGCCCGGGCGCCGGCCGGAACACCCCGCCCCGGAGGAGACCCACCCCATGGCCCGCAAGGCATCACTGTCAGGCTTTCCCGAATGGCTGCCGGAGGAACGACTGATCGAGCTCCACGTCCTCGAGGTGCTCCAGCGGACCTTCGAGCTCCACGGCTTCTCGAGCATCGAGACGCGTGCCGTCGAGACGGTGGAGCACCTGCTGCGCAAGGGCGAGATCGACAAGGAGGTGTACTCCGTCTCCCGCCTCCAGGCCGACGAGGCATCCGCCTCCGAGAGCGGACTCGCGCTGCACTACGACCTGACGGTTCCGTTCGCCCGCTACGTCGTGGAGAACGCCGGCCACCTCGCCTTCCCCTTCCGGCGGTTCCAGATCCAGAAGTGCTGGCGCGGGGAACGGCCGCAGGAGGGTCGCGCCCGCGAATTCACCCAGGCCGACATCGACGTCGTGGGCGACGGCGTGCTGCCGTTCCGGTACGACGTCGAACTCGCCCTCGCCGTCGTCGAGGCCCTCGGTGCGCTCCCCATCCCCGACTTCACGCTGCGCGTCAACAACCGCAAGCTCACCGAGGGGTTCTATCGCGGCATCGGACTCGAGGACACGGCCGCCGTCCTGCGGAGCATCGACAAGCTCGAGAAGATCGGCCCGGAGAAGGTGGGCGCCCTGCTGCGCGAGGAGGTCGGCGCCGACGACGACCAGGTGAGACTGGCCCTCGAACTGGCCGGCATCTGCACCGCCGACACCTCCTTCGCGGAGCGCGTCCGCAGCCTCGGCATCTCCAACGAGCTGCTCGAGGAGGGCCTCGAGGAACTCCGGCAGGTCGTCGGCGAGGCATCGCGGCGTGCGCCGGGCCGGGTCGTCGCGGACCTCAGCATCGCACGCGGCCTCGACTACTACACCGGCACCGTCTACGAGACGGTCCTGAACGGACACGAGGGCCTCGGATCGATCTGCTCCGGCGGGCGCTACGACGCCCTGGCGCGCAAGGGCAGCCGGACGTTCCCCGGCGTCGGGCTGTCCATCGGCGTGACCCGCATCGTGTCACGGATCCTCAGCCAGGGATTCGCCTCGGTGTCCCGTCCGGTCCCCACGGCTGTGCTCGTGACGCTCGCGGACGACGATTCGTGGTCCGAGGCGCAGGACGTCGCCGCCGCACTGAGGAGCCGGGGGATCTCCGCCGAGGTCGCCGCGAGCGCCGAGAAGTTCGGGAAGCAGATCAAGTTCGCCGACCGCCGCGGCATCCCCTTCGTGTGGTTCACCTCGCCCGACGGTACGCACGAGGTGAAGGACATCCGGTCCGGCGAGCAGGTGACCGCCGACCCCGGGTCGTGGTCCCCGCCGGCCGCGGACCTGCGCCCGGTGGTCGCTACCGCCTGAGCCCGCCGGCACCCCCCCCCCGGGTGCCGCCGCGGTCCCAGGTCACCGAAGCGCCGTAGGGCGGCGCGTCATCGGCCGTTCCGACAGCACCGTCCGCCGACGAGGTTCAGGCAGGCCGCCGCCGCGCTGCCAGGACGACGGCGCGGACGACCACCCCCACGGCGAGCACCGCGAGCATGGTCAGCACCGACACCGCCGGCAGCGTGAACGCGAGGACGAGGCAGCCGGCCGCACCTACACCGTTGAGCCAGCGCGGGGAGTACCACGGGCGTTCATGGAGCGTGAGCGCCGAGATGTTCGCGATCGCGTAGTACAGCAGGACGCCGAAGCTGGAGAACCCGACTACGGTCAGCACATCGGTGGCGAGCAGGAGGACCCCGACGACGACGGCCGTCGCGACGTCGGCGACCCAGGGCACGGAGTGCCGGACCGAGATGCGGGAGAGAACCCTCGGCAGGTCGCCGCGCCGGGCCATGGCGAGGCTCGTGCGACCGACGCCCGCGATGAGGGCGAGCAGCGCGCCGAGGCTGGCGAGTGCCGCCGCGAGGGTCACGACGGCTCCGCCCCGTCCCATCGATCCTTCCCCGGGGACCGCGACGTCCATGACGTCGCGGAGCGGCGTTGTCGTGCCGGCGAGCCCCTCGGGCCCGAGGGCGTGCAGGAGGGAGAGCGCCAGCAGCAGGTACAGCAGCAGCGTCACCCCGAGCGCGCCGAGGATCGCTGCGGGGATGTTCCTGCGGGGTTCCCGGACCTCCTCGCCCATCGTCGCGATGCGGGCATACCCCGCGAAGGCGAAGAAGAGCAGCGCCGAGGCCTGGAGCACACCCCCTGCACCTGCCGGTGCGGCGTCCGCCGTCGCCGCCGGGGAGGTGAATCCGACGACGACGACGAAGGCGAGGACCGGCAGCACGAGCGAGACGATGACGCGGGTGGCGAGGGCCGTCCGCGTGACCCCGAAGAGGTTCACCGTCGTCAGTGCGACGACGGCGGCCACCGCGGCGGCCTTCTCCGCGCCCGGCGCGGCATAGAGGCCGAAGGTCAGCGCCATGGCGGCGCAGGAGGCGAGCTTGCCCGTGACGAAACCCCAGCCTGCCAGGAAGCCGGGCCAGGGTCCCAGCCGCTCGCGTCCGTACACATAGGCCCCGCCGCTCGAGGGATACCGGACGGCCAGGGCGGCCGTCGCTGACGCGTTGCAGTAGGCGACGAAACCCGCGAGCACGACGGCGAGGGGTAGGAGCGGACCGGCGGCCGCGGCGGCCGGAGCGAAGACCACGAAGGCACCGGCCCCGATCATCGCGCCGATCCCGACGGTGGTGGCGTCGAAGCCACCCATGGCTCGGCGCAGCTCCGGAGGGTGGGACACGGTTTCTCCTCGGGGTCGGACGCGGTGCGCGGCGTCGGAGCGCCGGCGGTACGAGGGCCGGACGCCGTCGTCGGGGGAGGCGGTCCGACCCGCAGGACCGGACCGGTAAAGTTGGTCGGGCTTGAACCAACTCTAGGCAGGTGCAGCTGACCTGCGACTCATCGAAACAGATCTGTGGGAAGGAATGCTGTGCTCCGCACGCATGAACTGGGCTCCCTTCGGCCCGAGCACGTAGGACAGACGGTCACCCTGGCGGGCTGGGTGGCCCGCCGCCGCGACCACGGCGGGGTGGCGTTCCTCGACCTCCGCGACGCCTCCGGCGTCGCCCAGGTGGTGGTGCGCGAGGAGGACGTGTTCTCCAGCCTGCGCAACGAGTACGTCCTCCAGATCGTCGGCAGTGTCCAGCAGCGCCCGGAGGGCAACGAGAACCCCGCCCTGCCCACGGGAGCGATCGAGGTCATCGCGGACACCGTGACCATCCTCAACACCTCCGACCCGCTGCCGTTCCAGATCGACGAGCACGTCGAGGTCGGCGAGGAGGCGCGCCTGCGCCACCGCTACCTCGACCTCCGCCGGCCCGGCCCCCAGGCCAACCTGCGCCTGCGCTCCGAGGCGAGCCGCGTGGCACGCGAACTGCTGCACGGGGACGGCTTCGTGGAGATCGAGACGCCGACGCTGACCCGCTCCACGCCCGAGGGTGCCCGCGACTTCCTGGTGCCTGCCCGGCTCGCACCCGGCTCCTGGTACGCGCTGCCCCAGTCGCCCCAGCTGTTCAAGCAGCTGCTGCAGGTCGGTGGGTTCGAGAAGTACTACCAGCTCGCGCGCTGCTACCGGGACGAGGACTTCCGGGCCGACCGCCAGCCCGAGTTCACGCAGCTCGACATCGAGGCGAGCTTCGTCGAGCAGGACGACGTCATCGCCCTCGGCGAGCAGCTGGTGTCCGCCCTGTGGAAGCTGATCGACGTCGAGATCCCGCTCCCGATCCGCCGGATGACCTACGCGGACGCGATGGCGAAGTACGGCTCGGACAAGCCGGACCTCCGTTTCGGCCTCGAGCTGACCGAGCTGACCGAGTTCTTCAAGGACACCGGGTTCGGCGTCTTCAAGGCGCCCTATGTCGGCGCCGTGGTCATGCCCGGCGGGGGATCCCAGCCCCGCCGCCAGCTCGATGCCTGGCAGGAGTGGGCGAAGCAGCGCGGAGCCAAGGGCCTCGCCTACGTCCTGATCGACGACGACGGCGGCCTCCGTGGTCCGGTCGCCAAGAACCTGACGGACACCGAGCGGGACGGCCTCGCGGCTGCCGTCGGTGCGGCGCCCGGCGACTGCATCTTCTTCGCCGCGGGGGACAGGACGTCCTCGCGCGCCATCCTCGGCGCGGCACGCGTCGAGATCGGGCGACGCACGGGGCTCGTCAAGGAGGGCGACTGGGCCTTCGTGTGGGTGGTCGACGCGCCCATGTTCGAGCCGGCATCGGCTGCGGTGGCCGCGGGCGACGTCGCCGTGGGCCAGGGAGCGTGGACGGCCGTCCACCACGCGTTCACGTCCCCGAAGCCGGAGTTCCTCGACAGCTTCGACACCGACCCCGAGAACGCCCTGGCGTACGCCTACGACATCGTCTGCAACGGCAACGAGCTCGGCGGCGGATCCATCCGCATCCATCAGCGCGACGTCCAGGAACGCGTGTTCGCCGTCATGGGCCTCGGCGCCGAGGAAGCCCAGGAGAAGTTCGGGTTCCTGCTCGAGGGTTTCAAGTACGGTGCGCCTCCCCACGGCGGCATCGCGCTCGGCTGGGACCGTGGGGTCTCCCTGCTGGCGGGCACGGACTCGATCCGCGACGTCATCGCGTTCCCGAAGTCCGGCGGCGGGTACGACCCCCTGACGGCTGCGCCGGCGCCGATCACGCCGCAGCAGCGCAGGGAGGCCGGCGTCGACGCCAAGCCGAAGGCTGCCGCCGAGGGCTGACCGGACGGCAGGGCCGGGCATCGCCGGGACAGGGCACTCCGCACGGGGTGCCCTGTCCCGTCTGCACCGCCTTCGGGAGTCCGATCGCTGTCGGAAGAATTGTGACGCCGGGCCCGGACCCGCCGTCCGCCTGTGAAATACTGGGACGAGTACGTGCTCCGGGGTCGGTGTAAGTCCGAACCGGCGGTGATAGTCCGCGACCCGTTCCTCGTTCCGCACCCGCGGGACGGCGGCGGTTGAGCCGGTGGAATTCCGGGACCGACAGTCAAAGTCTGGATGGGAGAAGCACGAACAGCAGGGGCTTGCCGCTGCCCGCACCACGGGCTGCAGCGCCTTCGGCGGCATCGTCCGCGGGAGGGTGCCCTCCTGCTGCCATCGCCCGGAGCCGTCGTATCGGCGAAGGATCGGCATGGACTATCTGCAGTGGCTCTTCGAAGCCCGCATCCCGGTAGGCGACGGCTCCCTCCTGGTGCGTGAAGTGGCCGGCAATGTGTTCGGCCTCCTCAGCGCCCTCGGCGGGATGCGCCGCAGGGTCTGGGCGTGGCCCGTCGGCATCGCCGGCAACCTCCTCCTCCTGACGGTGTTCCTCGGTTCCCTCTTCGGCGCCGCCAGTGCCGCGAACCTCCTCGGCCAGGCCGGACGCCAGGTCATGTTCATCGCCGTCTCGATCTACGGCTGGCGCCAGTGGCAGGCCAGCAGGCACAGCGGTGGGCAGGCGGTCACGCCGCAGTGGGCCGGCGCGCGGGCACGCTTCGGCATGGTCGCCTTCCTGGTGGTCGGCACGTTCGCGCTGACGCCGCTCTTCCGCGTGCTCGGTTCCTACGAGCCGGTCTGGGCCGATGCCTGGACCTTCGTCGGTTCCCTGCTCGCCACCTACGGCATGGCCAAGGGCTGGGTCGAGTTCTGGCTCGTCTGGGTGGCCGTCGACATCGTCGGCGTGCCCCTCCTCTTCAGCGCCGGCTACTACGCGAGCGCCTTCATGTACGTGTTCTACGGTGCCTTCACCCTGGTCGGCTTCTTCGTCTGGGCGCGCGCCCAGCGCACCGCCAAGCCCCGCATCGAGACGCTCCTGCCGGATCCGACCCTGCGATGAGCACGACGACGCCGGCCGTGACCGCGGCAGAGTCCGAGGCGATGGACCGTGCCTTGGACCTCGCCGCACAGGGCGTGCGGGGCGCGAACCCCCTCGTCGGTGCCGTCGTGCTCTCGGCCGACGGCACACTCCTCGGTGAGGGCCGCCACCGCGGGCTCGCCGCACGCCGAACCGGCAGCACTCGCCGACGTCCGGCGTCGGGGCGGCGACCCCGCGGCGCCACCGTGGTGGTCACCCTCGAACCGTGCAACCACACCGGTCGGACCGGCCCCTGCAGCGAGGCGCTCATCGAGGCGGGCATCGCACGCGTCGTGTACGCCGCCGCCGACATCAACGGGCCGGCGGCGGGGGGAGCGCGGCGGCTCCGCGGAGCGGGCGTCGACTGCGTCGGCGGCCTCGACACCGACCGCTCCCGCCGGCTCAATGAACGCTGGGCCGCAGCCCTCGCGGACGCCCGACCGTTCGTCACGCTCAAGTCGGCGCAGTCACTCGACGGCCGGGTCGCGGCCGTGGACGGCACGAGCCAGTGGATCACCGGTCCCCAGGCGCGCGCGGACGGCCACCGGATCCGTGCCCTCGCCGACGCCGTCCTGGTGGGCACGGGTACCCTCCTCGCCGACGACCCCGGCCTCACCCCCCGCGGCGACACCGCGGCGACGCCAATCCCGGGGAAGGGCCTACGCGTCGTGATGGGGCGCACCGCCGTTCCCGGTGACGCCGCGATCAGGGGGCCGGGTTTCCTCCACCTGCCGACGCGGGACGTGCGGGAAGTGCTCGACGAGCTGTTCAGCAGGGGAGTCCGCCACCTCCTGGTCGAGGGCGGGCCCCGGGTCGCCTCCGCCTTCCTCCGGGAGGGTGTGGTGGACGAGCTGTTCAGCTACGTCGCCCCGCTGATCCTCGGTGACGGCGCACCGGCCTTCCCGGACCTGGGCGTGGCCACCCTCGGCGCCGCCGACCGATGGGTCCTCGACGATGCCGGGGGGGCCGGCGTCGAGCAGTTGGGCCCGGACGTCCGGGTGCATCTGCGGCCGCCGTCCACCGGTCCCTGACCTCCCCCCGACCAGTCATCTCCAGCTCCAACTCCAGCCGAAGGAAGTACCAGTGTTCACAGGAATCGTGTCCGAGCAGGGCAGCGTGGTCTCACTCGAGCTCGCGCCCGACGGCGAGAGCGGCCTCCTCGTCTTCGAGGCACCGCAGACCGGCCAGGACCTCACCCCCGGCGCGTCCATCGCCGTCAACGGCGTGTGCCTGACGGCCGTGACCCTCGACGGCGGACGTGTCGGCGTCGACGTCATGGGGGAGACCCTCCGCCGGACCACCACGGGCGACCTGCAGCCCGGGGCTCCCGTCAATCTCGAGCGCTGCGTCCCGGCCGGGGGGCGGCTCGACGGGCATGTGGTGCAGGGCCACGTGGACGGCCCCGGGGTGCTGCTCGAACGGGAGGACCTCGGTGCGTGGCACCGGCTCCGCTTCGGCCTCCCGGCGAAACTGGGCCGTTATGCGGCGGAGAAGGGGTCGGTGGCCATCGACGGCGTCTCGCTGACCGTCACCGCCGTCAGTGCGCCCGACGAACCGGAGCAGTGGTTCGAGGTCGGGCTGATCCCGACCACCCTCAAGGAGACCGGCCTCGGCGCCAAATCCCTCGGCGACCCCGTCAACCTCGAGATGGACGTGCTCGCGAAGTACGCCGAACGGCTCCTCGGCTTCGCCGCCGTGGATGCCCGGTCGGGCACGGACGCCGGAGGCGGGCAGTGAGCGCGCGGAAGGAGTCATCCGGCTGGATCCCATCAGGGACGCCGTCGAGGCCATCGCCGCGGGACGCGTCGTCGTCGTCGTCGACGACGAGGACCGCGAGAACGAGGGTGACATCGTCTTCGCCGCTCAGGACGCCACACCCGAGCTGGTGGGCTGGACCGTGCGCTGGACGTCGGGGGTCCTGTGCGTGCCGCTGCCGGCCGAGGACGCGGACCGCCTCCTCCTGCCGCCGATGACCGCGGTGAACGAGGACTCGAAGGGCACGGCCTACACGGTGTCGTGCGACGCCGCGACCGGTGTCAGCACCGGGATCAGCGCCGCGGACCGCGCCCGCACCGTGACGGTGCTCGCGGATCCGGCCAGCGTCCCCTCGGACCTCACCCGGCCCGGTCACGTCTTCCCGCTGCGCGCCGCCCCCGGCGGCGTCCGCGAGCGGCAGGGGCACACCGAGGCCGGCGTCGAACTGAGCAGGCTCGCCGGCAAGCAGCCCGCCGCGGTCATCGCGGAGCTGGTGCACGACCACGGCGACATGATGCGCCTGCCCGCGCTGCGCCGTTTCGCCGACGACCACGGCATCCCGCTCGTCTCCATCGAGGACCTCGTCGCGTACCTGCGGGAGCGCGACGGCGTCGACGGCCGGCCGGACGCGGCTGGCGCCTGAGCCCGGCGGCACCGCCTCACGACCCGAGCAACGACACGACCCAGCACCAGCATCACCGAAGGAGAACCATGAGCGGCCACGGAGCACCCAGCATCGACATCAGCGGACTGACCACGCAGGAGGGCGCCCCCCCCTGCGTCTCGCGATCATCGCGGCCAGCTGGCACACCCAGATCATGGACGGACTGCTCGACGGCGCCCGCCGTGCTGCAGCCGAAGCCGGCGCCGAGGTGACCGAGATCCGCGTCCCCGGCAGTTTCGAGCTGCCCGTCGCCGCGGCGCGCCTCGCCCCGCACGTGGACGCCGTGGCAGCCCTCGGCGTCGTCATCCGGGGTGGCACCCCTCACTTCGAGTACGTCTGCCAGGCGGCGACGTCAGGCCTCACGGACGTGAGCGTCAGCACGGGCGTGCCGGTGGGCTTCGGCGTGCTGACCTGCGACACCGAACAGCAGGGCCTCGACCGCGCCGGCCTGCCGGGCTCCTCCGAGGACAAGGGGCACGAAGCGGTCTCCGCGGCGCTGGCGACGGCCGCCGTCCTGCGGTCGTGGACGCGGTGAGCGCGGAGGCATCCGTCACACCCGGGACCCGGAGGAGCGGGTCGGCCCGCCGAGCCGATAGCCTAGGGGACGTGAAAACCTTTGATTCCCTGTTCGAGGAACTGAGTGCGAAGGCCGCCGAGCGGCCTGCCGGATCGCGGACCGTCGCGGAACTCGATTCCGGCGTGCACGGCATCGGCAAGAAGGTCGTCGAAGAGGCCGCCGAGGTGTGGATGGCCGCCGAGTACGAGTCCACCGAGGATGCCGCCGAGGAGATCTCCCAGCTGCTCTACCACCTGCAGGTGCTCATGCTGGCGAAGGGACTCACCCTGGAGGACGTCTACAGGCATCTGTAGCCGCGCCGGCGTATCCCGCCCGCGGCTCCCGCGTGCCACCCCTCCGATCCAGCGAAAGACCCCCATGCTCCGTGTAGCAGTTCCGAACAAGGGCGCCCTCTCCGAGGCCGCCTCGTCCATGCTCGCCGAGGCCGGCTACCGCCAGCGCCGTGATTCCCGGGAACTCGTGCTCGTCGACCCCGAGAACGAGATCGAGTTCTTCTTCCTGCGGCCCCGCGACATCGCCGTGTATGTCGGCTCCGGCACGCTCGACGTCGGCATCACCGGCCGGGACCTCTTCCTCGATGCGCAGGTGCAGGTGCAGGCCGAGGAGCTGCTGCAGCTCGGGTTCGGTGCGTCGACGTTCCGCTTCGCCGGTCCGGTGGGCGATTTCGCCTCCGTGGAGCAGCTCGAGGGCAAGCGCCTGGCCACGAGCTACGAGGGCCTGCTCAAGGACTACCTCGCCGAGCGCGGCATCGGCGCCGCAGTGGTGAGGCTCGACGGTGCCGTGGAATCCTCGGTACGCCTCGGCGTGGCCGATGCCATCGCCGACGTCGTCGAGACCGGCAACACACTCCGTGCCGCGGGGATGGAGATCTTCGGGGACCCCATCCTCCGCAGCGAGGCCGTGCTGATCGGCCGCGCGGGCGTCGAGGCCCCCGCAGGGCTCGACGTGCTGCTGCGGCGCCTGCAGGGCGTCCTCGTGGCACGCCAGTACGTGATGATGGACTACGACATCCGCAAGGACCTCGTCGACGAGGCCGCCGCCCTGACGCCGGGCCTCGAGTCCCCGACGGTCTCGCCGCTGCGCGACTCCGAGTGGGTCGCCGTGCGGTCCATGGTCCGGCGGAACCAGACCAACCGCATCATGGACGAGCTGTACGAACTCGGCGCACGCGCCATCCTCGTCAGCACCATCCACGCCTGCCGGATCTAGGGGGAGCACAGCCATGACCGTCGCTGTCCGTGTCATCCCCTGCCTCGACGTCGACGCCGGGCGCGTCGTCAAGGGCGTCAACTTCGAGGACCTGCGCGACGCCGGGGACCCCGTCGAGCTCGCGCACCGCTACGACCGGGCCGGCGCGGACGAACTGACCTTCCTCGACGTCACCGCATCCTCCGGCAACCGCGAGACGACCTTCGACGTGGTCGCCCGGACCGCCGAGGAGGTCTTCATCCCGCTGACCGTAGGTGGAGGCGTGCGCGAGATCTCCGACGTCGACCGCCTCCTGCGCTTCGGCGCGGACAAGGCGTCCATCAACACGGCGGCCGTCGCACGCCCCTCCGTCATCGACGAGATCACGGGCCACTTCGGCGCGCAGGTCCTCGTGCTCTCGCTCGACGCACGGCGCACCCGGGACGCGAGCACCCCGTCGGGCTTCGAGGTCACCACCTACGGAGGCCGCAAGGGGACCGGGATCGACGCCGTCGCCTGGGCGAAGGAGGCGGCGGACCGTGGTGTCGGCGAGATCCTCCTCAACTCCATCGATGCGGACGGCACCAAGGAGGGTTTCGACCTGGAACTCATCCGCGCCGTCCGGGCCGCCGTCGGGGTGCCGCTGATCGCCTCGGGCGGGGCCGGCAGGCTCGAGCACTTCCCGCCGGCGGTCCAGGCAGGCGCCGATGCGGTCCTCGCGGCGTCCGTCTTCCACTTCGGCCCGGTGGACGCCATCGCTCAGGTCAAGGCCGCCATCCGCGCTGCGGGCTTCCCGGTCCGCTGACGGACCGGACCGTCCCGCGCCCGTGATCAGGGGCGCAGCGACGGCGCGGTCGACGCCGGTGCGCGGTCGGTGGGCATTCCCGGTCGGAGCGCGCGCCCGCGGCCTCTGCGCGGTCGGTGCGCACGCCCGGTGCCCGCGCGGGCCGCCCGGTGGATCAGATGCCGACGTCGGCGCTCTCGAGCAGCGCGACCGCATCCGGCTGCCCCTCGAAGGTGACCAGGGCCTGCCGGCGCCGGCCGTGGGCGTGCAGGAGCAGCTCACCGGGGTCTCCGACGATCGCCACCGAGACCGGCGCGCGCTTTGCCACGTGCCGCGGTCCGCCCGGGCGCACCAGCACGATGCCGAGGTCCGCTCCGCGGTACAGGATCGCCGCACGCTTGACGAGTTCCTCCCAGAGCGCCTCCGCGTAGTCCTCGTCGAGCGAGCGCGGGGCCCACCGGGTACCGGCGCGGCGCACGTCCTCGGTGTGGACGAAGTACTCGACCAGGTTGACGCTTGTGTCGATCGGGTTGATGCGCATCGGCGAGAGGGCGGGCGGTCCCGCCAGGAATCGATTCACCAGCGCCTCGAAACCGGCGGGCGAGGCCGCGCGCTCCGCCAGGTCCCGCGTGGCACGCTCGGTCACGCCCGCCAGCCTCGGAACCACCATCCCGACGCCCAGCGCGGGCTTGTGCTCGCGGAGGTAGAGGTGTGCGGCCAGGTCGCGTGTCTGCCAGCCCTCGCACAGGGTGGGGGCATCGGGGCCGGCTGCCAGGAGCGTCTCGGCCAGGACCTCGCGGGACGGGGTTACGTAGTGCATCACAGCTGAAAGTAGCACGGGGGACGCCGGCCGCGGCAGGTGCGCCGCGCCCCGCGGTCGACCGCACTAGAATCACAGGTGATGCCTTCCTCCACCTCCTCCCCGAACAGTCCCGCCGCTGCCCCGACCGACGTCCCCGGAGAGGAGCGTCCGCTCCTCGATGCGGCCATCGCCGCGGCGCTGAAGAAGGACGACGCCGGCCTGGTCGCCGCCGTCGTCCAGCAGTACGACACCCTCGAGGTGCTGATGCTCGGCTGGATGGACGAGGAGGCGCTGCACCGCACGCTCACGAGCGGTCGCGTGACCTTCTACTCGCGGTCCCGCTCCGAGTACTGGCGCAAGGGTGACACCTCCGGTCACCGGCAATGGGTCAAGGGCGTCGCCCTGGACTGCGACGGCGACGCGCTGCTCGTCACGGTCGACCAGGAGGGCGCGGCCTGCCACACCGGCACGCGCACATGCTTCGACGGGCGCGCGCTGCCCGCCGTGACCGCCCACCGTCCCGACGCGGAAGGACTCTGACTTCATGCAGCAGCTGGGCACCATTCGCCCCACCCTCGAGGAATTCCGCGACCTGGCCCAAGGCCGGCGTGTGGTCCCCGTGCACCTCAAGGTCCTCGCGGACGCCCACACGCCTATCGGCATCTACCGGAAACTCGCCGCCGGACAGCCCGGGACGTTCCTCATGGAGTCCGCGGCCGTGGGCGGGGTATGGTCGCGCTACTCCTTCATCGGCTCGCGGTCCCGCGCCACGCTGACCACCCGCGACGGCGAGGCGCACTGGCTGGGCGAACCGCCGGCGGGGGTCCCGGTGGGCGGCGATCCCGTGGAGGCGCTGCGCCTCACCGTCGAGGCGCTCCGCACGGAGCGCTTCGAGGAACTGCCCCCGTTCACCTCCGGCATGGTCGGTTTCGTGGGGTGGGAGGCCGTCCGGCACTGGGAGCGGCTCACCAGCCCACCCGAGGACGACCTGCTGCTGCCCGAACTGGCGATGTGCCTCGTCTCCGACCTGGCCATCCACGACAACGCCGAGGGCTCCCTCACCCTCGTGGCGAACGCGATCAACTTCGACGGCACGGACCAGCGCGTCGACGAGGCGTGGCACGACGCCGTCGCTCGGGTGCGCGCGATGCTCGCCAAGCTCGTGGCTCCCGCGGAACTCGCCGTGTCCGTGATGGCCCCGGACGCACCGACCGCCGAGGCGTCCATGGACCGCGTCCGCGAATCCTGGTTCGAGCCCGACTACCTGAGGGCGATCGAGCGCGGCAAGCGGGCCATCGTGGACGGCGACGTCTTCCAGGTGGTCATCAGCCGCCGCTTCGAGATCGAGTGCGACGCCTCGGCCCTCGACGTCTACCGCATCCTCCGCACCACCAACCCGAGCCCCTACATGTACCTGTTCAGCCTCGAGGACGCCGAGGGCCGGGGCTACTCGATCGTGGGCAGTTCACCCGAAGCCCTCGTGACCGTCACGGGCGACGAGGTCATCACGCACCCCATCGCCGGTTCCCGCCCCCGCGGGAGGACCACCGAGGAGGACCGCGACCTCGCCGTCGAGCTCCGCGCCGACATCAAGGAGAAGGCGGAGCACCTCATGCTCGTCGACCTCGCGCGCAACGACCTCTCGAAGGTCTGCACACCGGGCAGCGTCGACGTCACGCAGTTCATGGAGGTCGAGAAGTTCAGCCACATCATGCACCTCGTCTCCACCGTGGTCGGCAGACTCTCGCCCTCGAAGAGCGCCTACGACGTCCTCGCGGCGACCTTCCCGGCCGGCACGCTCTCCGGTGCGCCGAAGCCACGCGCGCTGCGCCTCATCGACGAGGTGGAACCGCACCGGCGGGGCATCTACGGGGGAGTGGTGGGCTACCTGGACTTCGCCGGGGACATGGACATGGCGATCGCCATCCGCTCCGCGCTCCTGCGGAACGGGAAGGCCTACGTGCAGTCCGGCGGCGGGATCGTCGCCGACTCCGTCCTCGAGGCCGAGGCACTCGAGACGGTCAACAAGGCCGCGGCGCCACTCCGCGCGGCGCTCACGGCGGCCGGCCTGCGTCCGGCGACGGCGGACCTGCCGTGAGCACCGCGGAGCGACCGGCACCGGGCCGTTTCGCGCGCCGCGGGATCGTGGTGATGGGGATCGTGGTCCTCGCGCTGCTCGCCTTCGGCTCGACGACCCGCACCTGGCTCTCGGTGCGCCTGCCGCAGGATGCCGTCCAGATGCCCGACCTCGCCATCGCGGGCAGCGACGCGGCGACCCCCGTGACGGCGTTCGCACTCGTGGCGCTGGCCGCGGCCCTCGCCGTCTCGATCGCCGGCCGCGTAGCACGCTGGATCATCGCCGCCATCCTCGTGCTGTCCGGCGTCGGGATCGCGCTGTCCAGCGCCTCGGTGGCCCTCGATCCCGCCGGGGCGGCAGAGCCGGCCATCGGCACCGCCATCGGCGTCAGCGGCCTGACCGGAGCAGAGGCGAGCGCGACCGCGATGCCCTGGCTCGCCGTCGCTGCCGGGATCCTGCTGGCACTTGCCGCCGCCTGGCTCGTCCTGGCCGGCCGGACCTGGGGGGTGAACCGGCGGTACGACGCCGGCGCATCCCGGACCGCTCGGCCCCCCGCAGGCGGACCCCGACCCGGCGCGCCGGCTCCGTCGACCGGTGACGTCGCCCCGGCGTCGTCCCGACGCCGTCGACGACGCCGCGCGGAACGCCGGGCCGGGCCTGCCGATCCCGCCTGCCCCATCGGTGGCCCCGGTGGGGCAGGACGCTGAGCGCGACGCCGGTTCCGGCGGCGCTGTGCCCGACGGCTCCGGCAGCGGCGCGGCCGAGGACGCGTCGCCGGTCCCGGGCTCCGGCCCGGACGGGGCCCCCGGCTCTCCCCGCACGCCGACAGGGCGCAGCAGCTCCCACGCCGACGAGATCGACAGCTGGGACGAGCTCTCGCGCGGCAACGATCCGACGCGCTGACACCTCCTCCGGCCACCCGTCCCGGCGCCGCCGTCCACCGGCTCCCCTACCGTCCACGTTCCGTCGGGCCACCCCATCAATGGCAGAATGGAACGGAACCCGTTCGAAGGAGATTTCCATGGCATCCGAGACCCGCACCTCCGCTACCCGCAACACCCCCGCGAACCACGCCCAGATGGGCGACGAGACGATCGGTCACGGCAACAGCCCAGCGGCGTGGACCTGCGTGTTCATCATGCTGGCCGGAGCCGCACTCGCCTCCTTCGCCTACATCCTCGCCAGCACCGAGGGCAACCACGATTTCGGCACGCTGCTCTTCTGGGTCGGCATCGGCATCATGTTCATCGGCCTGATCGTCGGCTTCATCATGCGCAGGCTCGGCTACGGCGTGGGCGGCTCGAAGCTCAAGAACAACGGCCACTAGATGACGGTCCTCGACGACATCATCGTCGGCGTCCGCGAGGACCTCGCGGAGCGTCGCCGCAACCTCCCCCTCGATGACGTGCGGGCCGCGGCCCTCGCCGCACCCGCTCCGCTCGACGCCTTCGAGGCGCTCGGGGCCGGCCGGGGCGACGCCCTGGCGGTCATCGCCGAAGTGAAACGGAGCAGCCCGTCCAAGGGTGCCCTGGCCGATATCGCCGATCCGGCAGCCCTCGCCGCGTCCTACGAACAGGGCGGAGCCGCCGTCATCTCCGTGCTGACGGAGGAACGGCGCTTCGGAGGGTCGCTCGCCGACCTCGACGCCGTCCGTGCCGCCGTGAGCCTGCCCGTACTCCGCAAGGACTTCACGGTCGACGAGTACCAGATCTGGGAGGCACGCGCCCACGGCGCCGACGTCGTCCTCCTGATCGTCGCGGCCCTCTCCGACGAGGAGCTGGCCTCGTTCCTGGCCCTGACCCACCGGCTCGGGATGAACGCGATCGTGGAGACGCACACCGCGGAGGAGGTGCGGCGTGCCGCGGCCGCGGAAGCGCGCATCATCGGCGTGAACGTACGGAACCTCAAGACGCTCGACATCGACCGCGGGGTCTTCGCGGGACTCGCGCACCTCGTCCCGTCCGGCTCGGTCGTCATCGCCGAGTCGGGCGTGCGGGATACGGCCGACGTCGCCGACTACGCAGGACACGGCGCGCACGCCGTCCTGGTCGGGGAGGCGCTCGTCCGGCACAGCGATCCGGCCGCCACGATCGACGCCTTCAAGGAGGCAGGCCGCACGGCCCTGCAGGACAGGGCCGCAGCGCACACCTGACGGACGCCGGGATCTGGGGCCGACCGAGCACACCGGCAGACCCGGCGCCGACCGCGACCAGCAGTACAGCGAGCACGAACAGGGACCGGCCTCCGCCGGTCCGAGACGGACCCGGACGGCAGAGCCACCCGGGTCAGGACCAACAGGACGGGACAGCTGAAGTCATGACCGACACGCACCAGGACACGGGCAACCCCGGAGCCGGCGACGGAGCAGCGGACGCCATCGACGCCGGGACGGCCGAGGCCTTCCTCAGCCACGACCAGAGCCTCCGCCACGCCCCCGGCCCCTACTTCGGCGCCTACGGCGGCCGTTGGATGCCGGAATCGCTGATCGCCGCGCTCGACGAACTGCAGGACACGTTCGACAAGGCCAAGGCCGATCCCGAGTTCACCGCGCAGGTCGCCGACCTGAACCGGAACTACGCCGGCAGGCCGTCGCTCCTCACGGAGGCGCAGCGTTTCGCCGAGCACTGCGGGGGCGTCCGCGTGTTCCTCAAGCGCGAAGACCTGAACCACACCGGCTCGCACAAGATCAACAACGTCCTGGGCCAGGCCCTGATCGCCAAGCGCATGGGCAAGACCCGCGTGATCGCCGAGACCGGTGCCGGCCAGCACGGCGTCGCGAGCGCCACGGCGGCGGCCCTGCTCGGCCTCGAGTGCGTCGTCTACATGGGCGCCGAGGACACGCGGCGACAGGCCCTCAACGTCGCGCGCATGCAGCTGCTCGGGGCGACGGTCGTCCCCGTCACCAACGGTTCGCAGACCTTGAAGGACGCCATCAACGACGCCCTCCGTGACTGGGTGGCCAACGTCGAGACCACGCACTACCTCCTCGGGACGGCAGCCGGAGCGCACCCGTTCCCCGCGATGGTGCGCTACTTCCACGAGGTCATCGGGGAGGAGGCACGCGAGCAGATCCTCGACCAGGCCGGCAGGCTCCCCGATGCGGTCTGCGCCTGCGTCGGCGGAGGCTCGAACGCCATCGGCATGTTCCACGGCTTCCTCGACGATCGCGACGTCGCGCTGTACGGCTTCGAAGCGGGCGGCGACGGCGTCGAGACCGGCCGCCACGCGGCCACCATCACCCTGGGACGCCCCGGCGTCCTGCACGGTGCGCGGTCCTACCTCATGCAGGACGAGGACGGCCAGACGATGGAGTCCCACTCTATCTCGGCAGGCCTCGACTATCCCGGCGTCGGACCGGAGCACGCGTACCTCGCCGACATCGGACGGGCGCACTACGAACCCATCACCGACGCGGAGGCCATGGAGGCGTTCCGCCTCCTCAGCCAGACCGAGGGCATCATCCCCGCCATCGAGACCGCGCACGCCCTCGCCGGTGCCATGAAGGTGGGCCGGCGGCTCGCTGCGGACCTCGGGCCGGGGGAGCAGGCGTCGGACAAGATCGTCGTCGTGAACCTCTCCGGTCGCGGGGACAAGGACGTGGCAACCGCCGCGGGCTATTTCGACCTGCTGCCGGACGACAGCGCCGAGCAGGAGATCGCCCAGGAGGGTGAACAACTGTGACGACGCATTCGACCGGACCGACGCACTCCGCGGAGAGTGCTGATCCTGCCCGCACCACGGCCGGGTCGGCAGCCGGCGGTTCGAAGGCCGCCGCCGCGATCGAGAAGGCGCGCAGCGAGGGCCGCGCAGCGCTCATCGGGTACCTGCCGGCCGGCTTCCCGGACGTCCAGACCACGATCGACGCGGGCATCGCCATGGCCGAGAACGGCGTGGACCTCATCGAGATCGGCATCCCCTACTCGGATCCCGTCATGGACGGCCAGGTCATCCAGGAAGCGACCGTCGAGGCTCTCGCCAACGGCTTCACCGTGCCCCGGATCTTCGACGTCGTCGAGGGCATCACCCGCAGCACGGACGCCGCCGTCCTCGTCATGACCTACTGGAACCCCGTCATGCGGATGGGGGTCCGTGCGTTCGCCGAGCGCCTCGCCGCAGCAGGCGGCGCCGGACTCATCACCCCGGACCTCATTCCCGACGAGGCCTCCGAGTGGCTCGAGGCCTCCGAGGAATTCGGCCTCGACCGCGTCTTCCTCGTCGCACCCTCCACCTCCCCGCAGCGCATGCAGGACACCGTCGACGCGAGCCGCGGTTTCGTCTACGCGGTCTCCGTCATGGGCGTGACCGGCGCCCGTACCTCGGTCGGAGCCGCCGCCCGCGCGGTGGTGGACGCCGCCCATGCTGCCGGCGCGGAGCGCGCCTGCGTGGGCCTCGGTGTCTCGACCTCGGCCCAGGTGCGCGAGATCGGCGCCTACGCGGACGGCGTCATCGTCGGCACGGCCCTCGTCGCCGCACTGCGCGACGGCGGCGTGGAGGCCGTGGCCGAACTCACCCGGGAGCTCAGCTCCGGCACGGCGAAGGCCCCGGCATGATCGGCGGCAGCCTTGCGGCCTCGATCCGGAGCCCGCCCGCATCATGGGCCAGCTTCGACCTCGGACCGCTGACCATCCATGCCTACGCGCTGTGCATCCTGGCCGGCATCATCCTGGCGCTGCTCCTGACGCAGAAGCGCTTCGTGTCCTTCGGCGGCTCCGCCGACACCGTCTGGGACATCGCGATCTGGGCCATCCCGTTCGGTATCATCGGTGGCCGGCTCTACCACGTCTTCTCCTCGCCCGACGCCTACTTCGGGCCCGAGGGGGACCTCGCCCGGATCCCGCAGATCTGGCAGGGCGGTCTGGGGATCTGGGGTGCGATCGCGCTCGGCGCCGTCGGGGCCTGGATCGGTGCCCGGCGCGCAGGAGTGAGGCTGTCGGCCTTCGCCGACGCGGCAGCTCCGGGCGTCCTCCTGGCACAGGCCGTCGGCCGCCTCGGCAACTGGTTCAACCAGGAACTCTTCGGTGCGCCCACCACCCTTCCGTGGGGCCTCGAGATCGATGCCGACAACGCGAACTTCCCGCTCGACCAGCAACCGGGCACACTGTTCCACCCCACCTTCCTCTACGAGCTCCTGTGGAACCTCGCCGGCGTCGCGCTCCTGCTCCTGCTGGCACGGCGGTTCCGCCTCCGCGGAGGGCGCATGTTCTGGCTCTACGCCGCGTACTACACCCTCGGGCGCGTCTGGATCGAGACGCTGCGCATCGACGACGCCGAGATGGTCACCCTGTTCGGGGTGACGCAGCGGCTCAACGTCTGGACGAGTATCGCGGTGTTCCTCGTGTCGCTCGCCGTCCTCGTGTTCCTCGCGGTCAAGCGCCGTCCCGCCGATGACCCGTCCGTCTATCTCCCCGGTCGCGAGCCCGAGCCGTCCGGCACCGAGCTGCAGGACGGCTCCGTGCCCGGCGCACCGGCCGATGGCGCGACCAAGGCCGCCGATCCGGCCGATCCCGGCGCCGAGGCACAGGCCGAGACAGGCAGGGCTGCTGACGCGGCGAAGGCCGCCGACACGGCGAGGGCCGATGTGCCGGCAGCTCCCGAGGCCGATACTCCGCGAGTCGCAGCAGCGGGTCCTGTCCCGGCAGACAACGGCACCGGGCCGGCGGAGGCTCCTGCGGCAGGTGCGTCGGGTGCGTCCGATAACGCTTCAGCCACAGGTGCCCACGCAGCGGACAGCGGGCTGGGCACGCGGAACGATCGTGGTAATCTTTCCGAAACAAACGGCGCCTGAGTACCGTTCCAGGACTCCGCGCAAGCGGGGCCGCGGGATTCGGCTCCCGATAGCAGTCCCCGGGCCACCGCCCCTAAAGGACGCAACACCACACAGTTGTGGACTCCAGGTGCGACGGCCGGATCACCTTCCTGCCCGCACCGACACCGTCCCCAGCCGGCGCAGGACCACTTCTGCGATTGCCCGCCAAGAGCGCCGGGCAGCGCCGGCCGGACGATGTGCACGAGATCGATAGACGGTGCCCGCTTCCAGACAGCGGTGCCCCCGGGGCCAGGGCTGTCCCCTCCCGACGCTCCATCATGGGGGAAGGATCCTTTCTATGACTGCTTTGACGCCAGGAAAGTCGACCGGGACGGAGTCCGGAACGACATCATCCACGGCTGGGACCGTGCAATCCCCCTTCACGCGGTTCGCCTCCGTGCCGGAGGCGACCGGACTCTACAACCCGGAGAACGAGAAGGACGCGTGCGGCCTCGCCGTGATCGCGACCCTGCGTGGCGAGCCGGGGCACGACATCGTCGACGCCGCCCTGACGGCGCTCCGCAACCTCGAGCACAGAGGTGCCGTGGGCGCGGACGAGGGCACCGGTGACGGTGCGGGCCTGCTGACCCAGGTCCCCGACGAGTTCTTCCGCGCCGTCGTCGACTTCCCGCTGCCGCCTGCCGGCTCCTACGTCGTCGGCACCGCGTTCCTGCCGGCCGAGGCGAAGGAGCAGGAGACGGCGCGAGCCGGGCTGGAGTCCATCGCCGAGTCCGAAGGTCTCGAAGTGCTCGGCTGGCGCGTCGTCCCCGTCGTCGCCGACCTCGTGGGTGCGATGGCCCGTGCCTGCATGCCGCACTTCGTGCAGCTCTTCCTGGCCCCGGCGGACGGCAGCCCCGCAGATCTCGACGGACGCGCGTTCCGGGTGCGGAAGCGCGCCCAGAACAAGTTCGGCGTCTACTTCCCCTCGCTGTCCTCGAAGACCATCGTCTACAAGGGCATGCTCACCACGGCGCAGCTCGAGCCCTTCTACCCCGATCTGTCGGACGAGCGCTTCAAGACGCGCCTCGGCATCGTGCACTCCCGGTTCTCCACCAACACCTTCCCGTCCTGGCCGCTCGCGCAGCCCTTCCGGACCATCGCGCACAACGGCGAGATCAACACGGTCAAGGGCAACCGCAACTGGATGCGCGCCCGGCAGTCTCAGCTCGCCAACCCGTTGCTCGGGGACTCGCCGGAGGAGCTGTACCCGATCTGCACGCCGGGCGCCTCGGACTCCGCGTCGTTCGACGAGGTCGCGGAACTGCTGACGCTCTCGGGCCGCCCGATCACGCACTCGATCATGATGATGATCCCGGAGGCGTGGGAGAACCACGCCACCATGGACCCCGCCCGCCGCGCCTTCTACCAGTACCACTCCATGCTCATGGAGCCGTGGGACGGACCGGCGGCCGTGTCCTTCACGGATGGCCGCCTCGTCGGCGCCGTCCTCGACCGCAACGGCCTGCGCCCGGCCCGCTACTGGGTCACCGAGGACGGCCTCGTCATCCTCGCCTCCGAGGTAGGCGTCCTCGACGTCGAGCCCTCACGCGTCGTCCGGAAGGGCCGCGTCTCGCCCGGCAAGATGTTCCTCGTCGACACCGAGGAAGGCCGCCTGATCGAGGACCAGGAGATCAAGGCCGAGGTCGCCGCGGCGAATCCGTGGGGGGAGTGGGTCAAGGAGAACCTGATCCAGCTCGAGGATCTCCCGGAGCGCGAGCACGTCATCCACACCAAGGCGTCCATCAACCGCCGCCAGCGCACCTTCGGGTACACGCAGGAGGAACTGCGCATCCTGCTCGGCCCCATGGCCAGGAACGGTGCCGAGCCGCTCGGCGCGATGGGCTCGGACACCCCGATCGCCGTGCTGTCCAAGCGCCCGCGCCTCCTGTTCGACTACTTCGTGCAGTCCTTCGCGCAGGTGACCAACCCGCCGCTGGACTCGATCCGCGAGGAGCTCGTGACCTCCATGGGCGTCACGATCGGACCGGACGGCAACCTGCTCTCCACCGGCCAGGTACGTTCCAAGCAGATCGCCCTGAAGTTCCCCGTCATCACCAACGACGAGTTGGCGAAGATTGCCAACCTCGAGACCGAGGACGGTGACCGGCTCGCCGTCCGGGTGCGCGGCCTGTACCGGCACGACGGCGGCGAGGCAGCGCTGCGGGCACGCCTCGCGGAGATCTGCGAGCAGGTGTCCAGCGCGCTGAACCGCGGCGTCGAGTACGTGGTGCTGTCCGACCGCGACTCGAACGCGCAGTGGGCCCCCATCCCGTCGCTGCTCCTGACCAGCGCCGTGCACCATCACCTCCTGAAGAGCGCCAACCGCACCAAGACCTCGCTCGTGGTCGAGGCCGGCGACGTGCGCGAGGTCCACCACGTGGCGGTGCTGATCGGCTACGGAGCTTCCGCCGTCAACCCCTACCTGGCCATGGAGAGCTGCGAGGAACTCGTCCGCAACGGCGACATCACCGGCGTCACGGCCGAAGCCGCCGTCGCGCACCTCATCAAGGGCCTCGGCAAGGGTGTCCTGAAGATCATGTCCAAGATGGGCATCTCGACGGTCAGCTCCTACTGCGGTGCCCAGACCTTCGAGGCGCTCGGACTGTCGCAGGAGCTCGTCGACGAGTACTTCCACGGCACACAGACCCAGCTCGGCGGGGTGGGGCTCGACGTCGTCGCGGCCGAGACCGCTGCGCGCCATGAGAGCGCGTACCCGCAGGACGGCATCGAGGACCCCCACCGCGGCCTCGACAACGGCGGCGAGTACCAGTGGCGCCGGGAGGGACCGCCGCACCTCTTCAACCCCGAGACCGTCTTCCGTCTGCAGCACGCCACGCGGGAGCGCCGCTACGACATCTTCAAGGCGTACACCCGGGGCGTGGACGACCAGTCGCGGGACCTCATGACGCTCCGCGGGCTGCTCAAGCTCCGCGGAGACGCACGCCAACCCATCGGCATCGACGAGGTCGAGCCGGTCTCGTCCATCGTCCGGCGTTTCTCCACGGGCGCGATGAGCTACGGCTCCATCTCGAAGGAAGCCCACGAGACGCTCGCCATCGCGATGAACCGCCTCGGCGCGAAGTCCAATACGGGTGAGGGCGGCGAGGACGTCGAGCGGCTGCTCGACCCGGAGCGCCGCTCCGCCATCAAGCAGGTGGCGTCCGGCCGGTTCGGCGTCACGAGCCTGTACCTGACCAACGCCGACGACATCCAGATCAAGATGGCACAGGGAGCCAAGCCCGGGAAGGGCGGACAGCTCATGAGCCAGAAGGTGTACCCCTGGATCGCGCGCACCCGGCACTCCACGCCGGGCGTCGCCCTCATCTCGCCGCCGCCGCACCACGACATCTACTCCATCGAGGACCTCGCACAGCTCATCTACGACCTCAAGAGGTCCAACCCGAGCGCACGCGTCCACGTGAAGCTGGTCTCCGAAGTGGGTATCGGCACGGTCGCCGCGGGCGTCACGAAGGCCAAGGCCGACGTCGTCCTGGTGTCGGGCCACGACGGCGGGACGGGCGCGAGCCGGCTCAATTCCCTCAAGCACGCGGGTATCCCGTGGGAGCTCGGGCTCGCCGAGACGCAGCAGACCCTGATGCTCAACGGGCTGCGTGACCGCGTGGTGGTCCAGGTGGACGGCCAGCTCAAGACCGGGCGCGACGTCGTCATCGCCGCCCTGCTCGGTGGCGAGGAGTTCGGCTTCGCCACGGCGCCGCTCGTGGTGTCGGGCTGCATCATGATGCGCGTCTGCCACCTCGACACGTGCCCCGTCGGCGTCGCCACCCAGAACCCGGAACTGCGCAGCCGCTTCACGGGCAAGCCCGAGTTCGTGGTCAACTTCTTCGAGTTCATCGCCGAGGAGGTCCGCGAGATCCTCGCCGAGCTCGGGTTCCGGACGCTCGAGGAGGCCATCGGCCACAGCGAGCTGCTCGACGCCCGCGAGGCGATCGAGCACTGGAAGGCCGACGGTCTGGACCTGGACCCGATCCTGCGTGGCAACGAGTCCGACTCCGGCGAGCCGATGCGGAACATGCTCCCGCAGAACCACGAGCTGGACCAGCACTTCGACAACAAGCTCATCGAGATGAGTGCCGACGCGCTGCAGCACCGCTCGCCGGTGCGCATCTCCGTCGACGTCGTCAACACCGACCGGTCGGTGGGCACCATGCTCGGTCACGAGGTCACCCGGACCTTCGGACTGGACACGCTGGCCACCGACACCATCGACGTCACCCTCACAGGCCAGGCAGGGCAGTCGCTCGGCGCGTTCCTGCCCGCAGGCATCACGCTGCGGCTGCTCGGCGACTCGAACGACTACGTGGGCAAGGGACTGTCCGGCGGCCGCATCATCGTGCGACCGGACCGCTCCAACGTGTTCCGCGCGGACCACAACGTGATCGCGGGCAACGTCATCGGCTACGGTGCCACGAGCGGCGAGATGTTCCTGCGCGGCCAGGTGGGGGAGCGGTTCCTCGTCCGGAACTCTGGCGCGACCGCGGTGGCCGAGGGGATCGGCGACCACGGCTGCGAGTACATGACGGGCGGCCAGGCCCTGATCCTCGGCCGCACGGGCCGCAACTTCGGTGCGGGCATGTCGGGTGGCACGGCCTACGTGCTGGACCTCGACCGCGCGCGCGTCAACAAGCAGAGCCTCGAGAACGGCGAGCTCCTGCTCGTCGGGCTGGACGCCGAGGACGTCGAGATCGTGCGGCGGCTGCTCATCCAGCACGTCGAGGAGACCGAATCGAACCTGGCCGAGAGCCTGCTGGCGTCCTTCGAGGACACCGTCCCACGATTCACCAAGGTCCTGCCGCGCGACTACGCCGCGGTACTGGACGCCCGCGCCACCGCCGTCGAGCAGGGCCTCGACCCTGACGGCGAAGAGGCGTGGACCAAGATCCTGGAGGTAACCGGTGGCTGACCCACGCGGATTCATGAAGGTGCGCGAGCGCCAGACCCAGCCCCGCCGGCCCGTTCCGGTGCGCATCATGGACTGGAAGGAAGTGTACGAGGCGCAGGAGAAGGGCGTCCTCAAGAGCCAGGCGGGCCGCTGCATGGACTGCGGCATCCCCTTCTGCCACCAGGGCTGCCCGCTGGGCAACCTGATCCCGGAGTGGAACGACCTCACGTTCCGCGACAAGGGACGCGAGGCGATCGAGCGCCTGCATGCCACGAACAACTTCCCCGAGTTCACCGGCCGGCTCTGCCCCGCACCGTGCGAGTCCTCGTGCGTGCTCGGTATCAACCAGCCACCCGTGACCATCAAGCAGGTCGAGGTGTCCATCGCGGACCTGGCCTTCGACGAGGGCTGGGTGGAACCGCATCCGCCGGAGCGCCTGACCGACCGCACCATCGCCGTCGTCGGCTCCGGGCCTGCCGGACTCGCCGCCGCGCAGCAGCTGACGCGGGCCGGCCACACCGTGGCCGTCTACGAGCGCGACGACCGCATCGGCGGCCTGCTGCGCTACGGCATCCCCGACTTCAAGATGGAGAAGATCCACCTCGAGCGGCGCCTCGACCAGATGAAAGCCGAGGGCACGCGCTTCCGGACCGGCGTGGACGTCGGCAAGGACATCAGCTGGGGCCAGCTGAAGCGGCGGTACGACGCCGTCGTCGTCGCCACCGGTGCCACCGTGCCGCGCGACCTCCCCATCCCGGGCCGGGACCTCGAGGGCGTCCACTTCGCCATGGACTACCTGGTACAGGCCAACCGCGTGGTGGCCGGCGAGGCGATCGAGGACCAGATCCACGCGGAGGGCAAGCACGTCGTCATCCTCGGCGGCGGCGACACCGGTGCCGACTGCCTGGGCACGGCCCACCGGCAGCACGCGGCATCGGTCACCACGCTCGCCATCGGCCAGCAGCCGCCCACCGAGCGACGTCCGGACCAGCCCTGGCCCACCTTTCCCACGCTGTTCGACATCGCGAGCGCCCACGAGGAGGGCGGCGAGCGGCGCTACCTGGCATCCACCGTCGAGTTCGTCGGGGACGACGGTGTCCTGCGCGGCATCAAGGTCGCCGAGACGGAGTTCGTGAACGGCCGCCGGGTGCCGAAAAAAGGCACGGAGCGCGAGATCCCCGCGGACCTCGTCTTCCTCTCCCTGGGCTTCACGGGAGCAGAACCCGCCGGCATCACCGAGCAGGTCCAGGCCGAGTTCGACGACCGCGGGAACCTGGCACGGGACGGCTACTACATGACGAACACTCCGGGGGTCTTCTCGGCGGGGGACGCCGGCCGCGGGCAGTCGCTCATCGTCTGGGCGATCGCGGAAGGGCGCGCCTGCGCTGCCGCCGTGGACCAGTGGCTCATGGGCTCCACCAAGCTCCCCGCGCCCGTCGCGCCGACCGACCGCTCGATCGCCGTGCTCTGACCGGCTCCGCAGGCAATCCCCACGACCCAAACACGACTAGGCTAGGTTTATGAGACGCGCAAAAATCGTTGCAACATTCGGTCCCGCAATCGCCAGCTATGAGAACACCCTCGCGGTGCTCGAGGCGGGCGTCGACGTAGCCCGGATGAACATGAGCCACGGCGACTACGCCGTGCACAGCAGCACCTACGAGAACGTGCGCCGCGCGTCCGAGGAACTCGGCAAGCCCGTGGGCATCTTCGCGGACCTCCAGGGTCCCAAGATCCGCCTCGGCCGATTCGCCGACGGCCCCCACGCCCTCGCGCCCGGTGACGTCTTCACCATCACCGTCGAGGACGTCGAGGGTACGCAGGACATCTGCTCCACCACGTTCAAGGGACTGCCCCAGGACGTCAAGGTGGGCGACATGCTCCTGATCGACGACGGCAAGGTCTCGCTCCGCGCCACCGCGGTCGACGACGTCAAGGTCACCACCGAGGTCGTCGTCGGTGGCATGGTGTCGAACAACAAGGGCATCAACCTGCCCGGCGTCGCCGTGAACGTCCCCGCCCTCAGCGACAAGGACGAGGAAGACCTCCGCTGGGCCATCCAGATCGGCGTCGACATGGTGGCGCTCTCCTTCGTGCGCGACGCCGGTGACGTGAAGCGCGTGCACGAGATCATGGACGAGGAAGGCCGCAGGGTCCCCGTCATCGCGAAGATCGAGAAGCCGCAGGCCGTCGACGCCCTCGAGGAGATCATCGATGCCTTCGACGCCATCATGGTGGCCCGCGGCGATCTCGGCGTGGAGCTCCCCCTGCAGGACGTCCCGATCGTCCAGAAGCGTGCCGTCGAGCTGGCCCGCCGCTGGGCGAAGCCGGTCATCGTCGCCACGCAGGTGCTCGAGTCCATGATCGACAATCCGCGTCCCACGCGCGCCGAGGCGTCGGACTGTGCCAACGCCGTCCTCGACGGCGCTGACGCCGTGATGCTCTCGGGCGAGACGAGCGTCGGCAAGTACCCGATCGAGACGGTCCGCACCATGGCGGACATCATCGAGTCCACCGAGCGCCACGGCCTCGAGCGTGTCCCGCCGCTGGGCAGCAGGCCGAAGACCCGCGGTGGTGCGATCACCCGTGCAGCCGTCGAGATCTCGGACCAGCTCGACGCCAAGTACATCTGCACCTTCACGCAGTCCCGGTGACTCCGCCCGACGCCTCTCGCGCCTCCGCCCGAAGAAGCCGGTCTTCGCGTTCACCCCCGTGCAGTCGACGCTCAACACGATGTCGCTCATCTGGGGCATCCAGCCCAAGCTCGTCGAGTTCGTGGAGCACACCGACCAGATGACCTCGCAGGTGGACCGTGTCCTCTTCGAGCAGGGCCTCGTCGAGGTCGACGACCTCGTGGTCATCGCCGCCGGCTCCCCTCCCGGACAGGCCGGCTCGACCAACTCGATCAAGGTCCACCGCGTCGGCGACATCACCGACGCCGGCCAGCTTCCCGACAGCCACACCTCCTACATCAAGGAGGGCGTGGGCCCCTGGCCCACCAAGAAGAAGTAGCCCGACCCGTCGGTCAGACGTGAAGAGCCCCACCCGGAAGGGTGGGGCTCTTCGCGTCTGCGGACCGATGGATCATCGGCCGGGGTCAGTTGACCTGGTTGATGATCGTCTCGGCGACCTCGCGCATGCTGAGGCGGCGGTCCATGGACGTCTTTTGGATCCAGCGGAAGGCCTCGGGTTCGGTGAGGCCCATCTTGGTGGTCAGGAGGCTCTTGGCGCGCTCCACCAGCTTTCGGGTGGCGAACTGCTCCTGGAGATCGGACACCTCGGCCTCGAGGGCCTTGATCTCCTCGTGGCGCGACATGGCGATCTCGATGGCGGGGGATGAGATCGGCCGGGGTGAAGGGCTTGACCACGTAGGCCATGGCTCCGGCGTCACGGGCGCGCTCGATGAGTTCCTTCTGGCTGAAGGCGGTCAGCAGGACCACCGGCGCGATGCGGGCTTTGACGATCTGTTCCGCGGCGGTGATGCCGTCCATGACGGGCATCTTCACGTCCATGAGGACGAGGTCCGGCTTGTGTTCCTCGGCGAGGGCCACGGCCTTCTCGCCGTTGTCGGCCTCCGCGACGACCTCGTACCCTTCCCCACGCAGGATCTCGATGATGTCGAGTCGGATGAGCGTCTCGTCCTCGGCCACGACGACCCGGCGTGCGGGTCCGGCGGACGTGGATTCGGTGGGTTCAGACACTGTTGCTCCTTGGTGATGTGGCGTTCCGATGGGCCCGGCGAGGGCATGCTCCCGTTCCCGGAAACAGCCTATCGGCATGTAGAGTGGATTCGCGCACCGGCGGCGAAGGAAGTCCCTGTACCTCCACCCCGCGCGAGTGCGAACGGCCCGAATGGCGGAATTGGCAGACGCGCTGCACTCAAAATGCAGTATCGAGAGGTGTGTGGGTTCGAGTCCCACTTCGGGCACTCGTGGGGAGCATGTCGTCCGGCTCGGATCGGGCTTGCTACTTTCTCTCCTGCCGATGCCGTGTCTACCCCATTCTGCGCCATGCCAGAGGGGACATGGACTTCCCCCGACGCCGAAGGTCGCTTCCACCTCGGCCTCGCTGGACAGCTCACATCTCGCGACGGATCGAGGCTTGATGATCGTTCCCGGGAGAATGGCTTACTCCTGCATGAGGGTACGGGCGCGGAGTTCCTGGTGGCGCTTGTTCGTCCGATGATGGAACCACTCACCGGGGTGACCGATGAGTTCCTGCTGCGGGCTGCGTCTAACGTGCAGGTGTAGGCAACTGGACAGAGCAATGGAGGTATCTGATGTCACGGGAACTGGTGTGGACGGGATTCATGTCGCTGGATGGCGTGGTCGACTCTCCCGGCGGTGTCGAGGAGGGGCACCGCGGTGGCGGATGGGTGTTCAGCACCGAGTTCCTGCCTGAGGCGTTCGCCCTCAAGGGTGAGGAGCTGGAGGAGACGACGGCGCTGGTGTTCGGGCGCCGGAGCTATGAGGCGTTCGCTCCGGTCTGGGTCGGATCAGAGGACCACGCAGCGTACAAGGACCTTCCGAAGTACGTGGTCTCGTCGAGTCTCGACGAGCACGCGCTCATCGACGGGTGGGGCCCGTCGGAGATCCTGCGATCCGTCGAGGACGTTGCCGCCCTCAAGCAAGGCGACGGTGGTGCGCTTTTCATCCATGGGAGCGCCGAACTCGCGCGGACTCTCGCCGATGCGGATCTCATCGACCGCTACAACCTCCTCGTGTTTCCAGTCCTGCTCGGTGCAGGGAAAAGACTTTTCAGTACTGCGGACAGGGACCGGCAGCAGCTGCGCCTGCGCGAGTCGGAGACCTATTCCAACGGTGTGGTGAAAGCCATCTACGACGTCGTCCACTGATGTCGGCTCGGGATGGTGGGCTCGAGTGTCTCGGCCCTCCTGGTTCAGGTCGGCTTCGGTCGTCCTCCACGTGCGACACTGTCTCGTCAGGCGATCTTCTGGAACGAATATCCATGAATAGTGTGCCGCGTGCGGTGCCCGGATCGGAGTGGCGGCTGAGGCTGCGTAGGCTTGCTGGCTGGTGACCCTCGTTCGCTGGGGGCAGCTGGGTATGCCGAAGCCTCTGAGCGTCAGACGCTGTGTGCCGCGGCGGTCCGAGCCGCCACCGGCGGGCCCGTTCCTCGCCACTCCCTGGTCCTCGCCCCCGGGGGTACATTGGGCCCATGGCCAGCGAAGCGATGATCCTCGATGTCGACGGACCGGACGGTTCCCGGGCCGTCCGCGTGTCCAGCCCGTCCCGTGTGCTCTGGCCGCAGGCCGGGCTGACCAAGCTGGACCTCGCGCGCTACCTCGTCGCCGTCGCGCCGGCCTTCCTGCGCGCCAACGGCGGCCGCCCGGTCTCCCTGCAGCGGTTCGGCGGTGACGTGGACGGCGAGTACTTCTTCAGCAAGAACCCACCGAAGGGCGCACCGGACTACGTGCGGAGCGTGACGGTGGTCTATCCCAGCGGCCGTGCGCACCCGCAGCTCGTCCTCGACGAGCCGGCGTCCGCCGTCTGGGCCGCACAGATGAACACCGTGGTCTTCCATCCATGGGCGTCCCGTGCCGATGCGCCCGACCTGCCGGACGAATTGCGGATCGACCTCGACCCGCAGCCCGGGACGACCTTCGCGGACGTGGTGGCGGCCGCCCATGAACTCCGGGCCGTCCTGCGGGAGGCGGGACTGACCTGCTTCGTGAAGACGTCGGGGAACCGCGGGCTCCATGTCTTCGCGCCGATCGAGCCGATCCACGAGTTCCTCGAGGTCCGCCGGGCCGTGATCGCCGCCGCGCGGGAACTCGAGCGGCGCATGCCGGACCGGGTGACGACGGCCTGGTGGAAGGAGGAACGCGGCGCCCGCATCTTCGTGGACTACAACCAGGCGAACCGCGACCGCACCATGGCCGGTGCCTACAGTCCGCGCGCCCTGCCCCACGCCCCCGTGTCGTGCCCCGTCGGCTGGGACGAGCTGACCGGCGTCGACCCGGCGGCCTTCACGATCACGACCGTGCCCGAGAGGCTGGCGACGATTGGCGACCCCTGGGAGGGGCTGCACGCCGACCCGGGCAGCATCGACGTCCTGCGCGGCTGGTGGGACCGCGACGTCGAGGCGGGACTGGGGGAGCTGCCGTTCCCGCCCGACTTCCCGAAGATGCCCGGGGAACCTCTGCGCGTGCAGCCCAGCCGTGCACGTAACCGCGCCTGAGTCGCCCTGTCAACGGCGGGCCGGACGAGCGGTTACCGGCGCGAGGGCCCGCCCGCGCTGGTAGAACAGGATGGAACGTTGCCGCGCCCGGCAGGAGCCGGGCCTGACTCCGGCCGCTGCCCGGCCATCGGGGGACCCATGAAGACCGTGCTGATTCCGACCCTCCTGCTGATCCTGGTGACCGGGTGCGGCGGGAATCCCGCGACCGATGCCGAGCCTCCCGGTCCCACCCCCGACCCCGCCCAGACGGCGACCGAGCAGGCCGCCGCCCCGTCGGATGCGCCGTCGGTCGAGGGACTCGCGGACGCCAACAGCGGTACGTTCTCGTTCCTCATCGAGGAGGCCAGGGGCGACGTCGTCCTTCCCGCCGAGGCGCCTCAGGACGTCGAGGCCCTGCGCGAGGAGCTGGGCCAGGAGGCGGTGACCTATTCGCTGGTGACCGTGCAGAACCCTGAAGGGGGAGTGACCCTCGACCTGGAGACCATCACCGTCTCCACTCCGGAAGGCCAGGATCTCGAACTGAGGCCCGCATCGACCGTTCTCGAGGAATGGGGCGCGGCTGCCAACAGCGGGGAGTCCTCCCCGGAGGTCGTCGACCTGGTGGAGCAGTACAGCGGGGGAGCGCTGCCCGGGGAGACGAGCGAACTGCTGATGATCGGGGCGTTCCCCGACGTACCGGACACCGTACAGCGCGTCCTGGTCCAGCCGACGGGCGGCGCCGACCCCGTGGAAGCGACCGTCCGTCCGGAGTCCTGAGCCGGTTTGCACGACCGGCCGGACACTGCTGCGGAGTAAACTCAGGCTATGCCGAGCAAGGAGCACACCCGCACTGCGGTGGTCATCGAAGACGACGATGACGTCCGCGATCTGCTGCACACCGTGCTGACCGGTGCGGGCTTCCGGGTACACACGGCGCCGGCTGGGCTCGCCGGTGTCGAGATGGTCCGCCGCCTGATGCCGGACGTGGTGACGCTCGACGTCGGCCTGCCGGACATCGACGGCTTCGAGGTGGCAGAGCGGATCCGCAGGTTCTCGACAACCTTCATCGTCATGCTCACGGCGCGCGCTGATCCGTCCGACGAGAGACGGGGCTTCGAGGCCGGCGCCGATCGTTATCTCCGCAAGCCGTTCCGCCCGGCGGAGCTGCGCCGGCACATCCAGGAAGGCATGGCGGCGGCGGACGCCTGACAGGCGACGTTCAGTGGCTGCGTGCTCCCGCCCTGCTCACGAGCACGGGCCGGTTGAGGGCGTCGGAGACTGCTCCCGTCACCACGGCGAAGATCCCCTTGTGCAGGTAGTCCACGGCTTTCTCGCCGGCGGGCCAGAGGGACGGGGCTGCACCCGCACCCGTCGCGTTCTCCAGCGTCTGGTCGAACGCGAGACGGACGACGGTGTGCGCCGCAGTGGCGGAACCCCCACGGATCCCCGTCACCGACCATACGCCGCGGAGGGCGCCCAGGGTCGCTCCGGTCAACCAGTGCATGGTGTGGTTCCACACCGGGTAGCGGACGGCGTCGTCGGCGGGCCGACCGACCAGGATCCGGAGGGTCCGGGCGGGGATGTGCGAGTCCTGACGCCCCGTGACGCGTTGCTCCACCAGTTCCCCGACGGTCATCGCCGCCGTCCCTACCAGACCCGCGGCCGCGCCGCGCAGCGCCGCCCGGGCGAGAACGGAACCGCGACCCGTCACTTGTCGTTCCCGCCGTCCGGCGCGTCTTCGAGGTCGTTACCGCGACTGTCGTCACCGAGGTCCGTGTCGATCCCGTTGTTGTCGTCGTAGTTCCCGGTATCGGTTCCGGAGTTGTCGCTGTCGTCGTTGCCGAGATCGCACCCGCCGAGGAAGAGGGCACTGGCGGCGAGAACGGCGGCGATGGTCTTCATCTTCTTGTCGGCCACGGGGTCTCCGTTCGAGTTCTACCAGGGCGGCGGTGGTGCAGCCCTTCTTTCACGGTAGGCAGCACCCCTCGGGCGGGGCAACCGGAGTTCCCGGTGCAGGAGGAGCTTGCAATCGGCGACCCCGCACGTGTCCGGCAGGGCGCCGTCGATCTCATCACCGGTGCGGGTCGCCTGCCGGTCCGGTCGCCCACGCGTCGGAGTTCGGTGTCCCGTCCGTGGCATGGAAGGAACCCCTCCGCGGTCCGTGCGCGCTGGATCAGTCCCTCGTCTCCCGGATCAGGTTCGTGATGCGGGCCGTGGAGAGGCGGCGACCCTGCTCGTCGGTCATCACCACTTCGTGCGTCGTGAGAGTCCGGCCGAGGTGGATGGCCGTCGCGGTGCCCGTCACCACGCCGGAATCGATGCTGCGGTGATGCGTCGCTCCCACCTCGATGCCCACGGCCTGCCTGCCCGGACCGGCATGGAGCCCGGCTGCGAACGACCCCAGGGTCTCGGCGAGCACCACATGGGCGCCGCCGTGCAGGATGCCCGCGACCTGCTGGTTGCCCTCGACCGGCATGGTGGCGACCATGCGCTCGGCACTCATCTCGGAGAAGACGATGCCCATCTTCACGGTCAGGGCACCGACGCCGTAGCGGCCGAGCCAGTCGTGCATCTCCTGCGGGATACCTGCGGCGACGAGCTCGGCCAGCCGGTCTCCGGATGGTGCCGGGACGGTGTCGGGCCGGGTGCGGTTGTCTGTCATGGCAACTAGGCTGGCACCTGTGAGTGAAACGACCAAACCAGCTGCCACACTGACCATCGCACCGCCGGCGGAGGGCATGCCGGACGGCTCTGTGGTACCGGCCGGCGGGCAGGCGCCGGCGCGCCGCGGCGACGGTTCACGCAATCGGCTCCTCGTCATCGACGGGCACTCCATGGCCTTCCGAGCCTTCTATGCGCTTCCGCCCGAGAACTTCTCGACCGACACCGGCCAGCACACGAATGCGGTCTACGGCTTCACGGCGATGCTCATCAACCTCATCAAGGACCAGAAGCCGAGCCATGTGGCGGTCGCTTTCGACCTCGACACGCCGACCTTCCGCTCCGAGGAGTACACGGAGTACAAGGGCGGCCGTTCCAAGACGCCCGAGGAGTTCCACGGGCAGGTGGATCTGATCATCAAGGTCATGGAGGCGATGCGCATCCCGACCATCTCCCTCGACGGCTACGAGGCGGACGACATCCTGGCCACCCTCGCGTACCGGGCGGCGAGTGCCGATTGGGACGTACAGGTGGTGAGCGGGGACCGCGACGCCTTCCAGCTCGTCAACGACCGGGTGACGGTGCTCTATCCGAAGCAGGGCGTGACCAACATCCCGCAGATGGATGCGCAGGCCATCGAGGAGAAGTACTTCGTCCCGCCGCACCAGTACTCGGACCTGGCTGCGCTGGTGGGGGAGAGCGCCGACAACCTGCCGGGGGTACCCGGCGTCGGCCCGAAGACCGCAGCGAAGTGGATCAAGCTGTACGGGGGGCTCGAGGGGATCCTCGAGAACCTCGACAAGATCGGCGGCAAGGTCGGCGACTCGTTGCGCGCGAACATCGAGGACGTCAAGCGGAACCGGCGCCTGAACCGGCTGCTCACCGATCTGGACCTGCCCGTGGACCTCGACGCCATGGTCTCGCAGCACCCGGACCGGTCGGCAGTCGAGGACCTGTTCGACTCCCTGCAGTTCAACACGCTGCGCAAGCGGCTGTTCGATCTCTTCGGCGAGGAGGAGACCGCCGACGAGGGCGATGAGCAGAGTGCTCCCGCGCACGTGCTGCTCGACGACGCCGCCGGACTCGAGCAGTGGTTCAGGGCGACGAACCAGGCCCAGGCCTCTGTGGCGCTGGCCACCGAGACGACGGCCGGGGCGACCGACGTCGTCGGCATCGCCGTCGTCACCGGGCTCTCCGCAGCCTTCATCCCGCTGGAAGCGCTCGACGCCGAGGCCGAGAAGGTCCTGGGGGACTGGCTGTCCGACACCGACGCGCCGAAGATCGTCCACGACTTCAAGGCAGTGTTCAAGCTGCTGTCCGCCCGGGGCCTGACGCTGGCGGGGGAGATCGACGATACGGCTCTCTCCGGGTACCTCATCCAGCCCGACCGGCGGAGCTACGATCTCGCCGACCTCGCCCAGTACCACCTGCGTCTGTCCATCACGGCGTCGGCCCATGATTCGTCGGGCCAGCAGGCGCTGGACCTCGGCGGCAACGACGTCGCATCGCCGGCCGTTGTCGCCGCCTATGCCGCACTGCGTCTCAGTGAGCACTTCGCCGGTCAGCTCGTCGAGCGCGGGGCCAATCAGCTGCTCGGTGGATTGGAGCTCCCGCTCGCGGAAGTGCTCGCACGCATGGAGCTCACCGGCGTGGCCGTCTCCGTCGACGGGCTCGACCGGCTCTTCGACGACTTCTCGAAGACGATCAGTGCCGCCGGAGCGGAGGCGTACCGGATCATCGGCAAGGAGATCAACCTCGGCTCGCCCAAGCAGCTGCAGGCCGTCCTGTTCGACGAGCTCGAGCTGCCGAAGACCAAGAAGATCAAGACAGGCTATTCCACCGACGCCGATGCCCTGACGGACCTGATCGCCAAGACGGGACACCCTTTCCTCGAGCAGCTCCTCGCCTACCGGGATGCCCTGAAACTTCGCCAGACGGTCGAGGGACTCCGCAAGGCGGTGGACGACGACGGCCGTATCCACACCACCTACCTGCAGACCATCGCGGCGACCGGTCGGCTCTCCTCGACGAATCCGAACCTGCAGAACATCCCCGTACGTTCCGACGAGGGCCGGCGCATCCGCGAGGTGTTCGTCGTCGGGCAGGGACGCAACGGCGAGAAGTTCGAGAGTCTGATGACGGCCGACTACTCGCAGATCGAGATGCGCATCATGGCGCACCTGTCCGGCGACGAGGGACTCATCTCGGCGTTCCAGGAGGGCGAGGACCTCCACCGCTTCGTCGGCTCGCACATCTTCGGCGTTGCGCCCGAAGAGGTGACCAGCGCGATGCGGTCCAAGGTGAAGGCGATGTCCTACGGGCTGGTCTACGGTCTGAGCTCGTTCGGGCTCTCCAAGCAGCTCAACATCTCCGTGGACGAGGCGCGGACCCTCATGCGTGATTACTTCGAGCGCTTCGGCGCGGTGCGCGACTACCTGCGCGGCATCGTCGAGCAGGCCCGCAAGGACGGCTTCACCTCCACCATCGAGGGTCGGCGCCGCTACCTGCCGGATCTCTCGAGCGACAACCGGCAGCTCCGCGAGATGGCAGAGCGGGCGGCCCTGAACGCTCCTATCCAGGGCTCCGCTGCGGACATCATCAAGAAGGCCATGCTCGGCGTCGACGACGCCCTGACCCAGCGGGGCCTCGCCTCACGCATGCTGCTGCAGGTGCACGACGAACTCGTGCTCGAGATCGCCGAGGGCGAGTCCGAGGAGGTCGAGGCGCTCGTGCGGCAGCAGATGGGCGCAGCGGCGGATCTCTCCGTTCCGCTCGACGTCTCGGTAGGTACAGGAGCCAGCTGGCACGACGCCGCCCACTAGGTGTAGAGCACCGAATACGGCATCGGCGCCGACGGACTGGAACGGTGTGGTGCGTTGCTCCGGTCCGTTCGGTCTCAGCCTGACCTCGTTCGTTCCGACCTGTTCCGGCCAGGGGCGGCGGGGGTGTTGCGGGTCTGGTCGTGGAGGGGTTCGACGAGCCATGATGCACGGGAGTGTGATTCGTCGTGCAGTACTTCGTGGTGTTGGTCATGGTGGAGTAGCTCGTGGTGCACGATTCGTCCGGCGCGCCAGTAGGTGTTGGTCCGGGGTGCGCCTGCCCGGCCGGGGTGTCCGGGTACATGGAACCAGGGGACTCCGCCTCGGGGTTCTACCCTCCATGCGCCTTGGTGGATCAGGTGGTGGTGTCGTGAGCACAGCAGCACCCCGTTGCCGATGCTGGTTCTCCCGCCGCGGGACCAGGGGTCGATGTGGTGGGCTTCGCACCAGGGTGCCGGGATGGTGCAGTCCGGGAAGGCACAGCCCTTGTCCCGGGCGACCAGGGCCCGGCGCAGGTGGGGTGGGAAGAGGCGCCGGGCTCTCCCGAGGTCCAGGACCTGACCCGCACCGCCGAGGACGATCGGGATGATGTCCGCGTCGCAGGCGATCCGCCGGATGGTCCTGGCGCTGGCCTGCCCGGCGAAGACCGTGCGACCCGGCCGCTGTGCTGCCCGCTGCGTCTGGCCGGGAAGGATCCTGGCGAGGCCCTCGGGGAAGTCCGTGATGAGGTGCGGGGTCTGGTCGAGGAGCTCCTGGTAGTCCATGGTCACCATCACCTGAGGCCGGTGACCGCCGGTCGCGGGAAGCCCCGCCGTGCTCAGGGCGATCCTGCACGCGGTGACCAGTCCCTCGAGCAGCATCTGTGCCCTTGTGGCGCCTCCCGGCTCACCGAATTCATCCGAGTTTCCGGCTGAGCCTGACCCCGCACCCCAGCCGGAGCCCGCGCCGGTGCTTGCGCCGGAGTCGATGGTCGATCCTGCGTCACCGTCGGCGGCAGCACCGGCAGCACCTAATCCGCCTACGCTTTCGACCGCAGCACCTGAGCTTTCGGCCACGGCACCGGCAGTTCCGGTGCGGTCGGCATGCAGGCGCGGATTGGTGGCGGTGTTCATGACGGTGGCGAGGTGTTCGAACTGCTCGTCGGTGGCACCGATCTCCAGGACATGCAGGCCATGGCGTCGGCCCTTCAGGAAGACGCCCTGGCGAGCCCGGAGCACCTTGGCGCTCAGTTCCTGCCCGTCCTGGTCGAGGACTCCTTCCCAGCGGCGGGCGACGACCCGCAGGATGTCCTCGTCGGACTCCACGGCCTGCCTGGTCAGGTGGTCCTCCATCGACTCGACCTGTTCCGGGGTCGCGAAGGACTGCACCCGTTGTGCGGCCGAGGACACGATGGTCGCAGCCCGACCACTCACCAGGGTCGCCTCCGCCGCCGCACCGAGGGTTTCCAGCCGGGCAGGCAGTACCGCACCCGTCGGCGACATCCGGTGTAGTACCAGTTCCGCCAGGGCCAGCCGGCGCCGGGCCTCGGCACGGCTGATTCCCAAGGTCCCGCGCAGGAAGTCCGCGCAATCCCTGAATCCACCCGCTGCTGCACCCACCCGTGACCCCTGGGCGGATCCGGAGGCGCCGCCGATACCCGACGAAGCGATACCCGATGAGGCAGTGCTCGACGAAGCGATACCCGACGAGGCAGTGCTTGACGAAGCGATACCCGACGAGGAGGTGCCCGAGGAGGAGGTGCCCGAGGAGGCACTGCTGCAAGCGGTCGGAGTCGGGGCCTCGGCGCGGGTGGCCTGTTCCGCCCGGGCCAGCAGCGACCCGGCCGCGGATGGACTCCCGGACGTACTGCCGTGATCGGGCTCGTCGACCCGGTAGTGCTCTTCCGCGAGGCGTGCGGCGAGGACCTGCAGATGGTCCACAATCCTCGAGGTCTGCTCGATGTCGATGATGAGCTGCAGTGCCTCCGGCCGGGACAGAACCCGGCCCTGCCGGCCAATGTCACGGGCACACTCCGAGAGGGCAGCGGACGCCGAACGCAGTGGACTTCCCGAGTCCGGGGTTCCGGCGGTACACACGATCGGGGCGATGGTCATACCCCTGATTTTATCGAACACATGTACTATTCCGCGTGCTCCACAGTGTATGTGGACAACGGGAGGACGCTCCTCGTCGACACAGAGATCTGGGTGCGATCCCCGACGGACCTGGAGGCGAGGGCGCCGCCGTTGCACCACTTCCGGTCTGAGCACGCGAAGAGGCGCTCCGACCGCTCCGCCGGACGGCGTCGTCCTACCCCTCCCAAACCGGTGCCGATGGCGACCCTGGTCCGCGCCGGACCGCCCCGGCTAGGGTGGTGGAGTGAGCCACGACACCGCACCGGACCTGCACACCGAGATCTTCAGCCCTGCCGCCGACGAGGACGTCACGGCGGACGGCCGCTTCACGAAGTGGCTGGATGCCGAGGGGATCGGATTCCACGAGGGCACGTTCGATCCGGAGGACATCCCGAAGTTCCTCGGGGCGTACCGGGCGGACCAGCGGGTCCTGTGGGGCGTCCACGACCGTGCCCAGCCCGCCGAGGCCCTCGGTGCGGACCACCCGGTGGCCACCTACGGCACGATGGTGCATCCGCTCAATGTCGGAGCGGGACAGATCGAAGCCCACCAGATCACAGCGGTCACCGTACGGCCGAGCCACCGGCGCAACGGCATCCTGCGCTCCATGATGACGAGGGACCTCCGGGAGGCCGCGGAACGGGGCCTCCCGCTGGCCCTCCTGACCGCGTCGGAGGCGACGATCTACGGGCGTTTCGGATTCGGCTGCGCCACCTTCACGCAGACCATCGAGGTCGACGTCCGTGAGCGGTTCGAGGTGACGGCACCGAGAACCGGCACGACGACGCTGGTCGCCCGGGAGCACGCCGTACGACTCGCCGAGCAGATCTTCGCCGGGTTCCACGCCGTGACCTTCGGCTCCGTCGGTCGGCAGTACGCCTACCCGCGCCGCGCCTCGGGTGAGTGGGGCAGGGAACGGCCGGTCGAGGACCGCACTGTGCGGATGGCGGTGCACTACGACGCCGCGGGGACGCCCGCAGGCTACGTGTCCTACCGCTTCGCCGGCTGGGACACCACGCCCTACACCATGAAGATCGTGGATCTGGTGGCAGCGACACCCTCTGCCTACCTCGAGCTCTGGCGCTACCTCGGGTCGCTCGATCTCGTGCAGGTGGTCACGTGGGACGAGGCACGACGCGACGACGCGCTGCCCTGGTCACTCCGTGACCGACGCTGCTACAGCGTCAAGGGCACGGACGACGTCCTGTGGGTCCGTCTGCTCGACGTGCCGGAGGCGCTCCGCCGCCGGTCCTTCCGGGGTAGCGGCAGCATCGTCCTGGAAGTGCTGGACACGCTCGGGATCGCCGGTGGCTCCTACGTCCTGACGGTCGTCGACGGCGTGGCGCAGGTCGAGCACGTGGACGCCGCGGCCGCACCCGACGTGACGCTCACCGTGAACGCCCTCGGATCGCTGTATCTCGGCGGGGTCCAGGCCTCCGCACTCGCGGCGGCCGGTGGGCTGACCGCCCACGCCGACGACGCCGTCGGGCTGCTCGACACGCTGTTCGGGCTCGCGCGGGAGCCGTACTGCATCACGCACTTCTGAGCGCAACGGCCCGTGTTCCCGAGGGCACCGCCTGCTTTGACGCTGTTGGACCCCGAAGCTAGACTGGACAGGCGCGTGGTGCGCTCTCGTGGTTCCCGGTGCAAGCCGGAGGCCATTCGGCGCGCTACCTCTCCTGATCCTTTCAAGGTTCTTTCCATTTCGTCCACATCCGGACATCGGAACCCGCTCCCGGCCCAGCTGGAATCGCGGTGTCCGTCCTGACCGGAGCAAGTAAACATCCACAACGGAGCCCCAACTACATGACCATCACCACCACCGAGAAGCAAGGTGCCCCCGTCGTCGCCATCAACGACATCGGCACCGCTGAGGACTTCCTCGCAGCGATCGACGCCACCATCAAGTACTTCAACGACGGAGATCTCGTCGAGGGTACGGTCGTCAAGGTCGACCGCGACGAGGTCCTGCTCGACATCGGTTACAAGACCGAGGGTGTCATTCCTTCCCGCGAGCTTTCCATCAAGCACGACGTCGATCCCGGGGACGTCGTCTCCGTGGGCGATCAGGTCGAGGCTCTGGTTCTCACCAAGGAAGACAAAGAAGGCCGCCTGATCCTCTCCAAGAAGCGCGCTCAGTACGAGCGTGCCTGGGGCGACATCGAGAAGGTCAAGGAAGAAGACGGCGTCGTCACCGGTACGGTCATCGAGGTCGTCAAGGGTGGCCTCATCCTGGACATCGGCCTGCGCGGCTTCCTGCCTGCGTCCCTCGTCGAGATGCGTCGCGTCCGCGACCTGGCTCCGTACATCGGCCAGCAGATCGAAGCGAAGATCATCGAGCTCGACAAGAACCGCAACAACGTCGTTCTGTCGCGTCGTGCCTGGCTCGAGCAGACCCAGTCCGAGGTCCGTTCCACGTTCCTCAACAAGCTCGAGAAGGGCCAGGTCCGTCCGGGCGTCGTCTCCTCGATCGTCAACTTCGGTGCGTTCGTGGACCTCGGCGGCGTCGACGGCCTCGTCCACGTCTCCGAGCTCTCCTGGAAGCACATCGACCACCCGTCCGAGGTCGTCGAGGTCGGACAGGAAGTCACCGTCGAGGTCCTCGAGGTCGATCTGGACCGCGAGCGTGTCTCGCTCTCGTTGAAGGCCACGCAGGAAGATCCCTGGCAGACGTTCGCCCGCACGCACGCGCTGGGCCAGGTCGTTCCCGGCAAGGTCACCAAGCTCGTTCCGTTCGGCGCGTTCGTGCGTGTCGAGGACGGCATCGAAGGCCTCGTGCACATCTCGGAGCTCGCGGTCCGCCACGTCGAACTGGCCGAGCAGGTCGTCTCCGTGGGTGACGAGCTCTTCGTCAAGGTCATCGACATCGACCTCGAGCGTCGCCGGATCTCCCTCAGCCTCAAGCAGGCCAACGAGGGCGTCGACGCCGACAGCACTGAGTTCGATCCCGCGCTCTACGGCATGGCCGCCGAGTACGACGAAGAGGGCAACTACAAGTACCCCGAGGGCTTCGACCCCGAGTCGAACGAATGGCTCGAGGGTTACGAGACGCAGCGCGCGCGGCCTGGGAGGCCCAGTACGCCGAGGCCCAGTCGCGCTGGGAAGCCCACAAGAAGCAGGTCGTTCAGCACGCGTCCGACGACGCCGCTGCAGCGAACGAGCCCGTGGAGTCGAACGCGACAAGCTACTCTTCGGAGCCCGTCGCCGCCGACACCGGATCCGGCACGCTCGCCTCCGACGAGGCGCTTGCTGCACTCCGCGAGAAGCTGACCGGAGCGTAAGCTGCCGCGCTACAGCTGACATCGAGGAAGGCCCCCGTCCACCGGACGGGGGCCTTCCTGCATGTCGGGCCACCCTCGGTACCACCCCGGCGACCAGGAAGCCACGGGACGGTGCGGGCAGCGACGGGGGGTCCGCGCGCCGATGGCCGGGCTATGCCCTCCGCGTCGAGCGGGTGACCGTGTAGCGGGGGGAGCGGTCGAGCTGCCGGGTGGGCCCGACGATCCGCTCGAGGACGGGCCGGTAGCGGAGATGGCTGTTCCACACGGTCCACAGCTCGCCGCCCGGAACCAGGACACGGGCGCAGGCGTCGAACAGGCGATGCGCGACGCCGGCATGGACCGTACTACCGATATGGAACGGTGGATTGAGGACGATCACTCCTGCAGAGGCATCGGGCAGGGCGGACAGCGCGTCGTCCCTGCTCACCCTGACCCGGTCGGCCACACCGTTGGCCGCCGCGGTCGCGGCCGTCGAAGCAGCCGCCGAGGCGGACTGATCCGTGGCATGCACCTCGAGGCCCGGGCGGGTCAGGGCGAGATAGGCGGCGATCGCGCCGTTCCCGCAGCCCAGATCGATGACCTTCCCGGCGCGGGGATCGTCCGGCAGGGCACGCAGGTGGGGGAGCAGGAGCCGGGTCCCCGGGTCGAGCGCCGCTCCACCGAACGTCGCGCCATAGGCGCGCAGCTCGAGGGGACGGTCGAGGCCGACGTCGAACCTCGCAGCCCGGGGGAAAGGGGACGTCGACGTCGGGCGGGGCCCCGCGGCCCGGAGGACACGCGACTTCTGTCGGGCCAGGCCGGCCGTGACGTCCGCGAAGTACCGGCCGAGCACGGCATTCATGGAGACGGACATGTGCTTGAGCCTGCCCCCGGCGATCACCTGCACGTCCGGTGCTCCGTGCGTGGCGATGGTCCAGGCGATCTCGTCGAGTTCGTCGAGTGATCGCGGGAGGCGCAGGAGGACGGTCGCGACGCCGTCGAGCAGGGTGCCGTCGAGGTGACAGGCCCGGTAGCTGCCCGCCATACCGGCGTCGGCGGCGTTCAGGGCGAGTGCCCTCTCATGGACCACGCCGTCCTGGAACACCCGGATCGGCGTCCCGTCCGACAGGCCGACGGCCCCGAGGGTGAGGGCCCCGTACGAGTCGTTGATGGTCGCGACGCCACCCCCGAGGGCGAGACGGTCGGCAGCGGTGTCCAGCAGCAGGCGGTCCGCCGCATCGACGGCGACCAGCTCCGCGGACTCGATGTCGGGGCGGCGGCGCAGGCGGTCGGGGCTGAACGGAGTCACCCACACCATCCTAGGGCCGCTCAGGGTTCGGTGGCGGAGCCGGGCCCTGAGTCGTCGCCGTCCGCCTCGGGCTCCGTGCCGGTCCTCGGGTGGAAGAGCCAGTCGAGAGCCGTGCCCTCGTGGCCACTCGCGCCCGCCTGCTGGGGTGCGTCTCCGTCGGGCTGCTCCCCGTCCCCGGCGGGATCGGTGCTGTAGGGGGCACGGGGCGGTGGAGGCAGCCGGTCGATCAGTTCGTTGGCCGCATGGGCGAGGAGGTCCCGCTGGAGTGGGGGCAGGGTGAACGAGCCATGGAGGTAGGCCTCGACCTCGTATTCGCCGGCGTCGCCGCCCAGGCCGAAGTAGTGCAGCCAGAGCTCACTCGCCTCGATCTGCGCATGGCGGATCGCCCGGAGGAGGTGGATCCGCTGATATTCGTGATCTGGATGGTTCTCCACGGGCTACGCCTTAGTGCGAGCTACCGGCGGTGCCGTCGATGACGGAGAGGGCTACGGCCCGCAGGTCCGCCTTCGTGGTCGATGCTTCCGACAGCATGCGGCGTAGAGCCGAGTCGGCATCCAGCCCATGCCTTTCCATCAGGATGCCCCGGGCCGTGTGGATGAGGTCCCGGGTGCCGAGCGAGCGCAGCCTGCAGCGCCCTGCTCGCCGCCGCGGGTGCGCTGTCCGGCTGGGCGCTGCCGAGCAGTGTGGCCGCCGGGGAGGCGAGGAGGGTCAGCTGCTTGCGGTCCTGGGCCGAGAAGGCGGCCGGAAGGGGTGAATAGACCTTGAGGGCGCCGATGCTCCTGCCGTCGTGGACGAGGGCGGTGCTGAGGGTCGAACGCAGCGGGAGGTCCGCGACCGCCTTCCGCCAGAGGGGCCACCGGTCATCGGACACGACGTCGTCGATCTGCACGGTCGTCTCCGCGGCCCATGCCGTCAGGCAGGGTCCCTGGCCCAGTTCATACTGCAGTGCATCGGCGGCGGCCACCACGTCATCGGTGTAACCGGTGCTGCGCTTGCGGCCCTGGTCGTCGACGAGGGACACGCCGGCGCCGAGCGAACCCGGGGATCGACTTCTTCACCGCCTCGGCCAGGTCCTCGACCGCCCGTCCGGCCTTGCCTTCGGTGAGCAGGATGCCCTTGAGTCTGGCGAAGACGAAAGTCAGTTCTTCCATCGGAGAAGTCACAGTTCCAGCCTCGGCACCACAGTCGTTCGGATGGGATACAAAGTATCAGGATACACACGGCGGCCCGGTCCCCATGCGCTGTTCCGCAGGCCCGCCGGAGGGTGTAGGGAGGACGACCGCTGTCGTCATGCCACTACCCGGACGCCCACAAGAGCTGCTTGCCCGTCGGCCGTTCCCGTGCCTAGGGTTGCCATACTAAGCATGCTTCTCAATGAGCCTAGGAGTTGACGTGACCGGATCATCAGGCCATGACGCACTACCGTTGCCCGACTACGACCACATCCCGCTCGGCACGCTGCCCACGCGCATCACGGGCCTCGACGAGGGAGGCCTGCGAGCGCTGATCGACTACGAGGAGGCGCACGGGAACCGCCTTCCCGTGAAACTCGTCCTGCAGCAGCGCCTCGAGGCGGTGCAGGGCGGTGCCGAGCTGTCCGAGGGAGCGGGCACCTCGACACCCGAGGTGAGCAGCACGGCGGGTGGGTCGCCGGTCAGTCCGGCGACGTCCGGCCCGCCGATCAACCCGCCCTCCCAGGGGGATCCGACGAACCCCGCGCAGCCCCGCTAGTCGCAGCCCGGCCGGGCGCTCCAGCGCCCGGCCGAGCCAGTCGGTGCTTCCGCCGCCGGGCGGTCCGCGTCAACCAGCCGTCGGCTTGGCGGTCAGCAGGCCCTTCTCCTCCACGAGCCCGACCGACAGGGTCTTGTAGCCCACCGAGTCGAACAGCACCGTGACGATGCCCTCCTCGTAACCCATCACCGTCCCGCGGCCCCATTCCGGATGCTCCACGCCGGTGTCGACGTCGAACGGCACCTCCATATCGGGCGTCGGCTCCTCATCGGCGGGAGCAGGATCCACCGCGCGATCGTCCCGGGCGCAGGTGTCGCAGTTGCCGCACGGCCCGGGCAGCTCCTCACCGAAGTAGGCGAGCAGGAACTGGCGGCGGCACCCCTTGGTCTCGGCATAGCGGCGGGCCATCTCGATGCGGGACTCATCGATGCGCTCACGGTTCTCCGCGTACTCCACGGCCCTCGTAACGGCGTCATCAGCGGACAGCTTCCGGGCCCGGTAGCCCTTGACGCCGTCCCCGATGCTCTCGGACCCTTCGAGCAGGTTGAGGAGCCCGCTGAGTTTCCGCGGGGACAGGTCCGACAGCTCCTTCAGTTTCTTCATCTTCACCGGCTTCTCCTGGGCGGCGATGAGCAGGAACAATTCGCGGAGCTGCTTACGGTTGACGGACTTCGCGGCGAAGAAGCGTCGCAGGGACAGGTCCTCCGGGCGGTAGTGCAGGATGGCCTGCGCGTCGAGTCCGTCGCGTCCGGCGCGACCGATCTCCTGGTAATAGCTGTCAAGGGAATCCGAGATGTCAGCATGGACGACGAAGCGCACGTCGGGTTTGTCGATGCCCATACCGAAGGCCGTCGTCGCCACCACGATGTCGACCGATCCGTCGAGGAAGCCTTCGTGCACCGCTTCGCGGTCCTTCTTCACCCGCCCGGCGTGATAGACGTCCGCGCGCCGCCCTCGCTCCTGCAGCTCGGAGGACAGTCTGTCGGCAGCCTTCTTCGTCGCGACATACACGAGCCCCGGACCGGCGAGCCCGAGGACCTGATCGCGGACGGCCCGTTGCTTCGCGTCCCCCTCGACGTGGTGCACGACGTCGAGGAAGAGGTTCGGGCGGTCGAATCCCTCGGCCAGGACGACCGGGTCCTTCAGGTGCAGCTTCTGCACGATCTCCTTCTGCACGGGGTTGGAGGCGGTCGCGGTCAGGGCGACCACGGGAGCGCCGAGGTCCCGGACGAGGTGGCCGAGCTGCAGGTAGTCGGGCCGGAAGTCGTGGCCCCAGGACGAGACGCAGTGCGCCTCGTCGACGACGACGAGGGAGACATCGAGCGAGCGCAGGCGGGCGGACACCTCGTCGCGCGCCACCTGCTCCGGTGCGAGGAAGAGGAACTTCGCCCGCGACGACTCGTCGTCGTCCGCCGCAGCCGCCCAGGCAGCCTCGACCTCGCTTTTCTTCATCCCCGAGTTGATCACGTAGGCGCGGGTGGCGCCGGCGCTCTCGTTGATCGCGTCCGCCTGGTCGTGCTGCAGGGCGATCAGGGGGGAGACCACGACGGCGACGCCCGGCATCGCGAGCGCCGGAACCTGGTAGATGGCCGATTTGCCGCTCCCCGTCGGCATCACGCAGAGAATGCTGTGCCCTTCGAGCACCGCCTCCATGGCGCGCTTCTGGCCCGGACGAAGGTCCCAGCCGAAGGTGGAAGCAGCGGTGTCCTCGAGGTCCTGCAGGGTGACGGTCACGGTCCTCCTAGAAAACGTAAGTCCCCTCAGCGTATTTCGGGGCACCGACACTTCCGTCGGGTGAACGCGCGCCGCTGCTTCTTGACAGGTGGGCGGGGAGCCACGGCTAGTCTTGCCACATGCTGCGCATCGGACTGACAGGGGGAATCGCCGCGGGGAAATCCGTGGTGGCCCGCCGCTTCAACGAGCTCGGCGCCGTGGTTGTCGACGCCGATCTCCTCGCTCGCACGGCGGTGGAGCCCGGCTCAGAAGGCCTCGCCGAGATCGTGGCTGCCTTCGGGGCGGGGGTGCTGGCGCCCGACGGCGCGCTGGACCGGCCCGCCCTCGGCCGCTTCGTGTTCGCCGACGACGGCGCGCGCGAGCGTCTCAATGCCATCGTGCATCCGCGGGTGCGCGCCGGGGCCGCGAAGCTGATCGACGAAGCGCCGGCCGGGGCCGTCGTGGTCGAGGACATCCCGCTCCTCGTCGAGACGGGGCAGGCAGCACGCTTCCACCTCGTCGTCGTCGTCGACGCCCCGGACGAGCTCCGGCTCCAGCGCCTGGTCGATCAGCGCGGGATGGCGCGCGCGACGACGCGGAACAGCGCTTGGCGGCCCAGGCGTCGCGCGCGGACCGGCTTCGCGAGGCGGACGCCGTCCTGGCCAACGACCGCGGGCTCGACGACCTCCTCGCGGCGACGGATGCCCTGTGGCAGCACCGTATCCTGCCCTTCCGGAACACCCTGGGCGCCGGCGGACGCGAGCCCGGACCCTACGTCCACTTCGCGGAAGCGGGCCTGCCCGGGACGAGCGGACTCGGGCGCCGGATCGCGGCGAAGCTGCGGGCCGCGCTCCCGGCGGGGTCCGCCGCCTCCGTCGAGGAGACCCGCGAAGGCACTGCCCGCCGACGGGTCGACGACGTCTCCGCCGCCGCCGTGTCCGTGATGCCAGGGGCCGGGGCCGGGTTCGACGCCGTCTCCGACGCCATCGCCGCCGCCGGCTTCCCGCGCGTCGGAACGGCTGCCCCGCCGGGTGGGGGCGGTCGGTCCGGGACGCACCGCTGGGCCGATCCGGCCACCGACGTCGCGGTGGTCGTGGCCGCCCCGCACGCTCCCGCCTGAGCCTCCGGTCGGGTGGTCGGCGGTGTTCAGCCGCGAGCAGATCCGGGGGAGAAGTGTCGCAGGCAGGGGCTACCGTTAAGCCATGAGTCTTGCGCAGGATATCAAGCGTGTCGTGGCACCTTTCGAGGTCGTCAGCGAGTACCAGCCGGCGGGCGACCAGCCCACGGCCATCCGGGAACTGGCCGAGCGCATCAACGCGGGCGAGAAGGACGTCGTCCTGCTCGGCGCCACCGGTACCGGCAAGAGTGCGACCACCGCCTGGCTCATCGAGCAGGTGCAGCGCCCCACGCTGGTGATGGTGCAGAACAAGACCCTCGCGGCGCAGCTCGCGAACGAGTTCCGGGAACTCCTGCCCAACAACGCGGTCGAGTACTTCGTCTCCTACTACGACTACTACCAGCCCGAGGCCTACGTCCCGCAGACGGACACCTTCATCGAGAAGGACTCGTCGATCAACGAGGAGGTCGAGCGCCTCAGGCACTCGGCCACGAACGCGCTGCTGACCCGCCGGGACGTCATCGTGGTCGCTACCGTCTCCTGCATCTACGGCCTCGGGACGCCCGAGGAATACATCAACAAGATGGTCACGCTGCGCCGGGGCGACCAGATGAACAGGGACGAGCTGCTGCGGCAGTTCGTCGGCATGCAGTACACGCGCAACGACATGGACTTCCACCGCGGCACCTTCCGCGTGCGCGGCGACACCGTCGAGATCATCCCGATGTACGAGGAGCACGCGCTGCGGATCGAGTTCTTCGGCGACGAGGTCGAGAACATCTACACGCTCGATCCGCTGACCGGCAACGTGATCCGCGAGGAGGAGGAGATGTACGTCTTCCCCGCCTCGCACTACGTCGCCGGCCCCGACCGCATGACGCGGGCCATCAAGGACATCGAGGACGAGTTGCAGGTCCGGCTCGCGGAACTCGAGTCCCAGAACAAGCTCGTCGAGGCGCAGCGGCTCCGCATGCGTGTCACCTACGATCTCGAGATGATGCAGCAGATGGGCTTCTGCAACGGCATCGAGAACTATTCGCGCCACATCGACGGCCGGGACCCGGCGTCTGCGCCGCACTGTCTGCTCGATTACTTCCCGGACGACTTCCTCCTGGTCGTCGACGAGTCGCACGTGACCATCCCGCAGATCGGCGCCATGTACGAGGGCGACTCCTCCCGTAAGCGCACCCTCGTCGATCACGGGTTCCGGCTGCCGTCGGCCATGGACAACCGGCCCCTGAAGTGGGACGAATTCCTCGAGCGCATCGGCCAGACGGTGTATCTGTCCGCCACCCCGGGCAAGTACGAGCTCGGCAAGGCCGACGGCTTCGTGCAGCAGATCATCCGTCCTACCGGCCTGGTGGATCCCGAGGTGGTGGTCAAGCCGACCAAGGGACAGATCGACGACCTGCTCGGCGAGATCCGCAAGCGCGTGGAGATCAACGAGCGCGTCCTCGTCACCACCCTCACGAAGCGCATGGCCGAGGACCTCACCGGATACCTCCTCGAGCACGGGGTGAAGGTCGAGTACCTGCACTCCGACGTCGATACCCTGCGGCGCGTGGAACTCCTGCGGGAACTGCGCATGGGTACGTTCGACGTCCTGGTCGGCATCAATCTGCTGCGAGAGGGCCTCGATCTGCCGGAGGTGTCGCTCGTGAGCATCCTCGATGCCGACAAGGAGGGCTTCCTGAGGAGCACCACCTCCCTGATCCAGACCATCGGCCGTGCTGCCCGTAACGTCTCCGGCCAGGTCCACATGTACGCCGACCGCATCACGGATTCCATGGAACGCGCGATCGACGAGACGAACCGGCGCCGGGCCATCCAGGTCGCGCACAACCTCGAGCACGGCATCGATCCCACGCCGCTGCGGAAGCGGATCGCGGACATCACGGACACGATCAACCGCGAGGACGCCGATACGCGTGCCCTGCTCGAGGAAGCGGGCAAGAACCGGAAGCCCAAGAAGGGCACGGGCCGCCACGAGGGGCTTGCCTCGGTTCCCGCCGAGGACCTCACGGACCTGATCCAGCAGCTCACCGACCAGATGCATGCGGCTGCGGCCGAGCTGCAGTTCGAACTGGCCGGGCGCCTACGCGACGAGGTGGGCGACCTGAAGAAGGAGCTGCGCCAGATGCAGTCGGCGGGACACGCCTGAGCCTCCGGCGGGTAGCCGCAGGGGACAACGCGAAACGAGCCGCGGAGGACACGTCAAGGAAGCCGGCGGGAAGTCACTCCGTGGTGACCGTTCGTCGGCTCTCCCGCTCCCCGGGTACCATGGACCGAACGTAGGGGAGTATCCCAAGCGCTACGGACGTCAACACGCTGAGCATCGTCGCTCGGCCGGGCGTAGCGGTCGGTCGGCGTCGAGCCGCGGCGGAGAGACTTACGGCAATCCACCGCACCCTCCGGAAGGTACTCCATGCCCGCGTTACCCCTCTGGTTTGAGATCGGCACGTTCGTCGTGCTCGGGATCATCCTGCTGTTCGACCTGCTGCTCGTGGTCAAGCGACCGCACGAGCCCTCCATGAAGGAGGCCGGACTGTGGGTGGCCTTCTACGTGGGGCTCGCCCTCGTGTTCGCGGCGCTGATGTTCGTCTTCACGGGACCGGAGTACGGAGGCCAGTTCGTCGCTGGCTGGATCACCGAGTACAGCCTGAGTATCGACAACCTGTTCGTCTTCATCATCATCATGGCGCGATTCTCGGTACCCCGGAAGTACCAGCAGGAAGTGCTCATGGTGGGCATCATCATCGCCCTGATCCTGCGCGGCATCTTCATCGCCCTGGGTGCGGCCGTCATCGAGAACTTCAGCTGGATCTTCTACATCTTCGGCGCCTTCCTGCTGTACACGGCCTACAAGCAGGCCACCGACTCCGGTGAGGACGAGGAACACGCGGGCGACAACAAGCTGATCTCGAAGCTCAAGTCCGTCCTTCCGATGTCCGAGTCCTACGACGGCAATAAGGTGCGGACCGTCGTCGACGGCAAGAAGGTCTTCACCCCGATGCTCATCGTCTTCGTGACGATCGGACTCACCGACCTGCTCTTCGCCGTCGACTCCATCCCCGCCATCTTCGGCCTGACGCAGAGCGCCTTCATCGTCTTCACGGCGAACATCTTCGCCCTGATGGGCCTCCGCCAGCTCTACTTCCTGCTCGGCGGCCTGATGACGCGCCTCATCTACCTGAAGCACGCGCTGTCCGTGATCCTCGCCTTCATCGGCGTGAAGCTCGTCCTGCACGCCATGCACGTCAATGAACTGCCGTTCATCAACGGCGGCGAGCACATCGAGTGGGCCCCCGAGATCCCGACCTTCGTGTCGCTGGCCGTCATCGTGGCGACGATCATCATCGCCGTCATCGCGAGCCTCATCCGCTCGAGGGTCATCGAGGGCAGCGAAGCGCGCGGCGGCGTCGAGGAGGATTCCGCCCCCGCTGTCGACGAGGGGCTCGACCAGGCCGCGGACGAGGCCGGTACCAAGAACCCCCGCCACTGACACCGCCCGACGGGAACTCCTGGGCCCGCCGGAACGACGAGGAACCCCGCACGATGTGCGGGTTCCCTCGTCGTTCCAGTGTTCGCCGGCGGCGTCACCGCCGGGTCATCGAGAGCAGCCGCTCGAAGATGCCCTCGCCGTCGTCGGCGATCCCGTCGTGGTGGAACTCGTCCGTCTCCCACACCTCGAGGTTCCGGACGGCCGCTGCCGTGGCCAGGGAGAGCTCGCGATCGACGTACATGTCGTGCCGGTAGACCGCGGCCGCAGCCGGGATCGTGTTGGTCGCCAGGACGTCGGTGTCGTAGAGCCGGCCCCAGTCGTCCTTCTCCGCGAGGATCCCGGCCACGGCCTGCAGCGGCCGCAGCGCGGGATCCTCCTCGAAGTACCAGGCGTAGACCATCTCGCCGGTGAGGAGGGTGGCGTCGGCGTCCTCGCGGAACTGCGGGTACTCCTCGAGGACGCGCTGCGCGGCCCACGAGGAGGCGCCGCCCTGGCAGTAGATCGATTCGTGCAGGAGGGCGTAGAGCGGCTGGGACGCCCCTGCTGACGATGCCGGAGACCTGCTCGAGGAAGGCCGCGGACAACCGGGGCCCGTCCGGGGTCTGCGTGAAGGCGTCCTCCAGCAGATAGTGGAGGCCGTGGACCCGGGTGTTTCCGCCGAGGAACGAACCGATCATCTGGAAGCGCCGCGCCGTGAGCCGCTCGCCGCTCGGCAGGTGCTCCTCGACGAGGTCGAGGTGGCGCGCGATCCGCGTCACGAGTTCCCGGTCCTCGGGATACCAGGAGAAGTACTCGGCATTGCGTTCCTCGACCCGCCGGAACGTCGCCCGGTAGACCTCGTCCGCCGCTCCGGACAGGGGAGCGAGGCCTCCCGTGATGAGCGCACGCTCCATCCCCTCGGGGGCGAGCGACAGGTAGGTGAGCGTGCAGAAGCCCCCGTAGCTCTGCCCGAACACCGTCCAGGGCGGGCTGCCCAGGCGGTGGCGGATCAGCTCGGCGTCCGCCACGATCGAGTCCGCGCGGAAATGCGCGAGGTAGTCCGCCTGGGCCTGGGGCGTCGGCAGGGAAGCGAGTGTCATGGCGTCGGCCGGGGTGGACAACCCCGTGCCGCGCTGGTCCAGCATGAGGATCCGGAACTCCCTGGCCGCGGACTTCATCCACCCGGACAGGTGAGTCGCGCGCACACCCCGTCCGCCGGGCCCGCCTTGGAGGAACAGGAGCCAGGGGAGGCGGGAGACGTCGTCGTCGCCGTGGTCCCAGGGACGAGTACTCGCGGGCGAACACCTCGATGGACGGCGACGCCGGATCCGCGTGGTCGAGCGGCACGCGGAACGTGTGGCCCGTCGCGCGCAGCCCGCGCATGACGGCCGTCCTGCCGACGGTGTGCTCCGCGGTACGGTCGGCCGGGCGGTCGGTCTCACGGTCGTCGTCGCGCGGCAGGGCGTGCCGGCTCACGACGCGGCGACCTCGGCGAGGGCGTCGCCCGTCAGCCGGAAAGTGCTCCACCCCGACTGCACCCGGGCGCCGAGGCTTTCGTAGAAGCGGATGGACGGCTCGTTCCAGTCCAGCACCGACCACTCGACCCGGGCGTAGCCCCGTTCCGCGGCGATCTTCGCGAGGTTGGTGAGGAGAGCCTTGCCGTGACCGGCACCGCGTGCCTCGGGCCGCACGTAGAGGTCCTCGAGGTAGATCCCGTTGACCCCTTCCCACGTGGAGTAGTTGAGGAACCAGAGGGCGAAGCCCTGGACCTCGCCCCGTGCCTCGGCGACGTGGGCGTAGATCGTGGGTGTGTCCCCGAACAGCGCGGCTTCGAGGGATTCCGCGGTGTTCTTCACCGCGTCCGGTTCGCGCTCGTAGAGGGCGAGGTCGTGGATGAGCTGGAGGAGGACCGGCACGTCCGCCGGCCGTGCTTCCCGAATGGTAGTCATGCGCCAAGCCTAGTCAACCGTCCGCCTGCCTCCGCCCACGGTCATCGTGTCTCCGGTGTGCTGCAGACCGGGCCGGCGGACACCCGGTCAGGCCGCGAGGGGCGCCCCGACCCCGAGGATCCGGACGACGGGGCTGCCGGCCTCGTCGGACGCCGCGAGGTCGATCTCGGCGTCGATGCCCCAGTCCCGGTTCCCCTCGGGGTCCTTGAGGATCTGCCGCACCTTCCAGGCGCCCGGGACCTTCGTGATGAGGAGCAGATCGGGGCCGCGTGCATCGGGGCCGTCGTCGATGTCCTCGTAGTCCCCGAAGTACCCGTCCATGGCGTCCGCCCACCGGTCCGCGGTCCAGCCCGAGTCGGCGTCGAGCGCAGCGAGGGCCTCGTCCTGCTCGTCGGCGAAGAGCTTGACGCGCTGGAACATCTCGTTGCGGACCATGACGCGGAAGGCCCGCTCGTTGGACGTCACCGAGGGTGGTTCCTCCGGGAGGTCGACGGCGTCCACGGCGGCGCCCGGCGCGATCCCGGCGGCGAGCTGCGTCCATTCGTCGAGGAGGCTGCTGTCCACCTGGCGTACCAGTTCGCCGAGCCACTCCAGGATGTCGCTGAGGTCCTCGCGGAGGGCCTCGACCGGCACGGTGTGGCGCAGGGCCTTGTAGCAGTCGGCGAGATAGCGCAGGAGAATGCCCTCCGAGCGCGTGAGGGCGTAGAAGGCGACGTACTCGCCGAAACTCATGGCCCGCTCGTACATGTCGCGGACCACGGACTTCGGCGCGAGTTCGAAGTCGCCGAGCCAGGGCGCGGAGGCCCGGTACACGTCGAAGGCCTGCTGCAGCAGTTCCTCGAGCGGCTTCGGGTAGGTGACCTCCTCGAGCAGTGCCATGCGGGCGTCGTAGTCGACTCCCTCGGCCTTCATGGCCGCCACCGCCTCGCCGCGTGCCTTCTTCTCCTGCGCGTTGAGGACCTGCCGCGGTTTTTCGAGCGTCGCCTCGATCACGGACACGACGTCGAGCGCGTAGCCCGGAGCTTCCGGGTCGAGGAGCTCCAGGCTCGCGAGGGCGAAGGGGGAGAGGGGCTGGTTCAGTGCGAAGTTCGCCTGGAGGTGCACCTTGAGGCGCACCTGGCGCCCGTCCGGCTCGGGTTCGGGCAGCCGCTCGACGATGCCGGCCGCGACGAGCTCGCGGTAGATGCCGATCGCGCGGCGCATCAGCCGCAGCTGCGATGCCCGCGTCTCGTGGTTCCCGGTCAGCAGCCGTTTGGCCGCCGTGAAGGGATCGCCGGGCCGCTCGAGCAGGTTCAGCAGCATCGAATGGCTCACGGAGAAGGACGACGTCAGGGGATCCGGGATGCTCTCGACGAGCCGTTCGTAGGTGGGCTTGCCCCACGAGACGAAGCCCTGCTGCGGCTTCTTCCGCACCACCTGGCGCAGCTTCTTCTGGTCGTCGCCGAACTTGGAGACGGCTTTGGCCATGGCCTTGGCGTTCTCGACCACGTGCTCGGGCGCCTGGACGACGACGGTTCCGGCCGTGTCGTAGCCCGCGCGGCCGGCGCGGCCCGAGATCTGGTGGAATTCACGGGCGTTGAGCAGGCGCGTGCGCACGCCGTCGTACTTGCTGAGCGCCGTCAGGAGGACCGTGCGGATCGGCACGTTGATCCCGACACCGAGGGTGTCCGTCCCGCAGATCACCTTCAGCAGGCCGGCCTGGGCGAGTTGCTCCACCAGGCGCCGGTACTTCGGCAGCATGCCGGCATGGTGCACGCCGATGCCGTGGCGCACGAGCCGGTTGAGGGTCTTCCCGAAACCGGCGGAGAACCGGAACGTCGCGATCAGCTCGGCGATGCGGTCCTTCTCCTCCCGTGTGCAGATGTTGACGCTCATCAGGTTCTGCGCGCGCTCGATCGCTTCGGCCTGGCTGAAGTGCACCACGTAGACCGGAGCCTGGCGGGTGGAGAGCAGTTCCTCGAGGGACTCCTGCACCGGCGTCTCGACGTAGTAGAAGTGCAGCGGGATGGGCCGTTCGACGGAGGTCACCGTCGCGGTCGCCCGGCCGGTGCGCTCGGTGAGGTCCTTCTCGAAGCGCGTGACGTCTCCGAGGGTCGCGGACATGAGGAGGAACTGCGCCTGCGGCAGTTCGAGCAGGGGCACCTGCCATGCCCAGCCGCGCTGCGGATCCGAGTAGAAGTGGAACTCGTCCATGACCACCGTGTCGACGTCGGCCGCCGCGCCCTCGCGCAGGGCGAGGTTCGCGAGGATCTCGGCCGTGCAGCAGATGATCGGTGCATCCTGGTTCACGCCGGAGTCGCCCGTGATCATCCCGACGTTCTCCGGGCCGAAGATGTCACAGAGCGCGAAGAACTTCTCGGAGACGAGCGCCTTGATCGGAGCCGTGTAGTAACTCGTGCGCCCGTCGGCGAACGACTTCAGGTGTGCTGCGATCGCGACGAGGGACTTCCCCGAACCGGTGGGTGTCGCGAGGATGACGTTGTTGCCCGAGACGAGCTCCATGGCCGCCTCGTCCTGCGCCGGGTAGAGCGTCAGTCCCCGCGCCGCCGCCCAGCCGGTGAAGGCCTCGTAGACCGCGTCCGCGGGAAGGTCGCCGTCGTCGTGCCGGGGCAGGTGCTCTTGGATCCTCATGATCCGTTCAGCCTACCGGTGGGGGAGTCGCGGCGGAGTTAGGGTGGGTCATGCGCTGGGACCCGGGAGTCTATGGGCGGCATGCGGGCCACCGCGGCCGGCCGTTCCTCGACCTCGTGGCGCGGGTGGGGCACGAGGCCCCTCGCTCCGTCGTCGACCTCGGATGCGGGCCCGGCGACCTGACGGAGACGCTCGCCCGCCGCTGGCCCGACGCGCAGGTGGTCGGGATCGACTCCAGCATCGAGATGATCGACACGGCCCGCCGGAGGCCCGCACTCCCGAACCTGCGGTTCGAGGTCGGCGACCTGCGGGACTACGACCCCGGCGCCGACGACGTCCTCGTGACGAACGCCGCCCTCCAGTGGGTGCCGGGCCATCAGGGGCTTCTCGCCCGGTGGGCAGGAGCACTGCCGGGAGGCGGCTGGCTCGCGCTGCAGGTGCCCGGCAACTTCTCGGCGCCGTCCCACGTCCTGCTGCGCAGCCATGCCGGGAGCGGGCAGTGGGCGTCGCGGCTGCACGGTGTGCTCCGCCACGACGACGCCGTCGGCGAGCCGATCGACTACCTCGGTATCCTCCTGTCCGCCGGGCTCGAGGCGGACGTGTGGGAGACGACGTACGAGCAGGTGCTCCCGGGGGAGGACGCCGTCCTCGACTGGGTGCGCGGCACGGCCCTGCGGCCCGTGCTGGACGCACTGTCCGAGGATGAAACCGCCGAGTTCGAGGCCGGGTACGGCGCGCTGCTCCGTGAGGCCTACCCCCGGGGCGAGCACGGGACGGTGTTCGGTTTCCGGCGGATCTTCGCCGTCGGGCACCGGGCCGGCTGACGGGACGCATGCCGCGTCCTTTCCTCGGCTACCCTCCGCCGCCCGCTGCCGGATTCCCTGCGGCTCACCAGCCGCGCCGCTTCCACTCCGCCAGCGAGCCGCGCTCGGCACCCAGGGTCGTCCCCGCGCCATGGCCGGGGTGCACGATCGTGTCGTCCGCCAGGCGGTCGAAGATGCGGGTCACGACGTCGTCGTACAGCGACGCGAACCGCTGCGGGTCGCCCTGCGTGTTGCCGACCCCGCCGGGGAACAGCGAATCGCCGGTGAAGAGGTGCGCGGGCCCGGTGGGGTCCCGGTAGAGCAGTGCGACGGACCCGGGCGTGTGCCCGCGCAGGGAGATCACCTCGAGGTCGATTCCCTCGAAGGACCCGACATCGCCCTGCCTGAGGGGTACCTCGGTCGGTACCGCGATGTCCGGGATGTCCGCTTCACCGGCAGCGGTGCGCGCCCTCGTGATCTCCTTGACCTCCGCCAGCGCCCGTACGTGGTCCCAGTGCGAGTGGGTGGTGATGATCAGGGCCAGCCGGGCCTCGGCGTCCGTGTCCTCCTGCGCGTCCGCGAGGAGCCCGAGAACGGCCGGAACGTCATCGGCGGCATCGATGAGCACCTGTGCACCGCTGGACTTCGAGGTCAGCAGGTACACGTTGTTGTCCATCGCGGACACGGAGATACTGCGGATCGTCATCGCGTCGAGGTCGTGCAGGGGGCCGGTCATGAGCACAGTCTAGGCATCCGCGCGCGCCGGGCGTGCGGACGCGGCGGGTAGGGTTCGAGTACATCGCGGCCGGTCGGTCGCGATGTACTCGACCCGTGGAAGGAACAGGGCGTGGAGCAGGGCATCCCCAGGTGGCTGACGCTGGACCCACAGAGCGCGGTGCCGCCGTTCGAGCAGATCAAGCAGGCCATCCTGGCCGCAGCCAATGCGGGCGAGGCCGCCGTCGGCACGCGGCTGCCGCCGGTCCGCGCGCTCGCAGCGCACCTCGGCATCGCCGCCAACACCGTCGCCCGGGCGTACCGCGAGCTGGAGCACGCCGGCGTCGTCGAGACGAAGGGGCGGGCGGGGACCACCGTCACGGCCGGGGGCGACGCCGCCCGACAGAAGGTGGGTGCCGCCGCCGACGCATTCGCCGAGGTGGTGCGCTCCGCAGGGCTGTCCGAGTCGGAGGCGATCGCCATCGCGAGGGCGGCATTGCGCCGAGCGTGAACGGCCCGCCGCAGGTCGCGGCAACCGTGCGGAAAACCCGTAATTCGAATATGTCTTCGAAGCCCTTTTCCCCTACAGTGGATGAGTGTCTATAGCAAATTCCCTCGAGCAGCACGCCCACAATCCGGAGCCCGCTCCCCAGGACCTGTCCCGGCTGATCGTCAAGGGCGCCCGTGAGCACAACCTGCGCAACGTCGACCTGGACCTCCCGCGCGACGCCATGATCGTCTTCACCGGCCTCTCCGGTTCGGGCAAGTCCTCCCTCGCCTTCGACACCATCTTCGCGGAGGGCCAGCGACGCTACGTCGAGTCCCTCTCCGCCTACGCGCGCCAGTTCCTCGGCCAGGTGGACAAGCCGGACGTCGACTTCATCGAGGGGCTCTCGCCGGCCGTCTCGATCGACCAGAAATCCACGAGCAAGAACCCGCGCTCCACCGTGGGCACCATCACCGAGATCTACGACTACATGCGGCTCCTCTGGGCACGGGTCGGCCGCCCCCACTGCCCGGTCTGCGGCGAGCCCGTGGCCAAGCAGACTCCCCAGCAGATCGTGGACCAGCTGCTCGAGCTCGACGAGGGCACACGCTTCCAGATCCTCGCTCCCGTCGTGCGGGCCCGCAAGGGCGAGTTCGTCGACCTCTTCCAGGAGCTCACCGCGAAGGGCTACTCGCGCGCCCGGGTGGACGGCCAGCTCATCCAGCTGAGCGACCCGCCGAAGCTGGGCAAGCAGTACAAGCACACCATCGAGGTCATCATCGACCGCCTCGTCGTCAAGGGCGGCATCCAGCAGCGCCTCACCGACTCCGTCGAGACGGCCCTCAAGCTCGCCGACGGTCGGGTGCTCGCGGAGTTCGTCGACCTCCCGGAGGACGACGAGAAGCGCCTCCACGCCTTCTCCGAGCACCTCGCCTGCCCGAACGAGCACCCGCTGGCCATCGACGAGATCGAGCCGCGCTCGTTCTCGTTCAACAACCCCTTCGGCGCCTGCCCGGCCTGCACGGGTATCGGCACGAAGCTGGAGGTCGACGAGGAGCTCGTGGTCCCCGATCCGGATCTAAGCCTCGCCGAGGGCGCCATCGCGCCGTGGTCGCTGGGCACCGCGACGCTCGAGTACTGGACCCGCCTGCTCGAAGGACTCGCGTCCGAGCTGAACTTCGACATCACCACGCCGTGGCGCAAGCTCCCGGACCGTGCCCGCGAGGCCGCCCTCTACGGCAAGGACCACAAGGTCGTGGTGCAGTACAAGAACCGCTTCGGGCGGGAGCGCAAGTACAGCACGGGCTTCGAGGGTGCCATCCAGTACATCCAGCGCAAGCACGCGGAGACCGAGTCCGACAACGCGCGGGACCGCTACGAGGAGTACATGCGCGAGATCCCCTGCCCCACCTGTGGCGGGGCGCGCCTGAACCCGGCGTCGCTGTCCGTGCTGATCAACGGGCGCTCCATCGCCGAGGTCTCGGCCATGCCGATGCGCGACTGCGCCGAGTTCCTCGACACCCTCGTGCTGACCGGCCGTGAGGCCCAGATCGCCCACCAGGTGCTCAAGGAGATCCAGGCGCGCCTGACGTTCCTCCTCGACGTCGGCCTCGAATACCTCAACCTCGAGCGCGCCTCGGGCACCCTCTCCGGCGGCGAGGCCCAGCGCATCCGCCTCGCCACCCAGATCGGTTCGGGCCTCGTCGGCGTCCTCTACGTGCTCGACGAACCGTCGATCGGCCTGCACCAGCGCGACAACCGCCGCCTCATCGAGACCCTCACCCGGCTGCGCAACCTCGGCAACACGCTCATCGTCGTCGAGCACGACGAGGACACCATCGCCGAGGCCGACTGGATCGTCGACATCGGACCGGGTGCGGGCGAGCACGGCGGCGAGGTGGTCCACTCGGGCCTGCTCGAGGACCTGCTCACCAACGAGAAGTCCCTGACCGGCGACTACCTCTCGGGACGGCGCAGGATCGAGATCCCGTCGAAGCGCCGGAAGATCGACCGCTCCCGTCAGCTCAAGGTCGTCGGCGCACGCGAGCACAACCTCACGAACGTGGACGCGACGATCCCGCTCGGCGTGCTCACCGCCGTCACCGGTGTGAGCGGCTCCGGCAAGTCGACCCTCGTCAACGACATCCTCTACAAGGTGCTGGCGAACAAGCTGAACGGCGCCAAGCAGGTGGCCGGGCGGCACAAGCGGATCGACGGGCTGGAACACCTCGACAAGGTCATCCACGTCGACCAGAGCCCGATCGGCCGCACGCCGCGCTCGAATCCGGCCACGTACACCGGCGTGTTCGACAACATCCGGAAGCTCTTCGCGGAGACCACGGAGGCGAAGGTCCGCGGATACCTGCCGGGCAGGTTCTCGTTCAACGTCAAGGGCGGCCGCTGCGAGGCGTGCTCGGGCGACGGCACCCTGAAGATCGAGATGAACTTCCTGCCGGACGTCTACGTCCCGTGCGAGGTCTGCCATGGTGCCCGGTACAACCGCGAGACGCTCGAGGTGCACTACAAGGGCAAGACCATCGCGGACGTGCTCGACATGCCCATCGAGGAGGGGGCCGAGTTCTTCGCGGCCTTCAGCCCGATCGCGCGGCACCTGAACACCCTCGTGGAGGTCGGACTGGGCTACGTCCGCCTCGGCCAGCCGGCCACCACGCTGTCCGGCGGCGAGGCGCAGCGCGTGAAGCTCGCGAGCGAACTGCAGAAGCGGTCCAACGGCCGCAGCATCTACGTCCTCGACGAGCCGACCACCGGCCTGCACTTCGAGGACATCCGTAAGCTGCTGCTCGTCCTCCAGGGCCTGGTGGACAAGGGCAACACGGTCATCACGATCGAGCACAACCTCGACGTCATCAAGAGCGCCGACTGGGTGATCGACCTCGGTCCGGACGGTGGTTCGGGAGGCGGCCAGATCATCGCGACGGGGACGCCGGAGCAGGTGGCGACCAACGGGCGGAGCTACACGGGGACGTTCCTCAAGGAGATCTTCGACAGGGTCGGATAGGGCCTGCTGCACGGCCGATATACCCGGGAGGGCATGCGTGATGCATGCCCTCCCGGTACTATGGCAAGCTTGCCCGGTGGCAAATATGCATTCGCTGATACTCTTCGACCTCGACGGTACCCTCGTCGACCCGGCAGGGGCCATCACCGGAGGCATCAGCGCGGCCCTGGTGAGCCACGGATTCCCCGTGCCCGACGACGACGCCCTCCAGGCCATGGTCGGGCCGCCGCTCGCCCACTCCCTGACCGCACTGGGAGGGGTGCCCGCGTCGCGGGTCCAGGAGGTCATGGCGACCTACCGCGCGGGCTACGTCGCGACCGGCATGGCGCGCAGCCGCCCCTATCCGGGCATCGCACGGTGCGTCGAGGCGCTGTCCGACGCAGGAGCGGTCGTCGCCGTGGCGACCCAGAAGCCCGAGTGGCTCGCCGAGGAACTGCTCGACGCGCAGGGCCTCCGGCACCTCTTCGCCTCCGTCCACGGCTCCCCGCGCGACGAGGCCGCGACCGTCGGCGGCAAGGCGCCGATCATCCGCGCGGCGCTCGACCGACACGCGTCGGACTCCTCCCGACCGGTCATGGTCGGCGACCGCCGGCACGACGTCGAGGGCGCCGCCGCCCACGGGATCGCCTGCATCGGCGTCGGTTGGGGGTTCGCCGCACCCGGCGAACTGGAGGACGCCGGAGCGGCCGCGGTCGTGCAGACCGCCGACGAACTGCTGGAGGTGCTCCGTGGGGGTCTATGACCTGACACGCAGCACCACCCGCGGCCTGATCAGCACGCTGTGCCGGCCGACCGTCGAGGGACTGGGCAACGTGCCGAAGGACGGCCCCTTCATCGTCGCTCCCAACCACCTGTCCTTCCTCGACAGCGTGCTGGTCCAGGCGCTGATGCCCCGACCGGTCGCGTTCTTCGCCAAGGCGGAGTACTTCACCGGCTCGGGCGTGAAGGGCGTCCTCATGAAGTCGTTCTTCGAGGGCGTCGGCTCCATCCCCGTGGAGCGCGGGCAGCAGGCCGCCAGCGTGCAGGCGCTCCGGACGCTGCTCGACCTGCTGGAGCAGGGCGACGGCGTCGGTATCTATCCCGAGGGGACGCGCTCACGCGACGGCCGGCTCTACCGGGGGAGGACGGGCGTCGGCTGGCTCGCGCTCACCACCGGTGCGCCCGTGGTGCCGGTCGGCCTGCTCGGCACCGACGCCCTGCAGCCGGCGGGGAAGAAGGGCGTCCGCCCGCAGCACTTCACCCTGCGGATCGGAGAGCCGCTCGTGTTCGCGAAGACCGGACCCGGGCACCCCCTGCCCGCACGCCGCAGCGCGACGGACACGATCATGGACAGCATCGCCGCCCTGACCGGCCAGGAGCGCGTGGCGCACTACAACCAGAGCCCCTCGACCGACTAGGCCGGCCCGTGTCAGCGGTCAGCGGAAAGGACGCTCGGGCGTCGGGGCAGGTCATCGTGCAGCCCTAGGATGAATGGCGTGGCGAACCCAGTGACGTACCGGCCCAAGACAGGCGAGATACCGCTCGATCCCGGTGTGTACCGCTTCCGCGACGAGCACGGCCGGGTCATCTACGTGGGCAAGGCCAAGAACCTCAGGTCTCGGCTCAACTCCTACTTCGCCAACCCCCAGGGGCTGCTCGCGAAGACCCGCACCATGGTCTTCACGGCCGCGAGCGTCGAGTGGACCGTCGTCGGCAGCGAGCTCGAGGCGCTCCAGCTCGAGTACACGTGGATCAAGGAGTTCGATCCACGGTTCAACGTCATGTTCCGGGACGACAAGTCGTACCCGTACCTGGCCGTCACCATGGGGGAGAAGTACCCGCGCGTGCAGGTCCTGCGCGGGGACAAGAAGAAGGACACGCGCTACTTCGGCCCGTTCTACCCGGCGAAGGCCATCCGCGAGACGGTCGACACCATGATCCGGGTCTTCCCCGTCCGGACCTGCAGCTCCGGTGTCTTCAAACGCGCCGAACGGACCGGCAGGCCGTGCCTGCTCGGCTACATCGACAAGTGCTCGGCACCCTGCGTGGGCCGGATCACCCCCGAGGACCACAGGGCCCTCGCCGAGGACTTCTGCGACTTCATGTCCGGCGAGGCGAAGAAGTTCATCTCCGGGCTCGAGAAGAAGATGGCGGAGGCCGTCGCCGAGCTCGACTACGAGTCGGCTGCCCGCCTGCGCGACGACATCGCGGCACTGCGCCGCGTGTTCGAACGCAACACGGTGGTGCTCAGCGAGGACACCGACGCCGACATCTTCGCGTTGAAGGAGGACGAACTGGAGGCCGCCGCGCAGGTCTTCCACGTCCGGGGTGGCCGCATCCGCGGCCAGCGCGGCTGGGTCGTCGAGAAGGTCGAGGACATGGAGACGCCCGACCTCGTGGAGCACCTGCTGCAGCAGGTCTACGGCGAGGGCAACAGCAGCAACGAGCAGATCCCGCGCGAGGTCCTCGTCCCGGTCCTGCCGAGCAACTCCGACCAGATGCTTGAATGGCTCCGCAGCCTCCGGGGCGCGCGGGTCGACGTCCGGGTCCCGCAGCGCGGCGACAAGGCCACCCTCCTGAAAACAGTGGAGCAGAACGCGGCGGACGCGCTGCGCCTCCACAAGAGCCGCAGGGCCGGCGACATCACCACCCGGTCGGCCGCCCTGCAGGAACTGCAGGAGGCCCTCGACCTGCCCCAGCCGCTGATGCGGATCGAGTGCTTCGACATCTCGCACGTCCAGGGCACCAACGTGGTGGCCTCCATGGTCGTCGTCGAGGACGGCCTGCCCCGGAAGTCCGAGTACCGGAAGTTCTCCATCACGGGCGACGCGGCCCGGGACGACACCGCCTCCATGTACGACGTCATCCACCGCCGGTTCCGCAACTACCTCGCGTCCAAGGCCGGCGACACCCGTGACGCCGCGGCCCCCGACCCGGAGAGCGCGCCGGTCGACGACGAGGCGTCGGTCCTCGAGCATCCCGCCGTCGACGAGCAGGGCGAGCCGATCCGGGACACGACGACGGCGATCCCGCGCAACCGGTTCGCGTACCCGCCCAGCCTCGTCGTCGTCGACGGCGGACCGCCCCAGGTCGCCGCCGCGTCCCGGGCCCTCGCGGACCTCTGCATCGACGACGTCTTCGTGATCGGCCTCGCCAAGCGACTCGAGGAGGTGTGGATCCAGGACAGCGACTTCCCCGTCATCCTTCCCCGCGCGTCGGAGGGACTGTTCCTCCTGCAGCGCATCCGCGACGAGGCGCACCGCTTCGCCATCACGTTCCACCGCCAGAAGCGCGGGAAGTCGATGACGGCCTCGGCCCTCGACGACATCCCCGGCCTCGGTCCGGCCAGGCGCAAGGCGCTGCTCAAGCACTTCGGCTCGGTCAGGAAGATCCGGGCCGCGAGCATCGAGGAGCTCGTCGAGGTACCGGGCGTCGGCCCCGCCCTGGCCGAGACCATCCGCACCTCGCTCGCCGTCGGCGCGGACGACGCGCCCGCCCCGGCCGTGAACATGACCACGGGCGAGATCATCGAAGATTAGCTAGGCTGAGGACGCGGCCGCAGGCGCGCCGCTGAGACCGCACACACCAGGGCATGCCCGTCTACCGGGCTGACCCGACGAGCCGGAACGGACGCACCACGATGACTGAGGCCACGAGCCTGACTCCGGTCAAGCCCACCCAATCCGAGTTGCTGGTCGTGACCGGCATGTCGGGGGCCGGGCGCAGTACGGCCGCGAACGCGCTCGAGGACCACGGCTGGTACGTGGTGGAGAACCTCCCGCCGCAGATGCTCACGACGCTCACGGAGCTCGTGGCGCGGACGCCGCAGTCCATCCCCAAGCTCGCCGTCGTCATCGACGTCCGCGGCAAGGAGCTCTTCAACGACATCAAGGCATCGCTGGACGGACTGCGGGCGGCCGGGGTCGGCTACCGGGTCCTCTTCCTCGACGCCGACGACGCCGTCCTGGTGCGACGCTTCGAGCAGGGCCGCCGCCCGCATCCGCTGCAGGGCGACGGCCGGATCCTCGACGGCATCGCGGCCGAGCGGGACGTGCTCAGGGAGCTGAAGCACACATCGGACATCGTGATCGACACGAGCGACCTCAATGTGCACGCCCTCGCGACGAGTGTGACCGAGCTGTTCTCCGAGTCCGGTCCCATCGTCCTCCGCCTCAACGTCATGAGCTTCGGTTTCAAGTACGGCCTTCCGGTGGACGCCAACTACGTGGCCGACGTCCGCTTCATCCCGAACCCGCACTGGGTGCCGGTCCTGCGACCCCAGACAGGGCTCGACGCGCCCGTGCGCGACTACGTGCTCGGTGCGCAGGGCGCCGGTGATTTCATCGACCGGTACGTCCACGCCCTGGTCCCCGTCCTGGACGGCTACCGCCGCGAGAACAAGCACTACGCCACCATCGCGGTCGGCTGCACCGGTGGCAAGCACCGGTCCGTCGCCGTGACCGAGGAGATCGCACAGCGCCTGGCCCAGCTGCCGGGCGTGCAGGTCGCCGCTCACCACCGAGACCTCGGTCGTGAGTAGTGGCGCTGTTCTCCGGGTCCCTTCCCCTCGTCCCGCCCGCGGCCGGCAGGAAGGGAGACGGCCCGGGCCCGGGTCCGTCCGTCGTCGCGCTCGGCGGCGGGCACGGATTGTCGGCGTCGCTGTCCGCCCTGCGGCTCCTGACCCAGGAACTGACCGCCGTGGTGACCGTGGCCGACGACGGCGGGTCCTCGGGGCGGCTGCGCCGCGAACTCGGGGTGCTACCTCCGGGCGACCTCCGGATGGCCCTCTCGGCGCTCTGTGACGACACGGACTGGGGACGCACCTGGCGTGACGTCATGCAGCACCGCTTCACCTCGCGGGACGGCGTCGAGGGCTCACTCGACGACCACGCGATGGGCAACCTCCTGATCGTCACGCTGTGGGAGCTCCTCGGTGATCCGGTCGCAGGCCTGCAGTGGGCCGGAGCCCTGCTCGGCGCGCGGGGCCGGGTGCTGCCGATGGCCAGCGTGCCCCTGACGATCGAGGGCGACCTGCTCAGCGAGGTGCAGGGGTCCCTGCGCGTGACCACGGTGACGGGGCAGGCGCGACTGGCGGTGGCCGCCGACACCGGCAACGTGAGCAACGTGCGTCTCCTCCCCGCAGGAGCGCCGGCCTGCCGGGACGCCCTGGAAGCCATCGAGCTGGCCGACTGGGTGGTCCTCGGACCGGGGTCCTGGTACACCTCGGTGCTGCCGCACCTGCTGCTCCCCGAGCTCCGGGACGCCCTGTGCCGGACCTCCGCCAAACGGTGCCTGACCATGAACCTCACCAACGACACCAAGGAGACCCAGGGCATGAGCGCGGTCGACCACCTCAACGTGATCACCCGCTACGCACCGGATTTCACCGTCGACGTGGTGCTCGCCGATCCCGCGGTGGTAGCAGACCGTGCCGAGTTCGAACGAGCCGTCGCAGGAATGGGCGGACGGGTCGTCTTCGGTACAGTGGGAGTTTCGACCGGTAAGCCCGTACATGATCCCCTGCGGCTGGCGACGTCCTACAACGACATGTTCGGGGAGAACTAGGAGTGTATCTGTGGCCCTGACCGCCGATGTCAAAGAGGAGCTGTCCCACCTCGACGTCAAGAAGTCCTCGGTCCGCAAGGCCGAGGTGTCCGCGCTGCTGAGATTCGCCGGAGGTCTCCACATCGTCTCCGGCAGGATCGTCATCGAGGCCGAGGTGGACCTCGCCTCGACGGCGCGCAGGTTACGGGCGACCATCGCCGAGGTGTACGGGCACAACAGCGAGATCATCGTCGTCACGGGAGGCGGCCTCAAGCGTGGCAACCGCTACGTGGTGCGCGTGGTGCGCGAAGGGGAGTCCCTCGCCCGTCAGACCGGGCTCCTGGACAGCCGCGGCCGCCCCGTCCGGGGGTTGCCGTCCGCCGTCGTCAACGGCTCGACGGCGGATGCCGAGGCCGTGTGGCGCGGCGCGTTCCTCGCACACGGCTCCCTGACGGAACCCGGCCGTTCCTCCTCCCTGGAGGTCACCTGCCCCGGCCCGGAGTCCGCCCTGGCGCTCGTCGGGGCAGCACGGCGGCTCGACATCGCCGCCAAGGCGCGGGAGGTGCGCGGCGTCGACCGCGTGGTCATCCGCGACGGCGACACGATCGCCGCCCTCCTGACGCGCATGGGCGCGCACGACGCCCTCATGGTGTGGGAGGAGCGCCGGATGCGCAAGGAGGTCCGGGCCACGGCGAACCGCCTCGCGAACTTCGACGACGCGAACCTGCGCCGATCGGCGCAGGCCGCCGTGGCCGCGGGCGCGCGTGTCGAGCGTGCCCTCGAGATCCTCGGCGAGACGGTCCCCGAGCACCTGCGCTACGCGGGGGAGCTGCGGGTGGCCCACAAGCAGGCGAGCCTGGACGAACTCGGCCGGCTGGCGGACCCGCCCATGACCAAGGACGCCATCGCCGGGCGCATCCGGCGCCTGCTCGCCATGGCGGACAAGAGGGCGACGGACATCGGGATCCCGGGGACCGATGCGAATGTGACCGCGGACATGCTCGACGAGTGAAGAAGTGCATAGGATGGAACGACAAGCCCGCTTCTGATCAGGTGGGCCGCCTGCCGTCCGGGCTCCCGCTGGAGCCGACGGGCGCGCCGGCACCTGGGACCACTACATGGAGGACTACGTGAGCGAATACGTACTGCCGGATCTCGATTACGACTACGCGGCCCTGGAGCCGCACATCTCGGGCCGGATCATGGAGCTGCACCACTCCAAGCACCAGGCCACCTACGTCAAGGGCGCCAACGACGCCCTGGCCCAGCTCGCCGAGGCCCGCGCGACCGGCCAGTTCGGCACCATCCCCAAGCTCTCCAAGGACCTCGCCTTCCACGTCGGCGGCGTCATCAACCACAGCATCTTCTGGAAGAACATGTCTCCCGAGGGCGGCGACAAGCCCGAGGGTGAACTGGCCGCGGCCCTGGACGACGCGTTCGGGTCCTTCGACGCGTTCCGCGCCCATTTTCACGGCCGCCGCCACGTCCCTGCAGGGCTCGGGCTGGGCCGTGCTCGCCTACGAGCCGCTCGGCCAGAACATCGTGATCGAACAGCTCTACGACCAGCAGGGCAACGTGCCCGTGGGTACCGTGCCGCTGCTGATGCTGGACATGTGGGAGCACGCCTTCTACCTGGACTACGTCAACGTCAAGCCCGACTACGTCAAGGCGTGGTGGAACCTGGTGAACTGGGCCGACGTCCAGACCCGCTTCCAGGCAGCACGCACCGGCGCCTCCGTCCTCATCACTCCCGGCCGCTGACCGGCCGGTCACCACCACGCTCCGCGCACGCGGGGCGATCAGTGCTCCGAGTGCGTGCCGGAACGCCGCGCTGAGTAAGGTTGGAGCCGTGCAGGGACCCGTCCCCGCACGGCTCCGGCGACGGACACCGCTCCGCAGGGAGCCAGCAGGACCCGATTCACTTCGGCACGAAGGTGTGCCCGGTACCAGATTTACTCGTCGCCGGCATCACCCGAGAAGGGTCATCACGGCGGCACCACCTATGAAGGAGATGGAAACCAGTGACTACTCGTGTTGGAATCAACGGCTTCGGCCGCATCGGTCGCAACTACTTCCGCGCGGCCCTCGAGCAGGGCGCAGACCTCGAGATCGTTGCCGTCAACGACCTGACGAGCCCCGAGGCCCTCGCCCACCTGCTGAAGTACGACTCCGTGACCGGCCGTCTGAAGGCCTCCGTCGAGGTCGACGGGGGTGACCTGGTGGTCGGCGGCAAGCGCGTCAAGGTGCTGGCCGAGCGCGATCCCGCGAACCTGCCCTGGAAGGACCTGGGCGTCGACATCGTGATCGAGTCCACCGGGTTCTTCACCAAGGCATCCGACGCCCAGAAGCACATCGACGCCGGCGCCCAGAAGGTCCTCATCTCCGCTCCCGCCTCCGACGAGGACCTCACCGTGGTGCTCGGCGTCAACGACGGCGACTACGACCCCGCGAACCACCACATCATCTCGAACGCGTCGTGCACCACGAACTGCCTCGGCCCCCTCGCCAAGGTGCTGAACGACTCCTTCGGCATCGAGCGCGGCCTCATGACGACGATCCACGCGTACACCGCCGACCAGAACCTCCAGGACGGCCCGCACAAGGACCTCCGCCGTGCACGCGCCGCAGCGATCAACATGGTGCCGACCTCCACGGGCGCGGCGAAGGCGATCGGCCTCGTCCTGCCGGAGCTCAAGGGCAAGCTCGACGGCTACGCCATCCGCGTTCCCGTCCCCACCGGTTCGGCCACCGACCTGACGGTCACCCTGGGCCGTGAGGTCACCGCCGAGGAGGTCAACGCCGCCTACAAGGCTGCCGCTGCCGAGGGCTCGCTCAAGGGCTACCTCACCTACACGGAGGACCCCATCGTCTCCTCGGACATCGTGACGGATCCGGCGTCGTGCATCTTCGACTCCGGCCTGACGAAGGTCCTCGGCAACCAGGTCAAGGTCGTGGGCTGGTACGACAACGAGTGGGGCTACTCGAACCGCCTGGTCGACCTGACCGAAATCGTCGCCGCCAAGCTCTCCTAGGCGACCGCCCGTGGCTTACGCATCGCTCGACGACCTCCTCGCCGAAGGCGTCCGTGGACGCCGTGTCCTCGTCCGTTCGGACCTCAACGTGCCCCTCGAGGGCGAGGTCCCGGAGCTGAAGGTCACCGACGACGGCCGCGTGCGCGCTTCCCTGCCCGTTCTCCGCAAGCTGAGCGAGGCAGGGGCGGCCGTGATCGTCCTGGCGCACCTGGGGCGGCCCAAGGGCGCGCCCGAGCAGAAGTACTCGCTCAAGCCTGCCGTGGACGTCCTGCGGGACCTCGCGGACTTCCCGGTCACGCTCGCGCCGGACACCACGGGTGAGGGTGCCCGCAGCGCGGCCGCAGCCCTGGCCGAGGGGGAGGTGCTCGTCCTCGAGAACGTGCGCTTCGACGCGCGTGAGACGAGCAAGGACGACGCCGAGCGGTCGGCCTTCGCCCGCGAGATCGCGGACCTGGTCGGCTCGGACGGCGCCTACGTCGACGACGCCTTCGGTGCGGTGCACCGGAAGCACGCGAGCGTGTACGACATCGCCGCACTGCTGCCGTCCTACCAGGGCGACCTGGTCAAGGCGGAACTCGTGGTCCTGGAGCGGCTGACGAAGGATCCGCAGCGGCCCTTCGTCGTCGTGCTCGGCGGATCCAAGGTGTCCGACAAGCTCGCCGTCATCGAGAACCTGATCGGCACGGCGGACCGCATCCTCGTGGGCGGCGGCATGCTGTTCACGTTCCTCGCGGCCCAGGGCCACAGGGTGGGCGCCAGCCTGCTCGAGGAGGATCAGATCGAGACCGTTCGCGGTTACCTCGAGCGGGGGTCCCGCGACGGCACGCAGTTCGTCCTGCCGACCGACATCGTCGTGGCGGAGAAGTTCGCCGCCGACGCCGGTTCCGGCGTGGTCGCCGCGGACGCCATCGAGTCCGGGAGCTACGGGGCAGCCGGCATCGGGCTGGACATCGGCCCCGTGACGGGCGAGGACTTCGCCGCGAACATCGCCGAGGCGAGGACCGTCTTCTGGAACGGACCCATGGGCGTCTTCGAGTTCGAGGCGTTCGCCGGCGGCACCCGGGCGGTCGCCCAGGCCCTCGTCGACGCTCAGGCGAACGGTGCCCTGACCGTGGTCGGCGGCGGCGACTCCGCCGCTGCCGTCCGTGGCCTCGGCTTCGCCGACGACCAGTTCGGGCACATCTCGACCGGTGGCGGCGCGAGCCTGGAGTACCTCGAAGGCAAGGAACTGCCCGGCCTGACGGCCCTCGCCCGCGACTAGCGGGAGGGCGGTCACGATCGACCGCCCGGGAACGGGCGCCCAGGAAGAGCGGGATCCGCGGGGCCGAGGCTCCGCGGATCTCGCCCCCATGCAACGAACAGATGGAGTAGGACGATGACCACCTCGACCAACGGCGCCTTCGACCGCCGCCCGCTCATCGCGGGGAACTGGAAGATGAACCTGGACCACATGCAGGGCATCACTTTCCTGCAGAAGCTGGCCTGGACTCTCGACGACGCCGGCCACGACTTCTCGCGCGTCGAGGTCTCGGTCTTCCCGCCCTTCACCGATCTCCGCGGCGTCCAGACGCTCGTCAAGGGTGACAACCTCGAGGTCGCCTACGGCGGCCAGGACCTCTCGCCGGAGGATTCCGGTGCGTACACGGGGGACATCTCCGGTCAGTTCCTCGCCAAGCTCGACTGCACCTACGTGCTGGTGGGACATTCCGAGCGGCGGACCATCCACTCCGAGTCGGACGAGCTGGTCAACCGGAAGGTGCAGGCGGCCTACCGCCACTCACTGGTGCCCGTGCTGTGCGTCGGCGAGGGCCTCGAGATCCGGCAGGCCGGCACGCATGTCGCCTCGACGCTCGAGCAGCTCCGCCAGGGCGTCGCAGGCCTGACGCCGGAACAGGCGTCCGCCCTGGTGGTCGCCTACGAGCCCGTGTGGGCCATCGGTACGGGTGAGGGTCGCGGGACCCGAGGACGCGCAGGAGATGTGCGCCGCGATCCGTGCCGAACTCGGTTCCCTCTTCGGGGCCGAGACGGCGTCGAGGACACGCCTGCTCTACGGCGGCTCGGTGAAGGCGGCGAACGCCGCGAGCATCCTCAAGGAGCGTGACGTCGACGGCGTGCTCGTCGGCGGTGCGAGCCTCGACGTGTCCGAGTTTGCTAGTATTGTCAGGTTCGAACAGCATCTGGTGACAGACTAGTTCCGTGCGCCGGCCGCTCCGTCGAGCGGCCACCGAGCCTTGAAAGGGCCCCGTGGAAATCCTCCGTATCATCCTGCTCGTCCTGCTCGGGATCACGAGCCTCCTGCTCACCCTGCTGATCCTGCTCCACAAGGGACGTGGCGGTGGAATGTCGGACATGTTCGGTGGCGGCATGACCTCGAGCATGGGATCGTCCGGGGTCGCCGAGCGCAACCTCAACCGTTTCACCGTGGCCCTCGGCCTCGCATGGGGTGTCGTCATCGTCGCCCTCGGCCTCATCCAGCGTTTCGCCGGCGACGCGTAGGCGCAGCAGCACCGCACGGAGAAGGCCCCCGCTTCCAGCAGGAAGCGGGGGCCTTCGTCGTCGAGGACAGCTTGTCAGCCGACGGACTCGTCCTCGTCCTCGTGGTCGATCAGGCGCCCGGGCAGTTTCTGCGCCGCGTCCTGGTCGATCAGCCACAGGGTCTTCCGCACCCCGCGCGCCCCGGCGGCGGGGACCTGGACATGGCCGGCTCCCGCGAGGGCCAGTCCCACGGCACCGGCCTTGTCGCTGCCGCTGACGGACAGCCAGACCTCCTGGGCCGTGTTGATCGCCTCCAGCGTCAGCGAGATGCGCTGCGGCGGCGGCTTGGGTGCGTCGGCGACGCCCACCGTCGTCTCGCCCCTGGTGCGGATGCCGGCCATCTCCGGGAAGAGCGAGGCGACGTGCGCGTCGGGTCCGACACCCAGCAGGAGGACGTCGAAGCGGGGGAGGCGCGGATCGGGCTGCACCGCGTCCTCGTCCGCCTCGCGTTCGGCCTTGGCGGCCGCCGCGAGCTGTCCGGCGTAGTCGAGGGCGGCCGCGTCCTCATCGGGGAATTCGTCCTTCGAGCCGAACTCGTGGATCTTCACGGGGTCGACGGCGATCCGGTCGAGCAACGCGGCACGCGCCTGGACGGCGTTGCGGTCCGGGTCCTCGGCGCGCAGGAACCGCTCGTCGCCCCACCAGAAGTGCACGTTCGCCCAGTCGACCGCCGTGTGCGCCGGTGATTCCACGACGGCCTGCAGGGCCGCCGTGCCGATCGAGCCGCCCGTGAGGACCACGGTGGCCGTGCCGCGGGTCGCTCTGCACGTCGACCAGGCGCGTGATCAGCCGCGCCGCCACGGCTGCCGCCAGGGACGTCGGGGAGGGATGGATGCTGACTTTCGGTTCAGCGCTCATTCGGTCACACGCTCCTCAGGTTGGTCAGGGCGAGTCCTTCGGTGATGACCTCTCCGAAGACCTCGTCGGGGTCGAGCCGCCTCAGCTCCTCGGCGAGGCAGTCCCGCAGGCTCCGCCGCGGCAACGAGATGCGCTGGACGGGCTGGTCCGGCTGGTGCAGCTCCGCGACGTCGTGGTGCGGGCGGTGGAGTTCGATGTCCCCGCCGCTGCGCACGAGTCGCACGCGCTTGAGCCCGGTGCCGGCCGGACCTGCGGCGATACTGACGGGTGCGCCCAGCGCCCGCGTGAGCCAGGCGGCCAGCAGGACGGTGCTGGGGGAGTCCGATGCGCCCTCGACGGTGACCGCCGTGATCGGCTGGTCGCCCTCGAGCTGGTCCAGCACGGCTGCGAGCTGGATGCGCCAGTTGGTGAGGCGCGTCCCAAGCGAGGTCGGTGTCGCCCGCGGCGTAGGTGCTGCGGATGTTGAACAGTGCCGCCGTCGGGTCCGGCTCGTTCGCGGAGTCGGTGATCCGGCGGTGCGCGATGCTGCCGATCGACGTCTGCGAGGCGGCCTCCGGGACACCGTGCGGCCACCACGCGACGATCGGCGCGTCGGGCAGCAGGAGGGCGGACACCAGCGACTCGTTCTCGTCGGCGAGCTCCCCGTAACCGCGCAGCACGACCACCTCCGAAGCCCCGGCATCGCCGCCGACACGGATCTGGCCGTCGAGGCGTGTCGGCTCGTCCGGCGACCCCTCGGCGAGCACGATGATGCGGCACGGGTGCTCGCGGCTGGCCTCGTTCGCCGCGTCGATGGCCTCCTCCTCGTGCCCCGACCTCGTGATCACGACGAGTGTGAGCACACGCCCGAGGGCGACGACGCCGCCGCGTTCGCGCATCGCCATCAGCTCCTTGGACACCTTGGAGGTGGTGGTGTCGGGAAGTTCTACGATCATGGCCTTCTCCAGGTTCGTCCGTCGGCGGCGAGCAACTCGTCGGCGGAAGCGGGACCCCAGCTCCCCGGTACATAGGGATCCGGCTGGCCGTCGAGGGACTCCCAGTGCTTCTCGAACGGGTCGAGGATCTGCCAGGACAGCTCCACCTCCTGCTGGCGCGGGAAGAGCGGCGGCTCGCCGAGCAGGACGTCGAGGATGAGGCGCTCATAGGCCTCGGGGCTCGACTCGGTGAACGAGTGCCCGTAGCCGAAGTCCATGGTCACGTCGCGCACCTCCGTCTGCGTACCGGGGACCTTCGAGCCGAGCCGAAGCGGATCGTGACACCCTCGTCGGGCTGGACCCGGATGACGACGGCGTTCTGGCCGAAGTCCTCCTCGTTGTGGTCCCGGAACAGCAGGTTCGGGGCCCGCTTGAAGACGACGGCGATCTCCGTGACCCTGCGCCCGAGCCGCTTGCCCGCGCGCAGGTAGAACGGGACGCCGGCCCAGCGCCGCGTGTTGATGTCCAGCCGGAGCGCGGCGAAGCTCTCCGTCGTGGAGTCCGCCGGGATCCCCTCCTCCTCGAGGAAGCCGTTGACGCGCTCCCCGCCCTGCCAGCCGGCCTCGTACTGTCCGCGGGCGGACCGGCCGGCGAGGTCGGAGGGGAGGGAGACGGCCGCGAGGACCTTCTCCTTCTCGGAACGGAGGTGGTCGGCGTCGAACGAGATCGGCTCCTCCATGGCCGTCAGGGCGAGCAGCTGGAGCAGGTGGTTCTGGATGACGTCGCGGGCAGCGCCCACACCGTCGTAGTAGCCTGCCCGGCTGCCGATCCCGATGTCCTCGGCCATGGTGATCTGCACGTGGTCGACGTAGTTCGCGTTCCAGAGGGGCTCGAAGAGCTGGTTGGCGAAGCGCAGGGCCAGGATGTTCTGGACCGTCTCCTTGCCCAGGTAGTGGTCGATCCGGAACACCGCGTCGGGAGGGAAGACCTCCTCGACGATGCTGTTCAGCTCCCCGCGCGGACTCGAGGTCGTGCCCGAAGGGCTTCTCGATGACCACGCGGCGCCACTGGCCGTCGTCGGGCTGGGCCAGGCCGTGCTCGGAGAGCTTCTGGCACACCGCCTCGAACGCGTTCGGCGGGATCGAGAGGTAGAACGCGTGGTTGCCCCGCGTCCCCCTGCTCTGGTCGAGTTCCTCGATGCACTCCCTGAGGTTCTTGAAGGCGTCGTCGTCGTCGAACTCGCCCTTCACGAAGCGGATGCCGGCGGAGAGCTGCTCCCAGACGGTCTCGTTGAACGGTGTGCGGGCGTGCTGCGTGACGGAGTCCCTCACCTGCTCCACGAACTCCTCGTCGCTCCAGTCCCGGCGGCCGAAGCCGACGAGGCCGAAACTCGGGGGCAGGAGCCCACGGTTCGCGAGATCGTAGATGGCCGGCATGAGCTTCTTCCGGGCGAGGTCGCCGGTGACACCGAACAGTACGAGCGAGGACGGGCCGGCGATCCGGCTGAGCCTCCTGTCACGCGGGTCGCGCAGCGGATTGGTGGCTCTCGCCGTCGTACTGTCAGGCATGCCCGTCCGTTCCCCGCTCGCCCCGACCGGACACGGCGAGGGCCGAGACGACGCGCCGCAGCTGGTCGACGCCCGCCTCGCGTTCCGTCAGGTGGAGGCGGAGCACGGGCCGGCCGGAGTCGGCGAGGACCTGCGCGTCGCCCGCGGCCTGGGCGGAGATCAGCTTCCCGAACGTGAACGGCCGGTCCGGGATGGCGAGATCCGCGTGCCCGGCACCGGTCAGCTGGAGGTACGCCCCGATGGGCGAGCCGCCCTTGTGGTACTGGCCCGTGGAGTGCAGGAAGCGCGGGCCCCAGCCGAAGGTGACCGGCCGGCCGGTGGCAGCCGCCAGCGGTGACCGGATCTCCTCGAGCGCGGCCTGCCGGTGCCGGTCCAGGTACGCCTGGACCGAGAGGTAGCCGTTCGGAGGGAGTGCGGCGAGGAGCGCCTCGAGGGCTTCCGCGACCGTGCTCGACGATCCGAGCAGGCCGGCGTCGCCGCGCACCTCCACGGCGCCGTCGACGAAGGCGGCCGGGGAGGGCTCGGGCTGCGCGTCCAGCAGGCCGCGCGCGGCCTTCTTCGCGGCCTCGACATCGGGCTGGTCGAAGGGATTGATGCCCAGCAGGCGTCCCGCGACGGCGACCGCGTACTCCCAGACGAACAGCTGGCTGCCCAGGGTACCGCTGACCGTCAGCCTGGTGCCGTCGGTGAGCTCGTCGCTGGGGGCCTCGTCGAACGGGGCCAGGAAGACGGGCAGGACGTCGTCGGCCACGTCCGCGAGCTCGGGTGCGTCGCCGGAGGCGACGACGGGGAGCAGTCCGGTGCCGAGCTTGCCCGTGGACTCCGCGATGAGCTGTTCCGCCCAGTCGGCGAAGCCGGGCAGCCCGGAACCCGCATCGGCGAAGACGATCTTGTCGCGGAGCGGGTTCGTCCCGCCCAGGACGGCGCCGAGCTGCAGGCCCACGTTGTCGTCGACGTCGTCGCCGAGGAACTCGGCACTGTCCTCGGCGTCGTCCAGCAGCGTCTCGATGTCCGCGCCGGCGAGGGCGGACGGCACCAGGCCGAAGGCCGTGAGGGCCGAGTACCGGCCGCCGACCCGGGGATCGGCGTTGAACACCTTCCGGTAGCCCGCCGTCCGCGATGCCTCATCGAGGGGCGATCCCGGATCCGTCACGACGACGATGCGCGACGCCGCGTCGATGCCGGCGTCAGTGAACGCCTGCTCGAACAACCGGCGCTGGGAGTCGGTCTCGACCGTGGAGCCGGACTTCGACGACACCACGATCGCGGTGCGCTGCAGGTCCTCCTCGAGGGCCGCGCGCACCTGGTCGGGATCGGTGGCGTCCAGGACGACGAGCGGGACGCCCGCTTCCTTCGTGATGACCTCCGGCGCGAGCGAGGAGCCGCCCATGCCGCACAGCACGATCCGGTCGACCCCTTCTGCCTGGAGGTCGGCGCGGAGGCCCGCGATCTCCGGGAGGAGCGCGCGTGAGCCCTCGAACAGGTCGATCCAGCCGAGGCGGACCGAGGCTTCGGATTCGGCGTCGCTGCCCCACAGGGTGGGGTCCTTCGCCATCAGCCGGGAGGCGACGCGGTCCTGCACGAGTGCGGGTACCGCCGACTCGACGGCGGCGAGCGCCGCCCCGGACGCGGTCAGTGCGAACGAGCCCATGGGGATCAGCCCTTCGAAGCGTCGAGTGCGGTCTGGACGGTCTCGAGGAGCTCCGACCAGCTGGCGACGAACTTGTCGAGGCCCTCGGTCTCGAGCTGCTCGACGACCTCGTCGTACGAGATGCCCATCGCGTCGAGCTGGTTCAGGACCTCGTTGGACTCCTCGTACGTGCCCGTGATCGTGTCGCCCTCGACGACGCCGTGGTCGGCCATGGCCTCGAGCGTCTTCTCCGGCATGGTGTTCACGACGTCGGCTGCGACGAGGCCGGCCACGTAGAGCGTGTCCGGGAGGTTCGGGTCCTTGACGCCCGTCGACGCCCAGAGGGGACGCTGCGCGTTGGCGCCGGCGGACTTGAGGACCTGCCAGCGCTCCGAGGAGAACTGCTCCTGGAACACCTGGTAGGCGAGGCGTGCGTTGGCGAGGCCCGCCTTGCCCTTGAGCGCCTTCGCCTCGTCGGTGCCGACGGCGTCGAGCCGTGCATCGATCTCGGCATCGACGCGGGAGACGAAGAACGAGGCGACCGAGTGGATCCTCGCGAGGTCGTGGCCGTTCTCCTTCGCCTGCTCGAGGCCCACCATGAACGCGTTGATCACGGCGCGGTAGCGCTCGAGGGAGAAGATCAGGGTCACGTTCACGCTGATGCCGGCTGCCAGGGTCGAGGAGATGGCTTCCAGTCCCTCGACGGTCGCCGGGATCTTGATGAGCACGTTGGTGCGCTGGACCTTGGCGTGCAGGCGCTTGGCCTCGGCGATCGTCCCGGCGGTGTCGCGGGCCAGGCGGGGATCTACCTCGATGGAGACGCGGCCGTCGGCGCCGTTGGTGCGCTCGGCCTCCTCGGCGAAGATGTCGCAGGCCTGGGCGACGTCGTGGGTGGTGATGTCGAAGACGGCCTGGTCCACGTCAGCGCCGGCCTCTGCCAGCGCCCCGACCTGGGAGGCGTAGGACTCGCCCTTCTTCAGTGCGGCGGCGAAGATGCTCGGGTTGGTCGTGACGCCGACGACGTTGCGGTCCTCGATGAGGTGCTTGAAGGCGCCCGAGTTGATGCGCTCCCGTGAGAGGTCATCGAGCCAGATGGATACGCCGGCCGCCGAGAGGTCGGCTGTGGGTGTTGACATGGTGTGCTCCTTGTCCGCTTCCGCGGAATGTTTGCTGGATTCTGACGGAGGGTGCGGGACTACTGGTGGTCGCCGGTCTCGGTGGCACGGTGGCCCGACGGCATCGCCGCGGTGCCGTTGGGCGCCAGGGGATCGGCGGCCACGGCCTCGAGGGAGTCCTTGGCGGCCGCGACGACGGCGTCCGCCGTGATGCCGAACTCGCGGTAGAGCGTCTTGTAGTCGGCGGAGGCGCCGAAGTGCTCGAGCGATACGCTGCGTCCGGCGTCGCCGATGATCCCGTGCCAGCTCTGCGACACACCAGCCTCGACGGACACGCGGGCGCGGACGGTGCGCGGCAGGACACTGTCGCGGTAGGACGCGTCCTGGGCGTTGAACCACTCGAGGCACGGCATGGACACCACGCGGGCGGAGACGCCCTCCGCCTCGAGGGCCTCGCGGGCCTCCACAGCGAGCTGGACCTCGGACCCGGTGCCGATCAGGATGACGTCGGGCGAGCCGTTCCTCGCTTCGGCCAGCACGTAGCCGCCCTTCGCGACGCCCTCGACCGAGCCGAACGTGTCACCCTCGGCCGCGCCGTCGCCCCGCTGGTAGGTCGGGATGTTCTGGCGGGTCAGGACGATGCCCGCAGGGTTCTCGGTGTTCTCGAGGATGGTGCGCCAGGCGACGGCCACCTCGTTCGCGTCGCCCGGACGGACGACGTCGAGTCACGGGATGGTCCGCAGCGAGGACAGCTGCTCGACCGGCTGGTGGGTGGGGCCGTCCTCGCCGAGGCCGATCGAGTCGTGCGTCCAGACGTAGATGGCCGGGACCCCCATGAGCGCCCCGGGGCGCACCGCAGGGCGCTGGTAGTCGCTGAAGATCAGGAAGGTGCCCGAGAAAGCGCGGGTGCTGCTGTGCATCACGATGCCGTTCACGATGGCCGCGGCAGCGTGCTCACGGATGCCGAAGTGCAGCACGCGGCCGTACTCGTTGCCCGACCATGCCTTGGTCTGGCGGCTCGCGGGGATGAACGACGGCGACCCCTCGATGGTCGTGTTGTTCGATTCCGCGAGGTCGGCGCTGCCGCCCCACAGTTCGGGGAGTGCGGGACCGATGGCGGTGAGGACCTTGCCGGATGCTGCACGCGTGGACATGTCCTTGCCCGCCTCGAACGTGGGCAGGGTCTCCTCCCAGCCCTCGGGCAGGGTGCGGGCCTGGATGCGCTCGAGGAGCGCGGCCTCGTCGGTGTGTGCCGCCTTCCAGGCGTCGAAGCCCTCCTGCCAGGCGCTGTGTGCGTCTGCACCGCGCTGCACGACGCCGCGGGCGTGGTCCAGGACCTCCGGGTCGACGTCGAAGTGCTTCTTGGGGTCGAAGCCGAGGGCTTCCTTGAGCGCTGCGACCTCGTCCTTGCCGAGTGCGGAGCCGTGGATCTTGCCGGTGTTCTGCTTGTTCGGCGCGGGGTAGCCGATGATCGTGCGCAGCGAGACGATGCTGGGCTTCGAGGTCTCGTTCTTCGCGGCGACGAGCGCGGAAGTAGAGCTCGGCGACGTCCTCGACGTACTCGCCGGTCTTGGTCCAGTCGACGCGCTGGGTGTGCCAGCCGTACGCCTCGTAGCGCTTCAGGACGTCCTCGGTGAACGAGATGTCCGTGTCGTCCTCGATCGAGATGTGGTTCTCGTCGTAGATCACCACGAGGTTCCCGAGCTCCTGGTGGCCCGCGAGGGACGATGCTTCCGCCGTCACGCCTTCCTGGAGATCGCCGTCCGAGGCGATGACCCAGATGGTGTGGTCGAAGGGACTGGTCCCGGCGGGTGCGTCTGCGTCGAACATCCCGCGCTGGCGGCGCTGGCCGTAGGCGAAACCGACCGACGTCGCGAGGCCCTGGCCGAGCGGGCCCGTGGTGATCTCGACGCCCTTGGTGTGCCGGTACTCGGGATGGCCGGGCGTGAGGGAGCCCCAGGTGCGCAGTGCCTTCAGGTCATCGAGCTCGAGGCCGTACCCGGACAGGAAGAGCTGGATGTAGAGGGTGAGCGAGGTGTGCCCGGGGGAGAGGACGAAGCGGTCGCGCCCGGTCCCACTCGGGGTCCGACGGATCGTGCCGCATCAGCTTGTGGAACAGGAGGTAGGCGGCCGGCGCCAGGCTCATGGCCGTTCCCGGGTGCCCGTTGCCCACCTTCTCCACGGCGTCCGCTGCCAGGATGCGGGCCGTGTCGACCGCCTTCTGGTCGAGTTCGGTCCAGGTCAGTTCCTGCTCTTGCGTCTGTGGCACGTTTCCGGGCCCCTCTCTGTCCGGAACGGCCGACGACGGGGTGCTTCCAGGCACGCCGTCGGGCTGGCCGTTCACCGTTGAATCCTGCGAGTTCAAGCTCCGACCGCGGACAGCATCGACCCGGAGTGGATTCCGGGCAGGCTTCTGCAGCGGGCTTTCGAATCCACACTATCCCTTCCGGCCCGCGAACAGTCGTGGGAGTCGAAGAATGTCGTCCGTCACATCCCGGGGTTGCGGCTCGCCCCCCTTTCAGAGGCAGCGGAACGAGCCGCGCGACCGGCGCCCTTCCGCTGCCGCGTCCTCAGGGGCGCTGCACCGCCGGAGTCCGCAGGGGACTGCTTCGCGCAGCGCCGACCGCGTGGTCGCTGTCGCCGGTCCTCGCCGACAGGGTGGAGCCGTAGCCGCAAGGACCGCGGGACGGCGGTCGGCCCCGATTTCTACAGAGCGTAAAAGGGTATGATGGCTTTGTCTTTTACTCCGGAAGAAACGAAAGTGTTGCCTTGTGAAGACCCAGCAGGCTCCTGCTCCGGCACGTTCCCCGCAGGCCCGTCAGGGTTTCGGCCGCAAAGCGAAGGCCTACCTCGCCCTGACGAAGCCTCGTGTGATCGAACTCCTCCTGGTGACCACGCTTCCCACCATGATCTTCGCGCAGGGCGGGTTCCCGCCCCTCGGCCTGATCCTGGCCACCATGGTCGGCGGAGCCCTCGCAGCCGGTAGCGCGGGGGCGTTCAACTGCTATATCGACCGTGACATCGACAAGCTCATGCACCGCACGGAGAACCGCCCGCTCGTGACCGGGGAGGTCACCCCCCGCGAGGCGCTCGTCTTCTCCTGGGTCCTGGGTGCCGTGGCGATCGCCGTCCTGTGGTTCGGCGCCAACCCGCTCGCGGGGCTACTCGGCGTCGCGGCCATCTTCCTCTACGTCGTCGTCTACACGCTCGTGCTCAAGCGCCGCACGTCGCAGAACATCGTCTGGGGCGGCGCCGCGGGCTGCATGCCCGTCCTGATCGCGTGGGCCGCCGTCACCGGATCCGTCGAGTGGCCCGCCGTCGTCCTGTTCCTGATCATCTTCCTCTGGACGCCCCCGCACTACTGGCCGCTCTCCATGAAGTACAGCGACGACTACAACGCGGCGAGCGTCCCGATGCTCGGTGCGATCGCCGGCGCCCGCGTCGTCTCGGTGCAGGTCGTGCTCTACGCCTGGGCCATGGTGGCGTGCTCGCTCCTGCTAATCCCCGCCGGCGCCGGCTGGGTCTACTCCGTGGCCGCCCTCGTCGGCGGCGCCTGGTTCATCCGGGAGTCCCACACGCTGTACTCCCTCGCCCAGCGGGGCGAGTTGAACAACAAGGCCGCGATGAAGGTCTTCCACGGCTCCATCAGCTATCTCACAGTGCTCTTCCTCGCCCTCGCGATCGATCCCTTCGTCGGTTCGGCCATCCTGTCCTGAGCCCGTCCCGGCCGAGGGACGCCCCGTCCGGCAGCAGGTCCCGGGTGCGCCGCGTTCCCCGGCGCTGGTGCCGCCCGAGTCGCCGGCACCCTAGGCTGGCTGTCATGGACTTCACCGGCCTGATCGCCTACCCCGTCACACCGTTCGACTCGGACGGCTCCGTCCGCCACGAGGACCTGCGCGGTCTCCTGGACGGTCTGGCCACCTCCGGCGTCGACGGCGTGACCGTCCTCGGTTCCTCCGGCAGCTTCGCCTACCTGGACGCGTCCGAACGCGCGCAGATTGCCCGGACGGCCATCGGTGCCCTCGACGGGCGCCTCCCGGTCGCGGTGGGCATCAGCTCCGTCGGGACGCGGGAGGTGCTGGACGCCGCCGTCGACGCCCAGCGGGCAGGGGCGGCCGGACTCGTGCTGTCCCCGGTCTCCTACGTCCCCCTCACCGACGACGAGGTCCTGGCGCAGGTGCGGGCGGTATGCGCCGCCACGGACCTGCCCGTCTGCCTCTACAACAATCCGGGGACCACGCAGTTCGACTACTCGCTGCAGGTGGTCGCCGAACTGTCCGCACTCCCGGGGGTCGTCGCGTTCAAGGACACGGCAGCCGATGCGGCGACCTTCAACGCGCGGCACGCCGAACTCGCCGCACTCGTCTCGGGGCCCTTCAGCCACGGGGTGAGCGGGGACCTGCTCATGATGACGGGGGAGGTCGCGGCCGACGCGTGGCACAGCGGCCCGGCCGCGCTCCTGCCCGCCTACTACGGTCGGCTCCGCGCCGCCGTCGTCGCGGGCGACCGGCGCGAGGTGGCCCGCGTGCGCTCGGTCCTCGCGCCCCTCGTCGATCATGTGGCGGGGCTGCGGAAGATCAGCGGACTGCATCTCCTGGCCCGGGCCTGCGGGTTGGCGGCGGGCGACCCGCGCCCGCCCCTGCTGCCGAGTCCCGGGTCCGAGCTGCGCGAGCTCGGGCGGCTCCTCGACCTCCTCGAGAGCGAGTTCATGGACGACCGGGAGGACGACCGGCACGACGACCGGGGCGAGGACTGAGGCGACGCGCGGTCGACGGCCCCGAGGCCCCGCCCGCCACGACGACCGGGACGAGGCCCACTCCCTAGGAGACGGTGTGCGGCACCCTCGCCTCGGTCCGCGTCCCCGGGAGCGTCCTGCCCGTGGTACCCGTGTACTGCGCATGGATGACGGCCGCCATGAGCAGTGACGCCCCGAGCATGTGCAGTGCCACGAGCGCGATCGGCAGGTGCAGGAAATGCTGGGTGTATCCGATGGCGCCCTGCACCAGCACGACGACGGCGAGGATTCCGAGGGCCTTCCGCAGCTTCTCGTGGACCCGGGCACGGTGGGCGACGACGAGCGCGAGCACCACGGTGGCGACGAGCAGGTAGACCGGGAGCGCGTGCGCGCGTGTCATGAGGTCGGAGTCGAGCCCGTTGCGGGCCGCGCCGTGGTCGCCGGCGTGGGGTCCGGATCCCGTCACGACCACGCCGAGCACGACGGCGACGGACGTCAGCACCGTGGCCGTGACGAGCAGCTGGCGCAGGAGGGCCGGGGCGGCCGGGCCCCGCCGTGCGAGGTACTGCTCCGTCGTGAGCCGGGCACGGTTGACCAGGACGGTCGCCAGGGCGACGAGCACCATGGAGACGATGAAGTGGAGGCCCACGATCCACGGGTTCAGGCCCGTCCACACGGTGATCCCGCCGATGACGGCCTGGGCCGGGATCCCCAGGAACAGACCGATGGACAGGCGGAACAGGTCCTTGCGTTCGCGCCGCATGCCGAGCAGGGAGACGATCATGGCGACGGCGATGAGGACCAGCACGAACGTGAGGAGCCGGTTCCCGAACTCGATCACGCCGTGGAGACCCATCTCGGGCGTGGTCACGATCGAGTCGGGCGTGCAGCGCGGCCATTCCGGACAGCCGAGGCCCGACGCCGTGAGACGGACCGCGCCGCCGGTCACCACGATGGCGATCTGCGACACGAGCGAGGCGATCGCCAGTCGGCGCACCAGCGGCGTCGTGGTGCGCGGCAGTCGGGTCGTGAGGCGCGAGAGCGCGGGGAGGGTCATGGCGTCAGCTCCATTTGAACCAGCGGATGGCCGCCAGGCTAGCGAGCGCGGCCCAGGCGAGGAGCACGAGGCACGCGATGGGATCGAGGGCGCCGTCCACCAGGGCGCTCCTCAGGCCGTCGCCGAGGGCCGATGACGGCAGGACGGCGACGAACGGTTCGGCGGCGGCGGGCAGGCTCGCCGCCGGGATGATCACGCCGCCGGCAGCGCCGAGCAGGATCCACACGAGGTTGGTGACGGCCAGGGTGGCTTCGGGACGCAGGGTGCCCGCGACGAGGAGTCCGAGGGCCGTGAACGCGGCCGACCCGACCAGCAGGAGGAGGGCGGCCGGGAGGATCCCCTCGGCCTGCGGCGACCAGCCCATCAGGGCGGCGGCACCGCCGATCACGACGAGCTGGACGGCGAGCACCCCGGCGACGGCGACGGCCTTGCCGAGAATGAGCCCCGAGCGGCCGAGCGGCGTGGTCGAGAGGAAGCGGAGCACGCCGTACCGGCGGTCGAAGCCCGTCGCGATGCCCTGGCCCGTGAACGCCGTGGACATGGTGCACAGGGCGAGGACGCCGGGAGCGGCGATGTCGATGCGGGTCGGCCCGTACGCGTCCAGCAGCGGAGTGATCACCAGGGCGGTGAGCGCCAGCAGGGGCAGCACGATCGCCAGGACGAGCTGCTCTCCGTTGCGCAGCATCGCCAGGGCCTCGTAGGCGCCGTGGCGCAGCACGCGGACGGGCAGGGAGGCTGCCGTTCCGCGGTCGGTTCCGGCCTCGGGACCGGAAGCCGCGGAGCGGGAGGCTGCAGCGCTCGTGCTCATCGGATGCTCCGTCCCGAGATGTCGAGGAAGACGTCCTCCAGGGACCGGGGCGTCATGGCGATCGCGGTCGGCATCACGCCGCAGGCGTCCCACCACTCCGCCAGGCGGGCGACGTCCCGGGCCGTCAGCGCACCGCGGAGCACGTACTGTCCGGGATCCGGTTCGCGCTGGTGCAGGTGGGGGAGCAGGTTCGGGGGGAGGGTGAGGCCGGGGACGGTCTCGAAGCGCAGCTCGCGCATCCCGTCGGTGTCCGTGTCGGCCGTGAGGTCCGCGACCGTGCCCTCGGCGACGGTCCGGCCGCCCTCGATGATGTAGACGTAGTCGGCGAGTCTCTGCGCGTCGTCCAGCAGGTGGGTGGTGAGGACGACGGCGAGGCCGTCCGCGCGGAGTTCCCGGATGAGGTCGAACACGATCGTGCGCGACTGCGGGTCGAGGCCCGCGCTCGGCTCGTCGAGGAAGACCACCTCGGGCCGTCCGACGAGTGCGCAGGCCAGGGCCAGGCGCTGCTTCTGCCCACCCGAGAGACGACGGATGGAGACCGCGCCGAAGTCGTCCAGGCCGAGGCGCTCGGCCAGCGCCTCCACGGGCAACGGCGCCCGGTACATCGACGCCACGTGGCGCAGGAGGGCGAGGGGCCGCACCGAGGGCGGCAGCCCCCCGTCCTGGAGCATCACGCCGACACGCGCCCGCAGGTGCGGTGTCGCACGCGCGGGGTCCTCACCGAGGAGCCGGACGACGCCGCCGTCGGCGCGCTGGAGTCCCTGCGCGCATTCGAGGGTCGTCGTCTTGCCGGCGCCGTTGGCTCCGAGGAGTACGGTGACCGCCCCGTGCGCCGCGCTGAGGCTGACGCCGTCGAGCACCCGGACCATCCGGCCGTCGAGCGAGCCGACGGGTCCGAAATCCTTGATCAGCCCGTCGATCTCGAGGGCAGGGGAAGTTGTCGGCACCCCACTATTCTACGTCAGGTAGTAGGAGGCGCGGGGGCCCCGATGGGTAGCCTCGCCTAAGTGGTGGCCCGGAATACATTAGGTCATGCTTGTGTTGTGTATTTTGTCGCCGACGGAAGGAATGGACCGTGACCGCATCGCCCCGCGCCGCCCTTCCGGAGGTCGCCGGCCCTACGGATGGACCCGTGCCAGCCGACCGGACCGCCCAGATCGTCTCACCCGACCCGGACGAGCGCACGCGTGACCGCGTCCTCTCCGCCGTCCTCGAGCGGGGGCCCGTCAGCGCCGCCGAACTCGGGAACTGCCTCGGCTTCACCCCCGCCGCCATGCGCCGCCACCTCGACGCCCTCTCCTCCGACGGCCTCATCGAGGTCAAGCGCGTCCGCAGTTCCGCGACCGGTGCCGGCCGCCCTGCACGCCGCTACGTCCTGAGCCAGCGCGGGCAGACGAAGCTCGGCAACGACTACCTCGACATCGCGACCGCCGCACTGGCACAGCTCGGCGAGGCCGCGGGCCCGCAGGCCATCGAGGAATTCGCCCGCACCCGCTTCTCCGGCATGGAGGAGCGCTACCGTCCGATCGTCGAGGCCGCGGGGCCCGATCTCGAGGCGCGCGCCCACGCCCTGGCGGGTGCGCTCACCGCCGACGGGTTCGTGGGATCGACCAAGACGGTGGGCCTTCCGCAGGGGCGCGGACCGCGCACCAGCACCGCGGTCCGGCCCGTGATGCTGAGCGTCCAGCTCTGCCAGGGGCACTGCCCCATCCAGGGGCTCGCCTCGGCGTTCCCGGCGTTCTGCGAGCAGGAGGCGGGCGTCTTCGCCCGCCTGCTCGACGTCGATGTCCGCAGGCTGTCCACGCTGGCCGCCGGCGGGCACGTCTGCACCACCCACATACCCCTGGGACGGACGACGGCGGCTCCGGCCGCCGCGGCCGGCCCGGACGCAGCCGGCGCCGACGCGCAGCCGGCGGCTCCGGACGCCGGACCGCCCAGCAATCCAGCGACGTTATCCATCCATCAGCAAGGAAGGCCATGATGACGGATCAAGTAGACCGCAAGCCAGTTGCATCGGCAGTGCCGGAGTCGGTGATCAGCGACATCCTCGAGAAGAATCCCGAACTCGAGGGCATCGGAACCTACCAGTACGGCTGGGCGGACAAGAACGAGGCGAGCGACAATGCGCGCCGCGGTCTGAGCGAGGAAGTCGTGCGCGACATCTCCGCCAAGAAGAACGAGCCCGAATGGATGCTCGATCTCCGCCTGAAGGGCCTCAAGTACTTCGACCGCAAGCCCATGCCCGCGTGGGGTGCGGACCTCTCCGGGATCGACTTCGACAACATCAAGTACTTCGTCCGCTCCACGGAGAAGCAGGCGAACACGTGGGAGGACCTCCCCGAAGACATCCGCACCACGTACGAGAAGCTCGGCATCCCCGAGGCCGAGCGCGCCCGCCTCGTGTCCGGCGTCGCCGCCCAGTACGAGTCCGAGGTGGTGTACCACCAGCTGCGCGAGGACCTCGAGCGCCAGGGTGTGCTCTTCCTCGACACGGACACCGCGCTGCGTGAGCACCCGGAGATCTTCAAGGAGTACTTCGGCACGATCATCCCGGTCGGCGACAACAAGTTCGCGTCGCTGAACACGGCGGTCTGGTCCGGCGGGTCGTTCGTCTACGTGCCCAAGGGCGTCCACGTCGAGATCCCGCTGCAGGCCTACTTCCGCATCAACACCGAGAACATGGGCCAGTTCGAGCGGACGCTCATCATCGCGGACGAGGACTCCTACGTGCACTACATCGAGGGCTGCACCGCCCCGATCTACACGTCCGACTCCCTGCACTCGGCCGTCGTCGAGATCGTGGTCAAGAAGGGCGCCCGCGTCCGGTACACGACCATCCAGAACTGGTCGAACAACGTGTACAACCTCGTGACCAAGCGCGCCATCGCCCACGAGGGCGCCACCATGGAGTGGATCGACGGCAACATCGGTTCCAAGGTGACCATGAAGTACCCGGCCGTCTACCTGGTCGGCGAGCACGCGAAGGGTGAGACGCTCTCGATCGCCTTCGCCGGCGAGGGACAGCACCAGGACACCGGCTCGAAGATGGTCCACATCGCGCCCAACACCAAGTCCTCGATCATCTCCAAGTCCGTCGCACGCGGCGGCGGGCGTGCCGCCTACCGCGGGCTCGTCCAGGTCCGCGACGGGGCCAAGCACTCCGCGAACACGGTGCGCTGCGACGCGCTGCTGGTCGACACCATCTCGCGCTCGGACACGTACCCGTACGTGGACATCCGCGAGGACGACGTCACCATGGGCCACGAGGCCACCGTGTCGCGCGTCAGCGAGGAGCAGCTGTTCTACCTCATGTCCCGCGGACTCCCCGAGGACGAGGCCATGGCCATGATCGTGCGCGGCTTCATCGAGCCGATCGCCCGCGAGCTGCCCATGGAGTACGCGCTCGAGCTGAACCGGCTGATCGAACTGCAGATGGAAGGGGCCGTGGGCTAGCGATGGCTGAGACCACCCACACGGAAATGTCACCCGACACCGAGGGCGAGATCACCGATCTCGGCGACCTCGACGAGAAGGCCCGCCTGGGCGCCCCGTCGGGCGCCGCGGCGTCCATCGACGGGTTCACGGAGGAGGGCGAGAGCCTCTCCGCCCGCAACGAGGGCTCGGAGCAGCTCGGCCTCAAGAAGCACAGCCACGGCAACGCGCCCGTGGTGCCCGAGGCCTCCCGCGGGGAGCGGCGCAGGTCCTTCGACCTCGCCGACTTCCCGACGCTCACCGGCCTCGAGGAGGACTGGCGCTTCACTCCGCTCAAGCGCCTGCGTGGACTGCACACCGACGCCCTGACCGGAACGGCTCCCGCCGTCGAGGTCACCGGTGCCGGGAACGTCACCGTCGAGACCGTGGATCGCAGCGATGCCCGCCTCGGCACCGCGGCCACGCCCGAGGACCGCGTCTCCGCCGCAGCGTGGAACGCGTTCTCCGACGCGACCGTGATCACCATCCCGAAGGAGACCGTGGCCGACGGCGAGGTCATGGTCAGCGTCACCGGATCGACCTCCGGCGCGGCGGCGCAGCACATCCTCATCCACGCCGAGGCATTCTCCAAGGCCGTCGTCGTCCTGGACCACTCCGGGTCGGTCACCCTCGCCCAGAACGTCGAGATCATCGTCGGCGACGGTGCCGAGCTGACCGTCGTCAGCGTCCAGGAATGGGACGACGACGCCGTGCACGTGTCCTCGCAGCAGGCGAAGGTGGGCCGCGACGCCCGCTACAAGCACGTCGTCGTCAGCCTCGGCGGCGACCTCGTGCGCCTCACGCCGTCGTCCATCTTCACCGCCACCGGTGCGGAGGTCGAGATGTACGGACTGTACTTCGCCGACGCGGGCCAGCACCTCGAGCAGCGCCTCCTGGTGGACCACGCCGTGCCGAACTGCAAGTCCCGCGTCACCTACAAGGGCGCCCTGCAGGGCGACGACGCGCACACCGTGTGGGTCGGCGACGTGCTGATCCGCAAGGCCGCCGAGGGCACGGACACCTATGAGACGAACCGCAACCTGATCCTCACGGACGGCGCGCGGTCGGACTCGGTGCCGAACCTCGAGATCGAGACGGGCCTCATCGAGGGTGCCGGCCACGCCAGTGCCACCGGACGCTTCGACGACGAGCACCTGTTCTACCTGATGGCCCGCGGGATCCCCGAGAAGGACGCACGCCGCCTCGTGGTGCGCGGCTTCCTGACCGAGGTCATCCAGCAGATCAAGGTGCCGTCCCTCGAGGAGCGGCTCTCCGCGTCGGTCGAGCGTGAGCTCGCGGCAGGGAACCTCTGATGGCCGACGCGCCCCGCGGCGAGCTCATCTGCGCTGTCGACGACATCGAGGTCAAGCAGGCGCTGCGCGTGCTGATCGACGACTATCCCGTCGTCATCGTCCGCGACTCGGACGGCGAGATCCATGCGCTGGGCGACACCTGCTCCCATGCGGACATCTCCCTGTCCGAGGGCGACGTCGAGGGATGTGCCATCGAGTGCTGGGGCCACGGGTCCCAGTTCGACCTGCGCAGCGGCCAGCCGCTGCAGCTCCCCGCGTACGAGCCCGTCCCGGTGTTCGCACTCGAGATCCACGACGGCGACGTCTATGTCGATGTCACGACGGTCACCAACGGAGCCCCCGCGCCGCAGTTCGGCTGATACCGGCGCCGTCCACGCACTTCCTGCACACTTCCTGCACAGCAGGCGAAGGAGAAAGAACACGATGTCCACACTTGAAATCAAGGACCTGCACGTCAGTATCGACACCGAGCAGGGCAACGTCCCCATCCTCAAGGGCGTCACGCTGACGATCAACACCGGCGAGACCCACGCGATCATGGGTCCCAACGGTTCCGGCAAGTCGACGCTCGCGTCCACCATCGCCGGCCACCCCCGCTACAAGGTCGACAGCGGTTCGATCACGCTCGACGGCGAGGACGTCCTCTCCATGAGCGTCGACGAGCGTGCCCGCGCCGGGCTCTTCCTGGCCATGCAGTACCCGGTCGAGGTGCCCGGCGTCACCATGACCAACTTCCTGCGCACGGCCAAGACCGCGCTCGACGGCGAAGCGCCGAGCCTGCGCCACTGGACCAAGGACGTCAAGACGGCCATGGCCCAGCTGCGCATCGATGCCGACTTCGCCCAGCGCAACGTCAACGAGGGCTTCTCCGGCGGCGAGAAGAAGCGCGTGGAGATCCTGCAGCTGGAGCTCTTCCGCCCGAAGTTCTCGATCCTCGACGAGACGGACTCCGGCCTCGACGTCGACGCCCTCAAGGTGGTCTCGGAGGGAGTGAACCGCGAGCATGCGAAGGGTGAGATGGGCACGCTGCTCATCACGCACTACACGCGGATCCTGCGCTACATCAAGCCGGACTTCGTCCACGTGTTCGTCGCCGGACGCATCGCCGAACAGGGCGGCCCGGAACTCGCTGACCGCCTCGAGGAAGAGGGCTACGATCGGTTCACGGCCACGGTCGAGGCCTAGGAACCCACGAATCCCCGGCACACGCGTGCCGGACCGCTCGAAAGGAAGAGTGCGATGAGTGATGTGCAGCAGGCGCAGACCGCGCTGGACGACGTCGAGGAAGCGTTGCGGGACGTGATCGACCCGGAGCTCGGCGTCAACGTCGTGGACCTCGGGCTGCTCTACGGCCTGAACTACGCGGAGGACGGCGCCCTCCTGATCGACATGACGCTCACCACCGCGGCATGCCCCCTGACCGACGTGCTCGAGGAGCAGGTGGGCCAGGCGCTGGACGGCGTGGTGGACGAGTGGCGGTTGAACTGGGTGTGGATGCCCCCGTGGGGTCCCGAGCGGATCACCGAGGATGGCCGTGACCAGATGCGGGCGCTCGGATTCAATATCTGAGCCAGGCACCGGACAGTTCGGGGAAGGGCGGTTCCGCTGGGGCCGCCCTTCCTGCGTCCCGCGCCGGATCCGGGTGACTCCCGGGCACCCGACGACGCGCGTCAGCGCCCGTCCGGGTCGCTGTCGCTCCCGACGCCGTTCTCCGCGTCCCGGCCCCCGAGGTGGCCGTGCCCGCCGTCGGAACCACCGTCGTGCCCGCCGCGGTCGTCGTTCCCGAGTCCTCTCGCAGCGAGCGCTTCACCCGTCCGATGAGCGTAGGCCACGGCGCCGATCACCAGCGGGGTCACGGCCACGCGCGGGTCCCGCTCGAGGCCGCGCGCACGGGCGGCCTCGCGGACGTCGACGAACAGCCCCGCGAGGTAGGGGATGCTCCGCAGCATGAGGGAGAGCGTGAGGGCGAAGCGCTCGGGATCGGCGCCCAGCGCACGGAAGGGGCCGGCCAGCCGGACCACACCGTCCAGCAGTACCTGTGTCGGTGTCGTGAGGGTCAGTGCCCGCGCCGCCAGGAGGCAGGCGGTGATGCCGCCGACCACCACGAAGGCCCGCAGCCACCCCTGGGCGAAGCCCTGGTACAGCGCGAGGATGCCGAGGACGGGGGCCGCGGGCAGGAGCATCCGGAGGATCCGGAGGGGAGACAGGTGCGCACCGAGCAGGAGGGCGCCCAGGGCGATGACCAGCACACCGGAGGTGGTGGCCGGCGAGCGCCAGGCGACGACGGCGACCGCGCAGGCGAGCGAGGCGCCCGCCTTGACCGGCAGGGGCGTCCGGTACAGGAACCCGCGTCCGGGCCGGTACAGGCCGAGGGTACTGCCGAAGCCCCTCATCCCCGGCTGTCCCGCGCGGCCGAGGCGAGCTCCCGGTACCTCGCCACGGCTTCGGCGGGAGCGCCGTCGAACACCACGCGACCGGCGTCCACGAGGAGCGTGCGGTCGCTCTCCAGGGCGAAGTCGAGATTGTGGGTCGTGAACACCACCTGCTGGTCGAGGCCCGCGAAAAGCGAGCGGATGCGCGCGTCGTTGCGCAGGTCGAGCAGCGTCGTCGGTTCGTCGGCCACCAGGATGCGCGGCTCCACCGCGAGCACCACGGCGAGGGCGAGGATCTGCCGCTCGCCGCCCGACAGGTCGTAGATGCTGCGGTCCGCGAGGTGGTCGAGGCCGAATCGGCGCAGGACGCCGTCGACCCGGGCGCGGCGTTCCGCCGCCGGGAGCCGGCGCGCGCGCAGGGACAGTTCCACGTCCTCGCGGCCCGTCGGCATCACGAGTTGCGACAGCGGGTCCGTGAAGACGAACCCGACAGCCCTCCGCACGGCACGCCCGGACGTGCGGGTGTCCTCGCCGAACACCGCTACGGTGCCCGCCGAGGGGACCAGCAGTCCGTTGATCAGGCGCAGCAGCGTCGACTTGCCGGAGCCGTTGGCCCCGATCACGGAGACGCGCCGCTCCTTCAGCGTCAGTGTGAGCGGGTGCAGGAGCACGCGGGCGTCGTCGTCGTCGGTTCGGACGGCTGCGCCCCTGAACTCAATCACGAGGGGCGCGCGTCCCGGTGGGAAGGAGCCGCGGGAACGCACGGTGGACCGAGACGGCGAGGACGGCGGCGAGGACGTTCTTGGCCACGTCGCCGGGCAGGTACGCGGCGTCCACGACGATCGCGTCCCTCAGGGGGAGCCCGGCATTCACCACGAGCCCGGCGACACCGAGCGGATGGATGGTCAGGAGGCTGGCCGCGAGGCAGGCGAGGAAGAGGAGGAGTGCGCGGGCGCGGCGTGCCCTGCGCACCACGACGACGGCGAGCAGGCCGGCCACGAAGGCCGCGAGGGGGAACGCCACGAGGTAGCCGGCGGACGGTCCGGCGAGGACGCCGAAGCCGCCGGAGAAGCCGCTGAACACCGGCAACCCGATCAGCCCTGCCACGAGATAGAGCAGGACGGCCGCCGCGCCGCGCGCCGGCCCGAGGACCACGCCGGCGAGCATCACCCCGAGGGTCTGGAGTGTGATGGGCACGCCGAGCGGGCCGACCGGTATACCGGGTAGGATTGCAAGGGCGGCGATGAGGGCGGCGAAGACCGCGACCAGCGAGAGATCGGTGGTATCCCACCGCTTGCGGGACGACGGCCGGCCGGCGCCGACCGTTCCGGCGACGGTCTTCTCCAGTGGCTGCACGGCGAACTCTCCTCCAGCAGGCCGGAGTCGCACCGGCTACTCCGGTGATTTGTCGACTTCCTCCAGCCGTTACTGCTTCTGTACCGACACTAGCGCCGGTCATTCCGGGATCCCTTGTGGGATTCCTACAAGAAATCGCCGTCCTCGGCACCATTGAAAGGCCTCATCGTGATCAACGTATCGAACCTGGAGCTACGGGCCGGCGCCCGCCTGCTCATGGACGAGGTGTCCTTCCGCGTGGACAAGGGCGACAAGATCGGCCTCGTCGGACGCAACGGCGCCGGCAAGACGACACTCACCAAGGTACTGGCGGGGGAGTCGCTTCCCGCCGGCGGCACGGTGACCCGCTCGGGCGAGATCGGCTACCTCCCGCAGGACCCCCGCACGCCGAACATGGAGCAGCTGGCCCGTGACCGGATCCTCTCGGCGCGCAACCTCGACGCCGTCGTCGGGGAACTGCGCCAGGCCCACGAGGACATGGCGAGCGAAAAGACCTCCGTGCGGAACAAGGCGATGGCCCGCTACGACCGCATCGAGGCCGCCTTCCTCGCCGGCGGAGGCTACGCGGCCGAGGCCGAGGCGGCGTCCATCTCCTCGAACCTGGCCCTGCCCGAGCGCATCCTCAACCAGCCGCTGAAGACCCTCTCCGGCGGTCAGCGCCGGCGTGTCGAGCTAGCCCGCATCCTCTTCTCGGGCGCGGAGACCATGCTCCTGGACGAGCCCACCAACCACCTCGACGCGGACTCCATCGCCTGGCTGCGTGACTTCCTCAAGAACCACCAGGGCGGCCTGATCGTGATCAGCCACGACGTCGAGCTCCTCGAGGCGACCGTGAACAAGGTCTTCCAGCTGGACGCCAACCGCGCGACGATCGACGTCTACAACATGGGCTGGAAGCGCTACCAGCTCCAGCGCGAGACGGACGAGCGCGCCCGCAAGCGCGAGCGCGCCAACGCCGAGAAGAAGGCCCAGGTCCTCATGGACCAGGCCAACAAGATGCGGGCGAAGGCCTCCAAGGCGGTCGCCGCCCAGAACATGGCCAAGCGCGCCGAACGCCTGCTCGGCGGTCTCGACGCCGTGCGCGCCTCCGACCGCGTGGCGGCGCTCCGCTTCCCGGAGCCGTCGCCCTGCGGCAAGACCCCCATGACGGCCGAGGGCCTCAGCAAGTCCTACGGGTCGCTGGAGATCTTCACCGACGTCGACCTCGCGATCGACCGCGGGTCGAAGGTGGTGATCCTCGGCCTCAACGGAGCCGGGAAGACCACGCTGCTGCGGATGCTCGCCGGCGTGGACAAGCCCGACACGGGGCAGGTCATCGCGGGCCATGGACTCAAGGTGGGCTACTACGCCCAGGAGCACGAGACGCTGGATACGCAGCGCACGGTGCTCGAGAACATGAAGTCCTCCGCACCGGACATGCAGGACGCCGAGGTGCGCGGGATCCTGGGGTCCTTCCTGTTCTCGGGCGACGACGTCGACAAGCCCGCCGGTGTGCTGTCCGGTGGCGAGAAGACCCGTCTGGCCCTGGCGACGATCGTCGCATCCTCGGCGAACGTGCTGCTGCTCGACGAGCCCACCAACAACCTGGACCCGGCGAGCCGCGCCGAGATCCTCGGTGCCCTGAAGAACTACAGCGGCGCCGTGGTGATGGTGAGCCACGACGAAGGAGCCGTCGACGCGCTCGACCCCGAGCGCGTGGTCCTGCTGCCGGACGGCGTCGAGGACCTCTGGAACCAGGACTACCTGGAGCTCGTCACCCTCGCCTAGCAGCCGCGGGACCTAGCGGATGCCCTGCGCGTCCAGGATCGCGTCCTCTTCCTCCTCCGACGACGGACGACGTCGCCGGCGGACCGGCTGCGCCGGGAGGGTGCCGTCCTGCTCCGCGTCGCTGCGCCGTTGCTGGCGCGCCGCGTAGCCGAGGCCGACGAAGGCCAGGACCCCGAAGGCGAACCACTGCAGGGAGTAGGACAGGTGCGGTCCCTCGTCGATCGAGGGCTTGGGCGCTGCGACCGGTGTCTGCGCCGCTGCCGGGCGCTCGAGCGCCAGGAGCCCGTAGGCGGCGTCCTGCACCGGATAGTCGAGCCTGTCCGCGAGTGCAGGAAGATCGATGGACGCGACCTGGCCCTCGGGGGCGCCGCGGTTGACGGCCGGTTCACCCGGCTTGGTCCTGGCGGTGACCTCCACCGGTCCGGCCGGCGGGTCGGGGATCTCGTCGGGGCGCCCGGCTTCGGCGTTGCCGATGGGCAGCCAGCCACGGTCGATGATCACGGCCGTGCCGTCGTCGAGCCTGAGCGGGGTCAGCACCTCGTACCCCGGCTGCCCGTTCATCGGGCGGTTGCGGACCACCACCTGGTTCGCGACGTCGTAGGTTCCCACGAAGGTCACCGGCGTCCACTCGCGGGAGGCGTCGTAGTGGTCGAAGCCGTTCTCCCCGGGTACGTAGCGTTCCGGGGCGGCGTCGTAGTTCGCCACGATCCGCTGGATGTCCTCCACGACGGCCTCGCGGCGATCGAGTTGCCAGCGGCCCAGGGCCACGCAGCCGGCGGCCAGCACCACGACCATGGCGAGCCAGCCGAGCCATCGGGCTGAGAAGAGGAAACGGTACACCTAGCGGGTCTCCAACGGTCGGTCGGCGGTCAGGGGGAGCGTCTGCCTCCAGAGACCGCGGTCCCGGAGGTACTCCTCGAACCACGCGACGTGGTCCGGGCACGATGCCCAGGCCTTCCGGCGTTCGGGGGTATGGATCCGCGGGTTGTTCCAGAGCAGCTGCCAGGCGGCCCCGTTCCGGCAACCCTTGCGCGAGCAGACCGGCCCGGCCCCCGCGGCGGGCGCCGGGGTTGGGAATAACCCGAGGCCCGCGGTCGACGTGCCGACCGCGGGCCGGGGGCCGGAGGGCAGATCAGGCATCGCCACCGCGCCTGCCGTTGCCGGCGGCCGAGGATCCGTGCGGCGCCGGAGGGACGGTGTCGTCGAGGATCTCGCCGCTCAGGACGTCGTCGCCGTCGTCCGGGTGACTGTCGACCACCTTCGCCTCGAGCTCCCGCACCGGAGCGCGGTCGATCAATGCGTCGCTGTGCCGGATGTTGCTGGTGTCGCTGCCGCCGTTCGCCACGATCACGGCGAAGTAGGGCAGGACGACGGCTCCGGCGATCATCACCCACTGCAGCCATACGTAGGGGACGACGAAGATCAGGACGAAACAGACGAGGCGGATGCTCATCGAGATCGTGTACCTGATCATTCGTGACCGCATTTCCTCGCTGTGTGATTCACGAGCGTCGGAGATGCTGTGGACGTCTGTGTTGTGCTTCGTTTGTTTACTCATCACACTCCATGAAGACTCCCTCTATTGTCTCACTCGGGCTCCCGTTCCCGAAGTCGAGGGGTGCGCCGCTAGGATCGTCGGGATAGTTTGACGGAAGAGCCGCGGAACGGGTCCGGAGGGGCTGGGACGCCCCGCCGGATCGCAGCGCGATCCCCGATACAGAACAACGCGGGTACCTTGCGGTCCCGCAGACAGAGGAGTTTCCCCTTGGCACCTGGTGCAGACAGCACGACGACGACAACCGGTCGCAGCGTCCTCATAACCGGAGGAAACCGGGGCATCGGCCTCGCCATCGCCAAGGTATTCGTAGCCAACGGCGATAAGGTTGCCATCACCTACCGAAGTGGTGAGATCCCCGACGGGATGCTGGGCGTTCAGGCCGACGTCACGAGCGAGGAGCAGATCGACGCCGCCTTCACCCGGGTCGAGGCGGAGCACGGGCCGGTGGAGATCCTCGTGGCGAACGCCGGCATCACCCGGGACACCCTCCTCCTCCGGATGACCGAGAGCGACTTCACGGACGTCATCGACACGAACCTCACCGGTGCGTTCCGGGTGGTCCGGCGCGCCTCGCGCGGCATGATCCGCCTGCGGCGCGGCCGCGTCATCCTCATCTCCAGCGTCACAGGCCTCTACGGTGCTCCCGGCCAGATCAACTACTCGGCGTCGAAGGCGGGGCTCGTGGGCATCGCGCGCTCCCTGACACGCGAGCTGGGCTCGCGGGGGATCACGGCGAACGTCGTCGCCCCCGGCTTCATCGACACCGACATGACCGCGGAACTGCCGGAGGAGACCCGGAAGAGCTACCTGGCCACCATCCCCGCCGGGCGCTTCGCATCCCCGGACGAGGTCGCCGGGGTCGTGTCCTGGCTGGCCGGCGACTCCGCCGGGTACATCTCCGGCGCGGTCATCCCGGTGGACGGCGGCCTCGGCATGGGCCACTGACCCGGGCGCGACACCCGCACCACCCAGCACCACCGCAGCGGCATCCCGACAGCATTCCGTCAGCACCCCGAATTCCAGTAGAAGGAGCACCATGGCCACCCTCGAGGGCACCACAGCAATCGTCACCGGATCCTCCCGCGGCATCGGCGCCGACGTCGCCCAGCAGCTCGCCGCGCAGGGCGCGGCCGTCGTCGTCAACTACCGCCAGAAGGCGCCACGCGCCACCAAGGTCGTCGCGGCGATCGAGGCGGCCGGTGGCAGGGCCGTCGCCGTGGGAGCGGACCTGACCACGCCCGAGGGGCCAGCCGCGCTGGTCGACGCCGCCGTCTCGACCTTCGGCGGACTGGACCTGCTGGTGCTCAACGCCTCCGGCGGCATGGAGACGAACATGGGGGAGGACTACGCGCTCAAGCTCAACCGCGACGCGCAGGTCAGCATGCTGACGGCCGCCGTCGAGGTCATGCCACAGGGCTCGCGCGTGGTGTTCATCACGAGCCACCAGGCGCACTTCATCGAGAAGGTCGCCACCATGGACGCCTACGAGCCGGTGGCCCGCAGCAAGCGGGCCGGCGAGGACGCGCTGCGCGCCCTGATCCCGCAGCTGGACGCGAAGGGCATCTCCCTGGTGGTCGTGTCCGGCGACATGATCGAGGGCACGGTCACCGCGACCCTGCTCGACCGGGCGACCCCGGGTGCCATCGAGGCACGCCGGCAGGAGGCCGGGCGCCTGTACTCCGTGGCCGAGTTCGCCACCGAGATCGTTCGGATGGCGACGGCCGCCGTGCCCAGCGGCCACACGGAATACGTGGGCGGCGCCGAGGACTTCCTCGCGAAGAGCTGACCTACACCCCTGCCAGGTGGCGGACGACGTCGAGGTCGGGCAGGTCCAGGGCGGCGTCCGCCGCCGCGCGGACGGCCGGCTTCGCGTTGAACGCCACACCCAGGCCCGCGGCCGCCAGCATGTCGAGGTCGTTCGCGCCGTCGCCCACCGCCACGGTGGCGGCGAGCGGAATCCCGGTTTGCTCCGCCTCGGCGCGGAGCGTGCGCTCCTTCTCCCGGCGATCGACCACCGCGCCGGCGACGCGCCCGGTCAGCATGCCACCGACGATCTCGAGGTCGTTCGCCGTCGCGAAGGACAGCCGGAGGCGGTCGGCGAGGGGCGCGAGGACCTGCGAGAAACCGCCCGACACGACACCGACACGGTGCCCGGCCCCGAGATACGCCCCCACGAGCCGCTCGGCGCCGTCGCTCAGTTCGATGCGGTCCACCACCTCGTCGATGACGGTGGCCGGCAGTCCCTTCAGCGCGCGCACCCGGTGGTGCAGTGACTGGGCGAAGTCGAGTTCGCCCCGCATCGCTGCCTCCGTCACGGCAGCCACCTCGGCCTCGCGGCCGGCATGCGCCGCGAGCAGCTCGATGACCTCCTGCTTGATGAGCGTGGAATCGACGTCCATGATCAGCAGCTTCGGCCCCGGACGGTACACCGCCGCCGGGACACACGCGGCGCCGATGCCGGTCGTCGAGGTCCACGCGGCGAGGGCGGCGCGCACCGGTGCCGCGGCGGCCGGCAGGACGACCTCCAGCGTCAGGACGTCGTACGACGCCGTCCCCGCGGAGGAAGTCCCCGTCACGTCGACGCCGAGGTCGCGGAGCACTCCCGTCAGGTCACGGCGGTGGCCGTCCTCGAGCGTCGGTGCGTAGGCGAGAACCCTGGCGTTGTCCGGCATGTGTGCGCTCCTGTCCGTGCCGCTGCGGCGGCGTCGTCCGATACTGGTCCCATGTCCGCGGTTCCTCACGGCAGTGGCGTCGTCCCTGCGGGCGGTCCGCACGCAACGCGAGCGGAGCCGGGGACCCGCCGGGCGGGCACGCGGGGCCGGAGGCCCTCCGGTTTCGCCACGGGGCCGGTCCTTAGCCTAGTGTCTAGGACCATGAGGAACGTTCTGGAACTGGCGGGAGTGAGCCTCGTCAGGGGCGGCAAGACCCTTCTCGATGACATCGACTGGCAGGTCGGCGAGGGGGAGCGCTGGGTGGTCATGGGCCCCAACGGAGCGGGCAAGACCACGCTGCTGCAGCTCGCCGGTGCACGCCTGCACCCCACCCGCGGTGCGGTCGGCATCCTCGACGAGGTGATGGGCGCGGTGGACGTCTTCGAGCTCCGCCCGCGCATCGGGCTCGCCTCCGCGGCACTGGCGGCCCAGGTCCCGGAGCACGAGACGGTGCTGAACGTCGTCGTGACCGCCTCCTACGGCGTCACCGGCCGGTGGCGCGAGCAGTACGAACGACTCGATGAACGACGAGCCTTCCGCCTCCTCGACACCTGGGGCATGTCCCGCTTCATGAACCGCCCGTTCGGCTCCCTGAGCGAGGGCGAGCGCAAGCGCGTGCAGATCGCCCGGGCCCTGATGGCCGACCCGGAGCTGCTCCTCCTTGACGAACCCGCGGCGGGTCTCGACCTCGCCGGTCGTGAGGACCTCGTGCAGCGCCTCACGGAGCTCGCGCGGGACGACGAAGCGCCGGCCATGGTGCTGGTGACGCACCACCTCGAGGAAGTGCCACCCGGCTTCACCCATGCATTGCTCCTCCGGGACGGCAGCATCGTCGCTGCCGGGCCGCTCGCAGGTGTCCTGACCGAGGAGAACCTCAGCCGAGCGTTCGACGTCGCGCTCAAGGTCACCGAGGAGGACGGCCGCTACAACGCGGTCGCCCGGGCGTGACGTCGTCGGGAACCCGTCCGGCGTCCGGTACGGGCACCTGATGGCGCTCGTCGAACTCGACGGCGTCGACGACCCCCCGGCTGTCGGACTACCGGAACCTCACCGACGTGCAGCTCCGCCTCGCGAAGGAGCCGGCCGAGGGTCTCTACATCGCCGAGAGCTCCAAGGTGCTGCGGCGCGCCATCGACGCGGGCCACGTTCCCCGATCCTTCTTGCTGGCACCCAAGTGGCTGCCGGACCTCGCCGACGTCCTCGCGCGGTTCCCGTCCGTCCCCTCCTTCGTGGCGCCCGAGGCGACGCTCGAGGCGATCACGGGTTTCCACCTCCACCGCGGCGCCCTGGCCGCCATGCACCGCCCGGCGCCCCTCCCGCTCGCCGATGTCCTCGCGTCCGCGCGCCGCGTCGCCGTCATCGAGGACATGGTGGACCACACGAACCTGGGCGCCGTGTTCCGCTCCGCGGCGGCCCTCGGCATCGACGCCGTCCTGCTGAGCCCCCGCAGCGCCGATCCGCTGTACCGTCGGGCCGTACGGGTGAGCATGGGCAGCGTCTTCCAGGTGCCCTGGGTCCGGCTCGGGGCGTGGCCGGATGCCCTCGCCGCCGTCCGGCGTGCGGGCTTCACGCTCGCAGCCCTCGCCCTGGTGCCCGGAGCCGTGGAGCTCGGCGTCTTCCCGGCCCGGGGGCAGGAACGCCTCGCCCTCATGCTGGGCACCGAGGGGGAGGGCCTGAGTTCCGGCGCGCTCACCGAGGCCGACGTCGCCCTGACCATTCCGATGCACCGGGGGAGTGGACTCGCTCAACGTGGCCGCGGCCGCCGCCGTCGCCTTCTGGGAGTGCCGGTACGACGACGGCGCGCAGCCCGCGCTTTAGCGTCGCAGCCCCACCTGCGCTAGTATGAACAGCTGGCACTGTCGCCAACCTTTCAATTTCCCGTGCCTGGCAAAATCCAGGCAACCAGAGAAGGTAGTCCCGTGAAGTCTGATATCCACCCCCAGTACCAGTCGGTCGTGTTCCGCGACCTGGCCTCCGACAAGGCGTTCCTGACCAAGTCGACGGTCGGCTCGCCCAAGACCATCGAGTGGGAGGACGGCAACACCTACCCCCTCATCGAGGTCGAGATCTCCTCGGAGTCGCACCCGTTCTACACCGGCAAGCAGCGCATCATGGACTCCGCCGGCCGCGTCGAGCGCTTCAACGCCCGCTTCAAGGGCTTCGGCGGCAAGAAGTAGCCCAGCTCCAGCGGGCATTGGACAGACGGCCCCGTGCCCACCGTCCGCCGAGAAGAGCCACGCCGGTCCGGCGTGGCTCTTCCCGCTTAACGCCGGACCCGCCCGACACCGGACGCGCACCGCACTCCCGTATCGAACTCACCGCATCCCACCAGCACGGAGCCCGGCACCGGGCCCCATGGAAGGCACTGGCATGGCTCACGCACCGGACACCGGCCGCCTGCACGGCGAGTACAAGACGCCCGGAGGCAAGCTCACGGCCGTGGACCTCGAAGTGCGGGACGGACGCCTCGCCCACGTCTCGGTCAACGGCGACTTCTTCCTCGAACCGGATGAAGCCCTCCTCGACATCAACGCGGCCCTCGAGGGCCTGCCCGCCGACACGGCACCAGGGGAACTCGCGGCCGCCATCACCACGCGGCTCGATCCCACCGCAGTCCTGTTCGGCTTCTCGGCCGAGGCCATCGCCACCGCGGTGCGCCGCGCACTGGGCCGGGCCACGGGCTTCGCGGACCACCGGTGGGAGATCATCCCGCCCACACCGCTGTCGACCGCGATGCACGTCGCCATCGACGAGGTGCTGACCCACGACGTCGGCACGGGTGCCCGCAACCCCGTCCTGCGTTTCTGGGAATGGCAGTCGCCGTCGGTCGTGATCGGGAGTTTCCAGTCCATGCGGAACGAGGTGGACCCGGAGGGCGCTGCCCGGCACGGGGTGACCGTGGTCCGCAGGATCAGCGGCGGCGGTGCCATGTTCATGGAGCACGGGAACGCCATCACGTACTCCCTCTACGTGCCGCAGTCCCTCGTGGACGGCATGAGCTTCGCGGACTCGTATCCCTTCCTCGACGCCTGGGTGATGGAGGCGCTGGGGGAACTCGGGATCCGGGCCTGGTACCAGCCCCTCAACGACATCGCCACGGACGTCGGGAAGATCGGCGGCGCGGCCCAGAAGCGGCTGGCGAACGGCGGCATGCTGCACCACGTGACCATGAGCTACGACATCGACGCCGACAAGATGCTCGAGGTCCTGCGCATCGGCAAGGAGAAGATGTCCGACAAGGGCACGAGGAGCGCGAAGAAGCGCGTGGACCCGCTGCGCCGCCAGACCGGCATCTCCCGGGAGGAGATCATCGACGTGATGATGTCCACCTTCCGCCGCCGCTACGGCGCGGTGGACACGACCCTGTCCGACGACGAGCTGCGGCGCGCCGAGGAGCTGGTGGAGCACAAGTTCGGCACCGGGGAGTGGCTCTACCGCGTGCCCTGACCCTGCGCGCGGAGGGAGCGCAGCAGGTGGTCCCGCTCCTCGACGACGATGCGCCGCAGGGCGGCAGGCGCATCCGCGTTGGCCGTGAGCCACTCGTCCGTCCGCCGCACCACAGGGTGGGACTCCGGCTCACCCGAGGCGTCCTGACGGCCCGGGTACAGCCCCCGGACGATCCTGCTCGCCATCTCGATGCCGCGCTCGGACCAGACGCCACGCAGCGCCTCGAAGTAGGGCTCCTCGTAGCCCGCCAGGAGTTCGTGCGGTCCCAGCGTGAAGCCCTCGATCGCGGCGCTGAGCAGCTCGTTGGACAGCCGCTCACCCTGCACGGCCTCCGTCCAGGTCGCCTTCTTGATGGCTGCGTCCGGGATCGCCGCGGAGGCCAGCGTGAATCCGACCCTGCCCGCCGCGGTCGGGTCGGCCGCGCGCTCGGCCTCCAGCTCGCCCGGTCGTACGCGCTCCTGCGCGGCGAGCCCCTGCAGGAAGAGCCAGCGCACCTCGGCGTCGAGGGGCAACCCCGGGATCCGCTCGTCGCCGTCGAGTACGGAGCGCACCACGTCGGCCGCCCGGGGAGCGGTGCGGGCCGCGGTGGCGAGTGCACGGGCCCACGCGAGCTGCAGGTCCGACCCGGCCTCGGCGCTCCGCAGCCCGTCCACCAGGAAGTGGCACATCCGGTCCCGGAGGCCGTCCCGCTGGTCGGCATGAGCGAACCGTTCGACCGCGGTGCGCACATTGGCCAGCAGGACCTGCAGGACCCCCACCCCGGTCTCGGCCGGTGCGGCGAGCAGGACGGCGTCGAGGTAGGAGCCCACCGGCAGGAGCGCATCCCTCGTGCTGGACCAGAGCGCGGTCAGGCAGGTGGCCCGGGCCAGGGGGTCCTGCAGGCGGTCGATCGAGGACAGCAGGGTGGCGAGCGAGCGCTCGTCGAAGGAGAGCTTCGCGTAGGTGAGGTCGTCGTCGTTGACCAGCAGGAGATCGGGCTGCGCCGTGCCGGCCAGCGCGGGCACCGGCGTCCGCCCGCCCTCGACCGTCACCGCCTCGGTTCCCGTCCGGACCAGTCGTCCCTGCGCGTCGTAGGAGTACAGGCCCAGCCGGACGCGGTGGGGCCTGTACTCGTCCCAGCCCGTGACGGGATCCACCGCATCCTGCACGATCGTCACCTCGGAGAGGACACCGTCCAGGGCGGAGACCTCCGCCCGGAGGGACGGCACGCCGGACGTCTGCAGCCAGGACCGCGACCAGGACGCGAGGTCCCGTCCCGTCGCGTCGGCGAGCACGTCGAGGAGGTCGGTGAGCGTCGTGTTCCCGTACTCGTGCTTCCGGAAGTACTGCCGCGCCGCCTCGGTGAACGCATCCCGGCCGACGAAGGCGACGAGCTGTTTCAGCACCGAGGCGCCCTTGGCGTAGGTGATGCCGTCGAAGTTCTGCTTCGCGGCCTCCAGGTCGGGGATGTCCGCGACGATCGGGTGCGTCGTCGGGAGCTGGTCCTGGACATAGGCCCACGACTTCCGCCGGTTGGCGAAACTCACCCACGAGGTGCTCCACCGCGTGGCCTCGGCCACGCCCAGGGCCCCCATGTAGTCGGCGAACGACTCCTTGAGCCAGAGGTCGTCCCACCAGGACATGGTCACGAGGTCGCCGAACCACATGTGAGCCATCTCGTGCAGGATCGTGTTCGCGCGTGCCTCGCGCTGGGCCTCGGTGGCGGCAGACCGGAACACGTAGTTCTCCGTGAACGTCACGAGTCCGGGGTTCTCCATGGCCCCGAGGTTGTACTCCGGCACGAAGGCCTGGTCGTACTTGCCGAAGGGGTACGGGTAGTCGAACAGCTCGTGGAAGAAGTCGAGGCCGCGCCGGGTCGTATCGAAGATCTCCGGGGCGTCGAACGACGGCGCCAGCGACCGGCGGCAGAACAGGGCGAGCGGCACCTCGAGGCCTTCGCCCGCGGTCCCCGGCGTGCCCGTCCAGGAGCCGGTCTCCCGGTGGTAGGGGCCGGCCAGGATCGTGGTGATGTACGTCGAGATCCGCCGCGTCGGCTCGAAGGTCCAGTGCACGGTACCGTCGTCGGTCGACAGGGCGTGCGCCTCGGCGCCGTTGGAGGCCACCGTCCAGCCCGCCGGTGCCAGGACGCTGAACGTGAAGGACGCCTTGAGGTCGGGCTGCTCGAAGTTCGCGAAGACGCGGCGCGCGTCCGCGGGCTCGTACTGGGTGTAGAGGTAGGTCTCGCCGTCCGCGGGATCCACGAACCGGTGCAGTCCCTCGCCGCTCGTGCTGTAGGCGGCCAGTCCCTCGACCGTCACCGTATTGTGCGCTGCCAGGTCGTCGAGCGTCACGCGGGCGCCGTCGCTCGCCACGGCCGGATCCAGGGCGCGTCCGTTCAGTTCCACGGACGTGACCTCCCCGATGAAGTCGAGGAAGGTGGAGCTGCCCGGCTCCCGGCAGGTGAAGGACACGGTGGTGGTGCTCCGGTACGTCCCCTTGGCGGGGTCCCGGGCGCCGGAGAGGTCCAGCTCGACGGCGTAGCGCTCCGTGCCCAGCAGTGCAGAACGGGCGGCTGCCTCGTCCCGGCGCAGGTTCTCGTTCTTCATCCGGCCATTCAACCATGCACCCCGTCCGCTTCGTTTCGGGCGTGTTAACCGTGCGTGTACCGGTGTGTGCCGCTGTGTACCGGCGCGGGATCCATGGCACTGTTGACCCATGTCCGAGCTCTTCGCTGACTACGCAGCCGCCGCCCGCAAGACGCCCGCCTTCGACGAGATGTTCGAACCCGGGCAGTTCCCGCGCACCGAGTACGGCCAGGTCGCCGCGGCACTCGACGAGCTGAACCTCGCCGATGTGACGGCGCGCGCGGACTCGATGGCGCGCACGTTCCTGGACCGCGGTGTCACGTTCGACTTCGCGGGCGAGGAGAGGCCCTTCCCGCTCGACATCGTGCCCCGCGTGATCGCCGGCAGCGACTGGGACGTCCTCGAGCGCGGCGTGGCGCAGCGCGTGAGGGCGCTCGAGGCGTTCCTCGGCGACGTCTACGACAAGATGGCCGTAGTGTCCGACGGCGTGATCCCGCGGCGCCTGATCACTTCCAGCGCCCACTTCCACCGGGAGGTCGCCGGCTTCGCGCCGGCAGGCGGCGTGCGCGTCCACATCTCCGGGATCGACGTCGTGCGCGACCAGCAGGGCACCTTCCGCGTCCTCGAGGACAACGTGCGCGTCCCGAGCGGCGTCAGCTACGTCCTGGAGAACAGGCGGGCGATGGCGAAGGGCCTCCCCGAGGCGTTCGGGCAGCAGCACATCCGCCCGGTCGAGGAGTACCCGCGGCGGCTCCTCGCCGCCCTGCGCAAGACCGCGCCGCCGGGCGTTGAGGACCCCACCGTCGTCGTCCTGACCCCCGGGGTCTTCAACTCCGCCTATTTCGAGCACACCCTGCTGGCCGGCCTGATGGGCGTGGAGCTGGTGGAAGGACGCGACCTCATCTGCCGCGGCAATCGCGTGTACATGCGGACGACGGCGGGGGAGCAGCGCGTGGACGTCATCTACAAGCGCATCGACGACGAGTTCCTGAACCCCCTGCAGTTCCGGGCCGACTCGGTGCTCGGGTGCCCCGGGATCGTCAACGCGGCGCGTGCCGGCATGGTCACGATCGCGAACGCCGTGGGCAACGGCGTCGCCGACGACAAGCTGGTCTACACCTACGTGCCCGACCTCATCCGGTACTACCTGGGCGAGGACCCCATCATCGCCAACGTGGACACGTACCGGCTGGAGGAGCCCGACGCGCGCGAGGAGGTGCTCGACCGGCTGGACGAACTCGTGGTCAAGCCGGTGGACGGTTCCGGCGGCAAGGGCCTCGTGATCGGCCCCGACGCCACCCGGGCCGAGCTCGATGTCCTCCGCGCGAAGGTCCTCGAGGATCCGCGCGGCTGGATCGCGCAGCCGGTCCTCCAGCTCTCCACCGTGCCCACGATGTCCGGCGGGCAGTTCAGCCCCCGCCACGTGGACCTGCGGCCCTTCGCCGTCAACGACGGCGAGGAGGTGTGGGTGCTGCCCGGCGGGTTGACGCGCGTGGCCATGAAGGAGGGCTCGCTCATCGTGAATTCCAGCCAGGGCGGCGGATCCAAGGACACCTGGGTGGTGGACGGCGAGGTGCGCGGTCCGGCCGGCGGTGACGGCACTCCGGAACGCCCGGTGGTGGCCGTCCGCGAGCGCACCAGTGTCTGGCCGATCGAGACGAACTGGCAGGACAAGCAGTCGGAGCAGCAGCAGCAGTGACGGCTCCCGCGCCCCGCATCCCGCACACGACCCCCCCTGGAAGGCAGGCCCCATGCTCAGCCGGATCGCTGAATCCCTCTTCTGGATCGGCCGCTACGTCGAACGGGCGGACGGTACCGCGCGCATCCTGGACGTGCACCTCGAACGGCTCAACCAGATGCCGCTGCCCCAGCAGCGCGAGACCTCGCGCCAGCTGCTCGGTGTGATGGGCAGCCGCCCGGAGCAGGACGACATCGACCTCTCCGACCTGCTGCAGGCCCTCGCGTACGACCGGACGAGTGCCACCTCCATCGCCGGCGCCCTCGGAGCGGCCCGGGAGAACGCGCGCCGAGCCCGTGAGACCGTCTCCAGCAGCGTGTGGGAGAGCCTGAACACCACGTGGTACGGGCTCACGCAGCACCGCAAGGACGTGGTGGGCACCTACCGCTTCTGCCACTGGGTGGTGGAGCGTACCGCGATGGTGCGCGGCCTCTCCGACACCACCATGAGCCACGACGAGTCCTGGCAGTTCCTCGTCCTCGGGCGCAGCCTGGAGCGCGCGGACATGACGGCCCGGATGCTCTCCACGCACGACGTCCATGCGGCAGGGCTCTCCTGGGTCAACATGCTGCGCTGCGCCGGTGCCTACGAGTCGTTCCTGCGCACGCGCCGGGCGTCCTTCGGTGACCAGCAGGCCGCCGAGTTCCTGCTCCTGGACCGGTTGTTCCCGCGCTCCATCGTCTATGCACTGAGCGACGCCGAGACGTGCCTCACGCAGCTGAATCCCGCCTACCAGCGCGTCGGTTTCATCAACGACGCGAGCCGGATCGTCGGACAGGCGCGGACCTTCCTCGAGTTCCACCAGACGCGTGACCTGATGTCCGAGCTGCCCGAGCACATGGAACGTGTCCAGAAGGCCTGCGCACGGGCCTCCGATGCCGTTTCCCGCACCTATTTCTCCCAGGCCGACGAGCTGTCCTGGGTCGGAGAGGTCTCATGACACGCCTGCTGATCGAACACCGCACCGGCTACGACTACCTGCGCCGGGTCTCGCTGTCCTACAACGAAGCGCGGATGACGCCGCTGACCGATCCGCAGCAGGTGGTCCTCGAGTCCACGCTGAAGGTGAGTCCCTCGAGCGCCGCCGTCGCGACCTACCGCGACTACTGGGGGACACGCGTGACCTCGTTCGACGTCCACGTGCCCCACGAGCACCTGGAGGTCACCGCCGTCTCGACCGTGGAGGTCAGCCGGTCCGAGCGCGTCCCCGGCCAGGACGAGATCCTGACCTGGGAGCAGCTCGCGGCGCCGTCCCGCACGGACGAATTCTCCGACTGGTTGAGCCAGACGCCGCTCAGCGAGCCGGGGGAGGAAGTGCGGGAACAGGTCGCAGCCGTGGCCGAGGGGTCCGACCCGCATGCGGCCGCCCACGCCGTCTTCGACTGGCTGAGGACGGAAATGGACTACGTCCAGGGCGCCACCGGCGTGCAGACCAACGCACGCGACGCCTGGGCCGAGCGGAAGGGCGTCTGCCAGGACCTCGCGCACGTGGCCATCGGCGCCCTGCGCAGCCTCGGCATCCCCGCACGGTACATCTCCGGGTACCTCCACCCGCGACGCAGCGCCGGCATCGGCGAGACCGTGGCGGGACAATCGCACGCATGGGTCGAGTGGTACGACGGCGAGTGGCGCGGCTGGGATCCGACCAACAGCGGCCCGGTGAGCGACTTCCACGTCTCCGTGGCCCGTGGCCGCGACTACCGGGACGTCTCGCCGCTCAAGGGCATCCTCTCGGGCGGCGGGGGCTCGACCCTGAACGTGACGGTCGCGATCACCAGAGTCGCCTAGAGCGCGCACCCGGACGCGGGAAGGGACCCACGGCACGTGCCGGGGGTCCCTTCCCGTGCGTGCGTCAGGTGATGGGATAGGCCGGTGCGATGACCTGGCCCTTGCTGACGATCGTCAGCCCTGAATCCGTGACCGCGAACCCGCGGCTGCGGTCCAGTTCGAAGTCCACCCCGATCTGTGCGCCCGGCGGGATGCGGACGTTCTTGTCGATGATGGCCCGACGGACCACGGCGCCCGCGCCGACGTTGACCTTGTCCAGGAGCACGGATCCCGTCACTTCGGCGGCTTCGTCGACGAAGACGTCCGTCGCCAGGATGGAGGTGTCCACGGCTCCGCCGGAGACGACGACGCCCGCGGACACGATCGAATCGTGTGCGGCACCGGAGCGACCGGACGCGCTGCGGACGAACTTGGCCGGAGGCGAGACGCTCTGCCGGGTGTAGATGGGCCACTGCAGGTTGTACAGGTTGAACAGGGGCAGGGGTGAGATCAGGTCCATGTTCGCCTCGTAGTACGAGTCCATGGTGCCGACGTCCCGCCAGTACTGGCGGTCCCGGTCGGTGGCTCCCGGGATGTCGTTCATGGTGAAGTCGTACACCGCGGCGTCGTTGCGCTCCACGAAGTAAGGGATGATGTCCCCGCCCATGTCGTGCTTGGTGTCCAGCCGGGCGGCGTCGTCCTCCAGTGCCTTCAGCAGTGCGTCGGTGGTGAAGACGTAGTTGCCCATGGAGGCGAGGAAGCTGTTCGGGTCGTCCGGCAGGCCCGGCGTCGTCTTCGGCTTCTCGACGAAGGCCGCGATGCGTCCGGGATCGTGCTGGTCCACCTCAATGACGCCGAACTGGTCGACGAGGTTCATCGGCTGCCGGACGGCCGCGACGCTCACGGAGGCGCCGCTCTTCACATGGGCGTCGACCATCTGCTCGAAGTCCATGCGGTACACGTGGTCGGCGCCGATCACGACGACGATGTCGGGCCGGGCGTCGTGGATCAGGTTCAGGGACTGGTAGATGGCATTGGCGCTGCCGAGGAACCAGCTCTTGCCGCGGCGCTGCTGCGCGGGGACCGAGGCGATGTACTGCTGCAGCTGGGTGGACATCCGCCAGGTCTCGGAGATGTGCCGGTCGAGGCTGTGCGACTTGTACTGCGTCAGCACCACGATCTGGAGGTAGCCGGAATTGACGAGGTTGGAGAGCGCGAAGTCGATGAGCCGGTAGCTCCCCGCGAACGGCACGGCCGGCTTGGCCCTGTCCGCCGTCAACGGCATCAGCCGCTTGCCTTCTCCGCCTGCCAACACCACGGCAAGTACTTTCTTCGGTGCCACTATCGACCCCCCGCTCTTCCTTGAGTGATCTGCCGTCCCGATCCGTCCCGATCCGGCGTAGGTCCCACATCCCGGAACCCTTCCGGTCCACTTCACACTAGAGGACTCCGACGCACTGCACTACGTTGAGAGAGTGCGAGTAGACATTGTGACCAAGGAGTTCCCGCCCGAGATCTACGGTGGCGCGGGGGTGCACGTCGCCGAGCTCAGCAGGGTCCTCGCGCCGCAGGTCGACCTCCGGGTCCATGCCTTCGGTGCGCCCCGGCCGGAGGACTACCACGGAGCCACCGTCCTGTCCTACGGCGTCCCGGAGGGCCTGGCGGCGGCGAACGCCGCGGTCCAGACCCTCGGCACCGACCTCCAGATCCTCGACGGCATCGGGGGTGCCGACCTGGTGCACTCGCACACCTGGTACGCGAACATGGCCGGCCACCTCGCATCCCTGCTGCACGGCATCCCGCACGTCCTGAGCGCTCACAGCCTCGAGCCGCTGCGCCCGTGGAAGGCCGAGCAGCTCGGCGGCGGGTACGCCCTCTCGTCCTGGGTGGAGAAGACCTCCTACGAGGCGGCAGCCGCCGTCATCGCGGTGTCGGCCGGCATGCGCGCCGACATCCTGCGCAGCTATCCGGACGTGGACCCCGGCAAGGTGCACGTGGTGCACAACGGGATCGACGTCGCCCAGTGGGCGCGGGACGAGGACGACGACGCCCTGCGCGCCCACGGCATCGACCCGGACCGGCCGAGCGTGGTCTTCGTGGGCCGCAACACGCGGCAGAAGGGTGTCCCGTACCTCCTCCGCGCGGCTGCCCAGCTGCCGGCCGACGTGCAGCTGGTGCTCTGCCTGGGTGCCGCGGACACGCCGGAACTGGCGGCCGAGACCGAGGTCCTCATCACGGAACTGCGGGAGCGGCGCGGCTCCGTGGTGCTGATCGAGAAGATGCTGCCGCGCCGCGAGGTGGTCCAGATCCTCAGCCACGCCACCGTCTTCGCGTGCCCGTCCATCTACGAGCCCCTCGGCATCGTCAATCTCGAGGCGATGGCGTGCGGTGCCGCCGTCGTCGCGTCGGCCACGGGCGGCATCCCCGAGGTGATCGACGACGGTGTCACCGGCACCCTGGTGCCCATCGACCAGGTGCAGGACGGGACGGGTACGCCGCTCGATCCGCAGCGGTTCGTCGACGACTTCGCGGCGGCCCTGAACGCGCTCGTCGGTGACCCGGCGAAGGCGTCCGCGATGGGCGCCGCCGGGCGGGAACGCGCGGAGCGGCACTTCGACTGGGGCTCCATCGCCGAGACGACGCTCGGCGTGTACCGCGACGTCCTCTGACGCGGTCCGGACGCCTGCGGTCCCGCCGCCGGGTCCCGCGCTGCGGGCGGCACACGCGCGCAGGCCCGGGGATCCGTTCCCGGGCCTGCGTAGATCGAGGTGGATGCGCGGCCGGGCCTGCCGTCAGCTCCTGATGCCGGACGTCGCCGCCCTGTGCGCCTTCTTCTGCCTGGCTTCACGGGCGAGGAGTGTCTTCTCGTCGATCGGCGCGTCACCACTGGCGCGACGGCGGCGCGTGTACTCGGCGGCCTCCTCCTGGCGCTCCTGCTCCGCTCCGCTCGCGATGGCCGAGCGCAGGTGTTCGGGGCCGTACCCGAACGACTCCACCAGGTCGAGGGCGTGCGGGCGGATCTTGGTCAGCAACCGGTTGATGTACCGGTCGAGTGTCCGTGCGCGCTGGGACGACAGGCGGCCGTTCATGAGGAACCACGCGAGGTCCTTCTCGATCAGGCACAGACCGAACAGGTCGCGGAGCCGGGTGAGGACCGCGCGTGTCCCCGGATCCTCGACCTTCTGCAGGCCGCGGGTGAACGCCTCCCACTGGAGGAGCTCGGCATGGGCGTGGGCCACCTCGATGAGCTCGTTCTGGTGCTCGTTGAAGAGGGCGGCGGACTTCTCCTGCGACTTCCCCCTCGCGCCGCGCAGCACGGCGGCGACGTCCGCCACGCGCGACTGCACGCGGTCCGACAGCAACTCGCGCTGCGTGTCCTCGTCCCGTAGCGCCTTGGCGGACTTCTTGCCGGAGCCGGAGTCCGCCACCGTCTGCGCGACGCGGCGGAGGCCCGAGCGGTGCAGCGTCCTGCCCGCCGCCTGCGACACGGCGTAGCGAGCGAGGACGCCGAAGTCGACGCCCTTGAACTCCTTGGCGTAGTCCGTCAGGAGGCGCTTCGCGACGAGCTGCAGCAGCACGGTGTTGTCGCCCTCGAAGGTGACGTAGACGTCGAGGTCGGCGCGCAGCGATGCGAAGCGGTTCTCGATCAGGAAGCCCTGGCCGCCCGTCGCCTCGCGGCACTCCTGCAGCGTGTCGAGGGCCAGCCAGGTGCTGAGCGGCTTGAGGGCTGCCGCGAGTGTCTCGAGGTCCTGCCGGTCCTCGTCGGTGTCGCTCCTGCCGGAGAAGACGTCGTCGAACTTCTCGAGGAGCTCCTCGTGGGCGAAGGAGGCCGCGTAGGTCGCCGCGAGGCGCGGCAGGAGCCGGCGCTGGTGCCGCTGGTAGTCCATCAGCACCTCCTCCGTGAGGTCGGAGGACGCGTTGAACTGTCGTCGCTGCGTCGAGTAGGTGATGGCGGCGGTCAGCGCGAGCTTGCTGGCGGCCACGGCGGCGCCGTCGAGCGAGACGCGTCCCTGGACGAGGGTGCCGAGCATCGTGAAGAAGCGGCGGCCGGGGGACGCGATGGGAGAGGTGTAGCTGCCGTCCTCGGCGACGTCGCCGTAGCGGTTCAGCAGGTTGGTCCGCGGCACGCGCACACCGGTGAAGTGCAGGCGGCCGTTGTCGATGCCGTTGAGGCCGCCCTTGATGCCGTCGTCCTCCCCACCGATCCCCGGCCTGAAGGTGCCGTCGGCATCGCGCAGTTCCACATAGAACCCGTGCACGCCGTGGTTCACGCCCCGGGTGATGAGCTGCGCGAAGACGACGGCCGCGCGCCCGTCGATGGCTCCGTTGCCGATGTAGTCCTTCCAGGCCGCGCGGAACGGGGTGTCGATCACGAACTCGTCCGTCGCCGGGTCGAAGGTCGCCGTGGTGGCGATGCTCGCCACGTCACTGCCGTGGCCGGTCTCGGTCATCGCGAAGCAGCCCGGGATGTCCATGTTCATGATCCCCGGCAGCCACGCCTCGTGGTGCTTCTCCGTGCCCAGGTGCATCACCGCCGAGCCGAACAGGCCCCACTGCACCCCGGACTTGATCTGGAGCGAGGGATCGCCGACCACGAGCTCCTCGAAGCCCGCCACGTTGCCGCCGTGGTCGTCGTCCCCGCCGAAGGCCTCCGGGAAGGCCCGGTGCACGGCCTTCTGCTCCACGAGGTAGTGGAGCTGGTCGAGGCAGCGCCGCCGGTGGTCGTGGTGGGTCAGCCCCTCCACCTTGTGCATCTCCGGTCGTCCGGCGAGCTCCCGCGCGGTCCGCCGTACGTGTGCCCATCTGCCGAGGAGCAGTTCCCCGAGTTCGGCGGTGTCGACGGTGGCCTGCTCGTCGTCCCGGATGTGGGCCGTCGCGGGAAGCTGCTGCGGCCTGGAGATCGTCTGGGTCATGGCGTGTCCTTCGCTGGTCGGCGGCTGTGGGGAGAGCGTGGGGTCGGCGGCGGGACGAGCGCTTCGTAACGGCTGATGCCGTCGAAGAGCCAGCCCGTGATGTGGTTCGCCATCTGCTCCTCGGTCGGCTTGTGGGGTCCGTCGGGTGCGGAGAGCCAGTGCTCACCGGCGGCGCGGACCATGCCGATCGCTGCCGTCGGCCAGTAGCCCGGCGCGGCGTCGTCGGGCCCGGCGGGACGGTCGGGGGAGAGCAGGTAGGCGCGCATGGGCCGCGAGATCATCTCGGTGATCGCGGCGAGGAAGTGTGCGAGCGTGTCCTGGCTGCCGTCGTCGGCGGCGGTGGATTCGGCGATCCCCACCCGCGTCACGAAGGCGTACACATTGGGGGAGGTCCGGGCCATCTGCAGGTATGCGAGCACCATCGAGTGCAGGCCCTCGCGGGGCGTCGATGCCGCCTTGGCGGCGTCGAGCACCTTCTGCTGCATCTGGCCGATGACCACCTCGGCCATGGCGCGCTGCAGTCCCGTCTTGTCACCGAAGTAGCGGTAGTAGACGGACTTGGAGGTGTCGGCCGCGGCGGCGATGTCCTCCATCGACGCACCCGGGCCGAGCGCGTCGATCGCGCGCCTGGCGGTCCTGATGAGCTGCCGTCGCCTTTCGGCGCGATGCTCCTCCCAGCGGCTGGACCGCCCGTCGGACGTCGGGCGCCCGTCGGGCGCCTCGTCGGAGGCGCTGGGGAGCACAGCGGCAGACTTCATGATACCCAGCGTATCAGGTACGCTAGGTATCGGTAATCACCCCTCGCACCAGGAGCACCCCCATGGCAGATCAGGCCGGGTCGCAGAACGCTGCCCATCCACTCCGCGCGGCAGTCGTCATCGGCGGCAATCGCATCCCCTTCGCCCGCTCCGGCGGGGCCTATGCCTACTCGTCCAACAAGGACATGCTCATCGCTGCCCTGGACGGCCTCGTCGCGCGCTTCGGGCTCCAGGGCGAGCGCATCGGCGAGGTGGCGGCCGGCGCGGTCCTCAAGCACTCCCGCGACTTCAACCTGACCCGCGAGGCCGTCCTCGGGTCCGCGCTGTCGCCCGACACCCCTGCGTACGACCTGCAGCAGGCCTGTGCGACAGGCCTCGAGACCGTGGTGGGCCTGTCCAACAAGATCAAGCTCGGCCAGATCGAGTCGGGCATCGCGGGCGGCGTCGACTCCGCCTCGGACGCTCCCATCGTCGTGAGCGAGGGGCTCCGCCGCGTGCTCCTGGACCTGTCGCGCGCCAGGACTACCCAGCAGAAGATCAAGGCCCTCGGCAGGCTGCGACCGAAGGACCTCTCGCCCGACGCGCCCACCACGGGCGAACCGCGCACCGGACTGTCCATGGGCGAGCACCAGGCACTCACGACCGCGGCATGGAGCATCTCGCGCGAAGCGCAGGACGAGCTCGCCTACCGCAGCCACCAGAACCTCGCGGCCGCCTATGAACGCGGTTTCTTCACCGACCTCATGACGCCCTACCGCGGCCTGACCAGGGACGCGAACCTCCGAGCGGACACCTCGCTGGAGAAGCTCGCCACGCTCAAGCCCGTGTTCGGCAAGTCCCTCGATACACCGGCCACGATGACCGCGGGGAACTCGACGCCGCTGACCGACGGCGCCGCCCTCGTCCTGCTCGGCAGCGAGGAGTACGCCACCGCCAACAACCTGCCGATGCTCGCGACCGTCGTCGACGCCGAAGCGGCGGCCGTCGACTTCGTGCACGGCGAGGAAGGTCTCCTCATGGGGGGAGTCCACGCCGTACCCCGCCTCCTGCAGCGCAACGGGCTCACCTTCGACGACTTCGACTTCTTCGAGATCCACGAGGCTTTCGCCGGGACGGTCCTCAGCGCGCTGGCAGCCTGGGAGGACGAGGACTACTGCAAGCGGGTCCTCGGGCTCGACCGTGCGCTCGGCAGCATCGACCCCTCGAAGCTCAATGTCAACGGATCCTCGCTCGCGGCCGGTCACCCCTTCGCCGCGACCGGCGGTCGCATCGTCGCGACACTGGCCAAGACCCTCTCCGAGAAGGGCGGGCGGGGGCCTCATCTCCATCTGCGCCGCCGGTGGCCAGGGCGTCGTCGCGATCCTCGAGGCGAGGAACTGATGGCCGACACCTACCTGGACCTGGTCAACACCCCTCTGCCCGGAAGGATCGCCAAGGCGCTCGGCCTGCCACGGCCCTCGGTCCTGCGGCGCTACACCCCCGGCGAGGTCCTGGCGCCACAGCCCGTCCTCGTCGCCGGGACGGGTGCCGGTGCGGACGCGCTCGCCGACGTGCTGCTCGGGTGGGATGTCGAGGTCCGACGCCACGTGCTGCCCGGGGAGAAGCTGAGCGCCGCCATCGTCGTCCTCGACGGCGCCTCGTCACCGACGGACCTGACGGGACCGATGCTGGAGCTCGGACAGGCCGTGAAGCTGCTGGTGCCCGGCGGGCGCGTCGTCGCCCTCTTCCGTTCCGCAGCGGACACCACCGATCCGGCGGAGGCAGCCGCACGCCAAGGAGTGGACGGGGCCATCAGGTCCGTGGCACACGAGCTGCGGGGCGGGGCCACCGGCAACGGCATCGTGCTGCGCGGCACCGCGACGACGACGGACCCGACCACGCTGGGCGCCCTCCGGTTCCTCCTGTCCGGCAGGAGCGCCTATGTGGACGGTCAGTTCCTCGAGGTGGCCGCCGCGTCCGCCGAGAGCGTCGTCGATCTCGCCGCGACCACGACGGCCGCGGGGGAGGGGATCCCCCGATCAACCTCTCGCGGGCAGGACCGCGGTGGTCACCGGTGCGGCGCGTGGCATCGGCGCGAAGATCGCCGAGGTCCTGGCACGGGACGGGGCCCGCGTGATCGCCGTGGACGTGCCGGCCGCCGGCGAGCAGCTGGCGCACGTGGCGAACCGGGTCGGCGGAACGGCCCTGCAGCTCGACATCACGGCGCCGGACGCCGCGGCTCGTATCCTCGGGCACGCCGGAGGTCGCTACGGCGTCCTGGACATCGTGGTGCACAACGCCGGCATCACCCGCGACAAACTGCTGGCCAACATGGATGCCGCGCGGTGGGACTCCGTCATCGCCGTGAACATCGCCTCCCAGTTGCGCATGAACGAGCAGTTCCTCGCCTCGCCGGTCTTCTCGGAGGGCGGGCGCATCATCAGCCTCGCCTCGACGAGCGGTATCGCGGGCAACCGCGGACAGACCAACTACGCGGCGTCCAAGGCCGGTGTGATCGGCATGGTCCGCGCCCAGGCCGCGGCGTTCGACGGCGGTGCACGGACCATCAACGCCGTGGCCCCCGGCTTCATCGAGACGGACATGACAGCGAAGATTCCCCCGCTCACGCGGCAGGTGGCCCGTCGCCTCAGCAGCCTGCAGCAGGGCGGTCTGCCGGTGGATGTCGCTGAAACGATCGCCTTCCTGGCGTCGGACGCCGCGGCCGGCATCAACGGCCAGGTCGTCCGGGTCTGCGGTCAGAACCTGGTCGGCGCATGAAGGGCACGCCGTCCGGCGACACCGTCCTGGCCGGACTGCCGAGCCTTCCCGGGCTCTACCGGCAGGCGGTCACGCTTGCCATGCGGCGGAGGATCGGGCGCGCCTCGGCGGCGTCGGCCCTGCCGTCCGCACGGCACCGCGTGCAGGGCGTGCGCATCGACCTCGCGGAGCTCACGCGCTTCCAGCAGGAGCTGGGGACGGCCGCGCGGGACCAGCTCCCGTCGGCCTATCTCCACACGGTCGCCTTCCCGGTGGCCATGAGCGTACTGGCGAGACCCGACTTCCCGCTGCTGTTGCCGGGAATGGTGCACCTGAGCAACGAGGTGCACCAGGACCGTCAGGTCGCGGCCTCCGAGGTACTCGACATCGTGGCGTACAGCGAGAACCTCCGGCCGCACGCTGCTGGGACCCAGGTGGACCTCGTCATCGAGGTGGACGTGGCAGGCCGGCGCGTCTGGACCGGCCGATCCGTCTACCTGGCCCGCGGGGTCCGGCTCGACGCGTCGGGGCCCCGGACGTCCGACGGAGAGCGCCCGCCGTTCTCCGCGCCCCGCCCGACGGCCCTCTGGACGCTCGACGCCGGAACCGGCCGCCGTTATGCAGCGGTGTCAGGGGACTGGAACCCCATCCACCTCAGCGGACCCACGGCAAGGGTGCTCGGCATGAGGACGGCCATCGCGCACGGCATGTACCTCGCGGCGCGCATGGTCGACCAGGCGGTCGCGGCTCCGACCGGCGCCCTGGACTGGCGTATCGATTTCGCAGCTCCCGTCCCGCTGCCCGCGGTGGTCGCCACGTCCTTCACGCGCACGCGGTACGACGGCGGGGAGCGGGTCGACGTCGTCGGCTGGTCCGCCAAGCGCCGGAAGCCGCACTTCACGGGGTGGGTGCGCGCGGAATAGTTCCACGGCGGAACGGCCCTGTCCAGAGAGCAGGAGATTTCGAGGGGAAATTCCCCTCGACTGCGCTCCTGCACTGGGCAGGGCCGCCACCGCCGGGGCAGACTCCATGCACCAGCCGACGAAGGCTGGCCCCCTGCATGGAAAGAGGAGTTTCGTGAACTTCAGAGGTCTCACAGCCGGCATGATCGCCGCGTCCGCCCTGATGGCATCAGCGCTGCTGACAGCGGGTCCGGTCCAGGCGGCCCCCTCGGCGGGCACCGTCGTCGCCGGCGCCACCGTGTCCCACGCGCAGAACGAGAGCCAGGCCGCCCTCGATGCCTACTGGACCGCCGACCGGATGAAGAGCGCCAAGCCGGCCAACGCCATCAACTCCGGCTGGGCCGCCGAGGGACGCTCGATCCTGCCCAAGGCCGGGCAGGAATCGGTCGCCAAGGCCCCGAAGGAGCCCGTGGTCGAGCGGCGCGCCACCGTGCAGGCGCCGGTCTCCCGGATCGGCAAGGTGTTCTTCACCCTGAACGGCCAGAACTACGTGTGCTCGGGCAACTCCGTCCAGAGCGGTAACCAGAGCACCGTCGCGACGGCGGGCCACTGCACCCACGACCTCGCCTCCGGGTGGGCCACGAACTTCGTCTTCGTGCCCGCCTACAGCGACGGTGCAGCCCCCTACGGCAAGTGGACGGCACGCTCGCTGCACGCGGCGAGCGAATGGGTCTCGCGCAACGACATCAACTACGACGGCGCCTTCGCCGTCGTGAACACCCTCAACGGCAGGACCCTGTCGGCGGCCGTCGGAGCGTCGAGCATCGGCTTCAACATGGCCCGCAACCTCACCTACAGCGCCTACGGCTACCCGGCCGCCTCGCCCTTCACCGGCGAGCGCCTCTTCAGTTGCTACGGCACGGCCAACGCCGACCGGATCGGCGGCACCCAGTCCCAGGGCATCCCCTGCGACATGACGGGAGGCTCCTCGGGCGGCCCCTGGTTCGTGGGCTCGGGTGCCTCCGGCACGCAGAACTCGGTCAACAGCTTCGGCTACAGCACGCAGAAGAACGTGATGTACGGACCGTACTTCGGCAGTTCGATCCAATCGGCCTACACGGCAGCGTCCACCCGCTAGTCCTCCGATCAGCAGTGCACGGGCGGTTCCCCCGACGGGGAGCCGCCCGTGTGCCGCTATGCGGGCCGGCGGCCCCGTCCTTCCGTCCTAGACTGGGCGCATGACCGGCCCCACTCTCCTCGACCGCGCGGCCGGACTCGACGCCGCAGACCCCCTCGCGCAGCACCGCAAGCTCTTCCTCGGTACGGACGACGATGCGGTGCGCTCCTACCTCGACGGCAACTCGCTGGGCCGTCCCCTCGCATCGGTGGTCGGCAGCCTCACGTCGTTCGTGGAGGGCCAGTGGGGCGGGCGCCTCATCCGGGGCTGGGACGAAGGCTGGCTCGCCCTGCCCGAGCAGATCGGCGACCAGCTGGGGCGGGTGGCCCTCGGCGCCGGCGCCGGCCAGTGCATCGTCGCGGACTCGACGAGCGTCCTGCTGTACAAGCTCGCACGGGCGGCGGTGGCCGCCCGGCCGGGGCGGACCGAGATCGTGATCGACCGGGACAACTTCCCGACCGACCGCTTCCTCGTCGAGGGCATCGCCCGGGAGCGCGGGCTCACGCTGCGCTGGATCGAGGTGGCCTACGACGGCGGCGCGACGCCGGCCGACGTGGCCGCCGTCGTAGGGCCCGAGACGGCCCTCGTCCTCCTCAGCCACGTCGCCTACCGGTCCGGGTACGTCGCCGACGTACCCGCCATCACCCGGATCGTCCACGACGCCGGAGCGCTCGTGCTGTGGGACCTCAGCCATTCCGTGGGATCCGTCCCGGCCGAGCTGGATGCCTGGGACGTGGACTTCGCCGCCGGGTGCAGCTACAAGTACCTGAACGGCGGACCCGGAGCCCCCGCCTGGGCGTACGTCGCGGAACGGCACCTCGCCACCCTCGACCAGCCGATCCTCGGCTGGCTCGGCAGCGCTGATCCCTTCGCCATGGGCTCGGCGTACCAGCCCGCGCCCGGCATCCGCCGACTGGTCTCGGGCACCCCGCCCATCGTCGGGATGCTGGCGATGCGGGACATGATCGATTTGATCGAGGAGGTCGGGATGGACGCGGTGCGCAGCAAGTCCGAACTCCTGACCGCTTTCGCCGTCGAGGCCGTCGACGCGTTGCTCGCGCCGTACGGGGTGGTCCTCGCCTCGCCACGGGCCGCCGCGGAACGGGGCGGCCACGTCACGATCGACCATCCGGCCTTTTCTGCGATGGTGCCGGAGCTGTGGCAGCAGGGAATCATCCCCGACTACCGGAACCCCGACGGCATCCGGCTGGGCCTGTCTCCCCTCTCGACGTCGTTCCGCGAGGTGGCCCTCGCCATCGACGCCATCGCCGAGGCCCTGGCGGGACACCGGACCGCGGGCCGGTAGTGGAGGACGTACTCCTCCGGCTGTGGGAGCGCATCATCGACGGTTTCACCAGGGCGTCCCCGCCGGAGGTGGGCACGTCCGGTCTCGTCGCCATCGTGCTGGTGGCGGTGGTGCTCTCGGTGCCCCGCCGCTCGTGGCGGTTCTTCGGCCTCTTCGTCACAGTGGTCCACGAACTCGGGCACGCGGCGGCGGCGCTCCTGACCCTGCAGCGGGTCACGGGGATCACCCTGCGCCTCGATCACTCGGGGACCACCACCAGCATGGGCCGGCGCGGCTGGCGTGCCGCCTTCACGACGTTCTGGGGCTATCCGGTCCCCGCCGTGGTCGGTGCCGTGCTCGTCCGGTGCGCGGCGTACGGGTGGGCGTCGGCGGCGCTCTCCGTCGGGGCCCTCGTGATGATCGCGGCGCTCCTGCTCATCCGGAACCTCCAGGGCGTCCTCATCCTGGGTGGCAGTGCCGCCGTGTCGCTGGTGCTCGTCTGGTTCGGGGGAGCGGCGTCGGCAGGCCACGCCTGCCTCGTCCTCGGCCTCGCCCTGCTGGTGGGCTCCTGCCGCGACTGGGTCAAGGTCGTGCGCGTCCATGTCCGACGACGCGACCTCGCGTCGTCGGACGCCTACCTCCTCAAGGGGAGCACCCGGCTCCCCTCCCCGCTGTGGCTCGGACTGTTCGCGCTCACCATCGGCATGGCCCTGCTGTCGTCGGTCGGACCGCTGGCGCGGGTCGCGGAGCTCGCAGCCCTCGGGTGAGTGCCGGCCCTCAGGCGCTGCTGCGGCGGTTGTAGCCTGAGCTGTAGGGGGCTCCGCGTTGGCGGCACAGGTCGTCGAACAGCTCGTTGACGGCCTGCGAGATGCAGTCGCGTTCGTGCTCGGGCAGGTCGATCAGGCCGTGCAGATAGGCGTTCACCTCGTACTCGTCCACGCCGCCACCCATGCTGAAGTAATGGATCCAGAGCTCGCCGGGGGAGATGTTGGCTCGTACCATGGCGTCATACGTCAGGGCGTACTGCTCCTGGCCGGAACTCGTCTCGTCCACGTCATCCATCCCCTGCACTCGGGCTCAGCCCGTTGTGCGGACCGGTATCGAGGACAGCTTACGCACGTCCTCCCCGGTCCGACCGGTTCCCCCGAACGGTTGCCCACGCCTCCGCGCCGCGTGTAGGGCAGGGGAGGCGTGCCCCGATGCAATGACTTCCCCAAACCCGTGGTAGAGTTTCTCTCGTTGCTTTCGCCGGTTCCTACGGTGAAAAACCACCCGCGCGGGTGGCGGAATGGCAGACGCGCTAGCTTGAGGTGCTAGTCCTCTTATTGAGGTTGGGGGTTCAAGTCCCCCTCCGCGCACAAAGAAAACCCCGGTTCGCCGGGGTTTTTTTGTGCCCTGGTCCGGTCGGGCGGCGACCGCCGTCCGGAACCGAGGTTCGCGCCCCGACGCGGCACGCGTACTCCTGCCGAACTCAGGAGCCAGACATGAGAATCCAGAACAAGCTGTGCCTGTCCCTCGTCGCCACCCTGTCCCTGGTCGCCGGGTCGGCGTCGACCGCCACGGCCCATGACGAGGAAAACCCCACACCCGGGCTGCCCGCGGAAACCGGCGGATACCAGCCGGCGCTCGCTGGCTACTACGAGGATGTTGTGTTTCCGGCATGCGGCACCACGATCACCCTGAGGAGCGGGGACGTCCGGGACCTGTACGAGAAAGTCCGGGTGAAGCGTGACGGGACGACGGTGATCAAGCTCCGGGGTGACGTGACCACGGACGTGATCGCCAAACCGGGCGGAGATCTGCCGGACGGAGGCTTCCTCGACGAACTCGACAATTCCGGGCGGCTCACCCTGGAGATCTCGGCGGACGGGTCGACCATCGTGGAGAAGTTCGGGGGGCCCTCCGTCATCTACCCGGTGAGTGAGACCGATGCCGCCGCACTGGCCGCAGCGGGCTTCCCCGAGTTCGGCTACTTCGAGCGCGGCAAGGTGGCCATCAGAACCGTTCTCACCGAGGACGAGGCCGCCGAACCCGTATCGACCGAGGTCCTGCAGAACACCACCAGGGATGTGGTCGACCTGTGCCGGGCGCTGAAGGAATCGGCGGGGCATCCCTACTGACACCGGCGGGCAACGTCCACCGGTCCGATCCCGTGGTGCAGACCGATGCATCCCAGGGAAAGGAAGGCCTTCAGCCCGGACAGCACCGAGGCACGAGAAGCCCCGCATCGTCGATGAGGATGCGGGGCTTCGACCCTCCCGATGACCCTCGGGCCGTTCGGAGAGTAGCTCGCCCATCCTCGCGATCGAGTCCCGTGGATCGTCGTCGTCGAAGTCCTGCTGATAGAAGCGATCGACCTCTCACCGCCACGTCGTATCCGCCACCCCGCCGGCTCGTCAGATCCCCCTGTCGCGTCCACGCTCCGTCATCGGTTCGGAGACGACGTGCGAACCGGACCAGCGATCCCGGAGTCTTCCGCTGCCGGTCCGGTTCGTCGTCGAGATGTCCGCCGAGTGCCGATGATTCCGAGAGCTCAACGGCGTCTACCGAGTGACCGCGAGCCGCACACGACGAAGGATGGGAATGACCAGCGACTGGCAGACAGTGCATCAGGAACGGCGAGCCCTTGCCGAGGACCTCGCATCGCTCACGCCTCAGGAATGGGCGACAGCATCACTCTGTGAGGGCTGGGACGTCCACGACGTCGTCGCGCATCTCACGGGTTCAGCAAGGACGACCCGGCGTCGCTTCTGGTGGTCGCTCATCCGGGCAGGACTCAGCTTCGACCGGGCGAACGCCCGGGAAGTGGCAGCCGAACGGGCTCCTTCCCCTGCGGAGACCCTCCAGCGATTCGAATCCACGATCACCAGTACCGAGGCCCCTCCGGGACCCCTGACCACACGGCTCATCGAGATCGTCGTGCACGGTGAGGACATCAGACGTCCGCTCGGCATACGACGTCCGGCCATGCCGCCGGAACTGCGGGACACTCTGGCGTATCTCGCACGGGACCACCTGTCCGGTGGGAGAAAGCGGTTGACCGGCCTGGAACTGGTCGCGACCGACGGAGGTTTCACCATCGGCTCCGGTCAGACGGTGCAGGGGCCTGCGCTGTCGCTGCTGCTTGCGGCGTCCGGCCGGCCGGTTGCCCTACAGGATCTCCAGGGACCCGGCCTCGCGCTCCTGCACAGCCGCCTGGGCGCATGAGCCCGATCATGGGATCCACCGCGGCATGGCTCCGGCGAGACTCATGCGGCCTCCGTGTCAGGGAACTCCCGACGGATCGGCAGGTGCACCAGGGAAGCGGACCGGCGCTTCCGCAGTGCTGCCTGGATCGGCAGAGGGGGCAGAAGCAGGCCGCGCCGGACCAGTTCGAGGGTCTGCCGGCACTGCGGAACGGGGACGGTCGATGTGGCGTCGTGGTACTCGCCGGGGTGAACGATCATGGCTTGCTCGTCTTCCTGGGAATGAGTGCATCCAGGAGTGATTCGTCGCCGGCGACCCCTGGGCGGGGTTCTTCACAGGGCGGATCCATCCGGGGTCGGGTGCATCCTGCCCCTGGTCGGGCATCAGGGGCATGTGGCCGGATCAGGTCCAGTAGAGGAGCCGAGCAGCCGGGAGGCGCCGGTCCAGCTCCTCCGTGAACCACTCGCGCATCTCCTGCATGGTCTGCTTCGGGTACACGTACTTCACGCCGCCGAACTTCGAGCGCTTCTGGCTCCGCAGGTCCTCGTCCATCTCGAGCTTGGTCCTGGGATACCAGCCCAGCAGCACCTCCTTGCTCGCGGGGGTGAAGCGGTGCGTGATGATCTCTGCCGTGAGATCGAGGTCGCCGATACCGGCGACTGCCGCGGCGACGTCGTCCAGCAGCGCGCCGTACTGCTCCCGCCAGCCGGGGACGGGCATGATCGGGGCGATCGTCAGACCCACCCGGTAGCCGGCCGTCGCGACCGCACGGAGCGCGGCGAGCCGCGCCGGCATCCGCGCGGTCCCACCCTCGAAACGGTTGGCGACCTCCGTGGCATTGACCGAGAAGCGGATCCGGGTCCTGCCTGAGTGGTCGAGGCCGACGAGCTCGCCGACGTCGTCGAACTTCGTGGTGAACCGCACCTGCACATCGCTCCCGAACTCACCTGCCCCGACGCGCGAGATCGCGGCGGCGAGCGAGCCGGTCACACTCTCGATCCCGAGCGGATCGGTGTAGCAGGACAGCTCGAACGTCGTGCCCTCGTCGCCGCGCTCGAGGGTGCCACGTGTGACCGACCCTCTGCCGACGGAGGTGCGTATGCCGTCCAGCACGTCGTCGATGTTCGCGTACACGCGGGTCACCGGCGGCCCCTGCAATGATCCGGCCAGGTAACAGTACTGGCAGTGAGCGGGGCACCCCTTCGCGAGGTCGATCCGCCAGTCGGCACTCGGCGGGATCGGCTGCGGCTTCAGCGCGCTCGGAGGTGCGACGACGACCGCGAGGGTGTTCTTCGCGGATGCGTAGGTCTCGCGCTCCGTGGCACCCCGGAGGCCCGTCAGCGCATTCCCGGGCAGGACCCGGATGTCGTCGACTCCTGCGCGCTCACATCGCCTGATGATCTCGGCGGTGTGCGGTAGATCGGCTGCGGCCCGGGTGATCATCACGTGTCTGGGCACCCACAGACGGGTCGGAGAGATGGTGGTCAGGTCCAGTTGCCGGGGTGTTGTCATCACCATGTACAACACACTGAACGGCAGGTATGTTCCGCCCGGCGGCGGGCGCCGAGTCATTCCTGTGGGCCGGAATCGGTCGCGTCACTGCTGTGCGGTCGTGCCGTGTTCCTCCACCCGGAAGCGTCCGGGTGGAGGCGATGAGCGCGACGTCCATTGGAGGACAGGCTGGACACGTGCCTGGTCCGGGCGGACGCCCCCGAATCACCTGGGCGACCCCTGGCCGCCGTGATCGACGACCTCCGCCCGAGGAGGGTCGGCGCCACGGCGACGACGCACCCTCCCACGCCCAGGAGTTACGATAAGCAACAACATCAGTGGTGACACGATCAGCGGCAACACCCCTGCCTGGAGCACGCTCGTGCGGAATCCGCCCCGGCAGGCCTGCGCGTCGACCGGCATTCCGGACGGCACCGGTCCCGTGATCACACCGGATGTACCTGTCCGTTCGATCTCGGACGGGTGCGTCGGCACCACCCTGCCGCCGTTCCACCCCCAGCCGAGGACGTGCCTTTGAGCGATACCGCGACCAGCGACGGCCCCGACGCCGACGGAATCTTCCAGGCAGTGCGGTCGTCCGTGCGCACTCCGATCTCGACCGGCGTACGGTTCGACCTCGGCCGGGACGACGACGGTGCCCCGGTCTTCTTCCGCGACACGCGCACACTGCAGACGTCCCTTCTCGCCGGCACCGGCAAATCCTTCGCGCTGTCCTGCCGCCTGCACCACGCCCGCGCAGCTCGCAGTCCACGTTCCACCGGTGACGAGGCCCGCCCCGTCTTCGTGCTGGTGCACGGCATCGGGATGTCGCACCGCTACTTCGCGCGGCTGGAGGCCGAACTGCTGCCGCACGGCGACGTCGTCGTGCTCGACCTTCCGGGCTTCGGGGGAACCCCCAGACCACCCGGGCAGCTCGGCGTGGCCGACTACGCGACGGTCGTCGCCGACAGTCTGGAGCAGGCGGACATCACCTCGTGCATCGTGATCGGGCATTCCATGGGCGCTCAGTTCGTCACCGAACTCGCCCTGCGACGCCCCGACCTCGTCCGCGCCGTCGTGCTGATCGGACCGGTCACGGATACGGACCGCCCGTCCGCGCTGCGGAATGCCAGGGCCCTGGCCGTCGACACCCTGCTGGAACGGCCGGTCACGAATCTCCTGGTCGGCGCGGCCTACCTGCAGTGCGGGATCCGCTGGTACCGGACCGAGCTACCCGTGATGCTCGGCTACCGGCTGGACGACAGGCTCGCCGACGTTCCTCAGCCGGTCCTGGTCCTGCGGGGATCCCTCGATCCGATCGCCGGCCGGCGATGGTGCCGGCACCTCGCCCGGGTGGCCCGGGACGGTCGTCTCGTCGAGGTCCCCGGCCAACCCCATGCCGTACACCGCGCAGGTGCGGTGATCGTCGCCGACGCGATCCTGGGATTCGCCGAGAGGCTTCCTGCACCGTCGGCCGGGACCCGGGACACTGCGCAGCAGCAGGACCGCGGAATCGCGCAGCCTGCATCGTCGGTGCAACCGTCGGCGCCGGCATCCACGCCATCATCCACGCCGAACTGGCATGGGATCACCGTGGGCGATCGCCAGTGCCGTGCGCACCTCATCGAGCACCAGCCGGGACACCTGGGGGCGAACGAGGATCCCGCCGGCGCGGGCGCACCTTCACCCCACCCGGTTCCTGTGTTCGTCCTGATCCACGGCATCGGCATGTCCCACCGGTACTTCCTCCGGCTGGGGCGACAGCTCTCCCGTGCGGGCAGCGTGCTCCTCATCGACCTGCCGGGCTACGGGTGGACCCGCCGCCCGGCCCGGGAGGCCACCAACCCGGCCAACGCCGAGCTCCTCGCCGACCTTCTCGACGGGATGGGAATCTCCTCCTGCGTCGTCGTGGGGCATTCCATGGGTGTACAGACGGCGACGGAACTGGCGATCCAGCGGCCCGACCTCGTCTCCCACGTCGTTCTCATCGGAGCGGCCGTCGATGCGCTCCGCCGGACCGTGCCCCAGCAGGCGCTGACCCTCGGGCTGAACTCCGTGCTCGAGAAACCGGTGCTGAACACCCTGCAGTTCCTCGACGTCCTGCGGTGCGGTCCCCGCTGGTACCTGTCGGAACTGTCCGTCGCGATGGACTACCGGCTGGAAGAGCGCCTGCCCCGTGCAACCCAGCCGGTTCTCGTCCTGCGCGGGTCCCGGGACCTCGTCGCAGGAACGCGCTGGTCACGCAGTCTTGCCGACTCCTCACGCAACGGTGTCCTGGCCGTGGTCGCCGGAGCTCCGCACGCCGTCCATCACAGTTCACCGGGGATCGTCGCGGCGCACATCATGTCCTTCCTCGCCGGAGCGGTACCCGCGGGAGCGGGAATCCGAGGGAAGGGGCGCGTCCTCGTGCCCTGACGGGGGCCACCCTGACCCGGTAGCCTGTCCCGCATTGCCCAGCAGATCCGGGAATGCCGGCATCGCGGTCCGCGACCTCCACGCGGCCATCGCTTCCCTCACCGACCTCGGGCTCGCCGTCGTCGACCGTGACACGGTCAGTGGCGGGTGGCCCGACACCGCCGTCGGCCTCGACGGGAATCACGCCGGGATCGCCATGCTGCGGACGGCGACGGCCGCCTCGAGCTCTTCGAGTGCACCCGTCCCCACGAGATCGGCGTGCACCGCGCGCCTCCTCGGTGGACGGCATCGACGGGGCACCGGATGCCGACGGAGCAGGAAGGTGTGGCCGGTCGGGCGGCGACTCTCGGTAGGCTGGAGGGGTAACCGCTACCCAGGAGGACCACGTGGGCATTACACCCGAAGATGAAGTTGTCAGGATCTGCCAGGAACTGATCCGTTTCAATACCTCGAACTTCGGGGACAACGTCGGCCCGGGGGAGAGGAAGGCCGCCGAGTACACGGCAGGGCTCATCGAGGAGGTGGGGCTGTCCACGCAGATCTTCGAAGCCGCGCCAGGTCGGGCATCCGTCGTCGCCCGCATGGAGGGCTCGGATCCGTCGCTGCCCGCGCTGGTAGTGCACGGTCACCTCGACGTCGTGCCGGCGCAGAAGGAGGACTGGACCGTCGACCCCTTCGGCGGCGAGGAGAAGGACGGCCTGATCTGGGGGCGCGGCGCCGTGGACATGAAGGACATGGACGCCATGATCCTGTCCGTCCTGCGGTCCATGCAGCGTGACGGCATCAAGCCGCAGCGCGACCTCATCTTCGGTTTCTTCGCGGACGAGGAAGCCGGAGGAGCCTATGGAGCATCCTGGCTGGTGGACAACAAGCCGGAGGTCTTCGAGGGGGCGGCCGAAGCCATCTCCGAGGTCGGTGGCTTCTCCGCGACCATCGGCGGCCAGCGCACGTACCTCCTGCAGACGGCCGAGAAGGGCATCTCCTGGCTGCGGCTCGTGGCCCACGGGCGCGCCGGCCACGGCTCGCAGATCAACACCGACAACGCCGTGACGGCGCTCGCACGCGCCGTGACGCGCATCGGGGAGTACCGCTGGCCCATCGAGCTGACGCCCACCACGCGCCAGTTCCTCGACGGTGTCACCGAGCTGACCGGCGTCGAGTTCGATCCCGACAACCCCGACGTGCTTCTGAAGGAACTCGGTACCGTGGCGCGCTTCGTCGGTGCGACCCTGCAGAACACCGCGAACCCCACCGTCCTCAAGAGCGGGTACAAGCACAACGTGATCCCGGGCACCGCCGAGGCCCTCATCGACGTGCGCACGCTACCCGGACAGCAGGACCAGGTCCTCGAGATCATCCGGGGCCTCGCAGGCGAAGGCGTCGACGTGACCTACGAGCACAAGGACACCTCGCTCGAGGTCCCGTTCGCGGGCAACCTCGTGGACTCGATGATCGATGCCCTGCACGCCGAGGATCCGGGCGCCACGGTGCTGCCCTACACTCTCTCGGGCGGCACGGACAACAAGTCGCTCAGCCGCCTCGGCATCACCGGCTACGGCTTCGCCCCGTTGCAGCTGCCCGACGAGCTCGACTTCACCGGCATGTTCCACGGTGTCGACGAACGCGTCCCGGCCGACTCCCTCCGCTTCGGCGCCACAGTGCTCGCCCGCCTGCTGACCACCTACTGAGCAGCGGAGAGCGGGATGACGACGGCGGACCGGTTCGCCCACCTGTCCGAGGCGATGCTGGGGCGGTTCAGGGAACGGGCCGCGGGCTATGACGCGGCCAACGCGTTCTTCCACGAGGACTTCGAGGAGCTCGTGGACTCCGGCTACCTCCGGATGCTGGTCGAGACACCGCCCGGCGACGGCGGTGGGATGGGCAGGGCCGCGGCCGCGCAGCGGGTGCTTGCCGCAGCCGCCCCCGCGACCGCGCTGGGCGTGAACATGCACCTCGTCTGGACGGCCGTGGCGGGCCTGCTCGCCGACCGCGGGGATGCCTCGCTCCAGTTCGTCCTCGACGAGGCGGCCGGGGCCGAGGTGTTCGCCTTCGGGGTCTCGGAACCGGGCAACGACGCCGTCCTGTTCGACTCCCTGACGCGCGTGGAAAGGCTCGACGACGGGGTCCTCAGCTATACGGGCACCAAGGTGTTCACGAGCCTCTCCCCGGTGTGGACCCGACTCGGGATCTTCGGCCGGCTCGAGGGACTCGACGGCAGCGACGACGTGATCCTCCACGCCTTCGTCCCCCGCGGCACCCCCGGCGTGGACACCGTGCAGGACTGGGACCCGGTGGGGATGCGGGCCACGCAGTCGAACACCACGCGGCTGACCGACGTCCGCGTGCCGCCCGACGCCGTCTTCCGGCAGCTACCCGTGGGCCCCAATGCGGACCCGCTGGTCTTCGGCATCTTCGCCGCCTTCGAGACACTGATCGGCGCGGTCTACCTCGGGATCGCCGACCGCGCGCTCGACCTGGCCGCGGAATCCCTCGCAGCGCGCCGGAGCCACGTCGCAGGCCGCACCCTGTCCGACGATCCCGTGCTGAGGAATCTCCTGGCGGGCGTCGCGATGCAGCGGGCGGGCGCGGAGGCCGAACTCCGCAGCGTCACGCAGGATCTCGACGGCCGCACGGGCGAGGCGTCCCAGTGGTTCGCACGCCTCGTGACCCTCAAGACGCACGCGGTCGACGCGGCGGTCGCGGCGACGTCAGCCGCACTGCATGTCGGAGGCGGATCGGGCTTCTCCGCGTCGTCGGAAGTGGCGAGGCTGCACCGGGACGCCCTGGCCGGACAGTTCCATCCCTCGACCCGGGAATCCGCGCGGGCAACGGTCGCTACGGCCCTGCTCGGCCCACCGACCGCCTAGGCGCTGCCCGGGCGTTCGGGACCCCGTCCCGGTCGCGGCGTCACGCCGTGCGTTCCACGCGCAGCACTTTCCGTCGGAGCCAGTAGCGCCTGCTGCCGCCCAGGTAGATGCAGCTGCGTTCGAGTTCCCACTTGCCGTACTCGGCATGCTCGGTGAGGAGTTTGCGCGCGGCCGGCAGGGGTTCACCCGCGTTGACGGTCAGCACCAGGTACTCGTACTGGCGCCCGTAGTCGCGCTGTCGGACGGCGGTCGCGTTCAGAAAATGTTCTCGCATATCCTTCCAATTCTGCCCACTTTACCGATAACGTCTAATCCATGAGCATAGATCCGCGTGTCGCGCTCCAGTCCCTCGTGACGGCCCTCGAAGAACACCTTGCGGCGTCGGCATCACGACGGCGGGAGGATGACCCGGCGGTCGAAGCGGCCTATCTGGGCATCGCGGACGCGTTCGAAGCCTATGAGGAAGCTCTGTACGACGCCTTCGGGGAAGTGACACCGCTCGAGATCTACGAGGAGTCCGACGACGACGAGGAGGGCGGGGACGACGATCCGGAGGATGCGGACTACGCGTCCGACCTCGTCGAAGCCGAAGTGGAGCACTGACCGGCGGCCGACCCGGAACGTCCTAACCCCGTCGATCGGAGCAGTTCCCGGGGCGGACCTGCCGCTTCCCGCACTCGGACCGAGTCAGCCCTGCAGTACCGATACCTCGTCGAGCACTTCCGCGATGGGCTCCGCCACAGGAGCCCCACTGGTCTGCAGGATCTCCTTGAGCTGCTGGGCGGTGCGTGCCCCGACGATGGCGGAGGCCACACCCGGCCGGTGCAGGAGCCACCGCAGGGCGAGTTCGTGCGGTTGGAGATCCAGTCCCCGTGACGCCGTGCAGAGCGCCTCGGTGATGCGCTGGGGCTTGCCCGAGAGGTAGGGCTCGACATAGGGCGCCCACACGTCCGAGGCTCCACGGGATTCGGAGGGGATCCTGCCGCGATACTTTCCGGTCAGCACGCCCCGACCCAGCGGCCCCCAGGCCAGGATGGCAGCGCCGAACGCCTCCGCTGAGGGAAGGACATCCCGCTCGGCACCACGGCTCAGCAGCGAGTACTCGACGTCGTTCGCGACGAGCGGGAACGACGCCGTCGCCGCAGCGCGCGCGAACTCCCAGCCCGAGTAGTTCGACACCCCGACGTATCGCGCACGTCCTGTTCCGTAGGCGGACTCGAGGGCACTGAGGGTCTCCTGCAGCGGGACCGCGGCGTCGGGGGAGGGCGCCAGCCAGAGATCGACGTGGTCGGTGCCGAGCAGCGACAGCGAGGCGTCCAGCGAGTCCAGGAGCCCGCGGCGCGAGGCGTCAAGGCGCCGGCTGCCGGAGCGGGTCGTGCCACCCTGCACCACCACCACGAGTTCGGAGCGGGCCACGGTGTCACCGATGAAGCTGCCCAGCATGGCCTCGGCCTGACCTTCGCCGTAACGGGCTGCAGTCTCGACGAGCGTGCCGCCGGCTTCGGTGAAGATGCGGAGCTGCTCGCGGGCGGCCTCCTCGCTGACCTCCTGGCCCCAGTTCATGGTGCCGAGTCCCAGAGCCGAGACCGTCAGTCCGCTCGCTCCCACGTTTCGCCGTTGCATGGAGCCAAGCCTAGAGCCTTCCCTGTGCCGCATGGCTTAGGGTCGTAGACGTGCATTGGATAGAAGCAGTCATCCTGGGGCTCGTCCAGGGCCTTACCGAGTTCCTACCCATTTCATCGAGCGCGCACCTGCGCGTCGTCGGGGAGCTCCTCCCGAACGCGAAGGACCCGGGGGCCGCCTTCACCGCCATCACGCAGCTGGGTACGGAGACCGCCGTCATCGTGTTCTTCTGGCGGGACATCCTGCGCATCATCAAGGCCTGGTTCGGCGCGCTGAGGGGCACTGTGCCGAGGAACGACCCGGATGCCCGCATGGGGTGGCTGGTGATTCTCGGCAGCGTACCGATCGTGGTACTCGGCCTGCTGTTCCAGGACCAGATCGAGAGCACGTTCCGCAGCTTGTGGATCGTGGCCACCATGCTGATCGTCTTCGGACTCATCCTCGCCCTGGCGGACCGCGTGGGCCGTCAGACGCGCGACCTCCAGAGCCTCACCTACCGGCACGGCATCCTCTACGGGCTGGCCCAGGCGATGGCCCTGATCCCGGGCGTGTCGCGGTCCGGCGGCACGATCACCGCGGGCCTGCTCATGGGGTACACCCGCGAGGCGGCAGCACGGTACTCCTTCCTGCTGGCCATCCCCGCGGTGTTCGGCAGCGGTGTGTTCCAGCTCGTCAAGAGCTACGACGAGCCGGGGCCCTACGCGCTCCCGGAGACCGCGCTGGCGACGGCCGTGGCCTTTTTCGTCGGTTTCGCGATCATCGGCTGGTTCCTGAAGTTCGTCAGCACGCGCGGCTACGGGCTCTTCGTCTGGTACCGCATCCTGCTCGGTCTCGCCCTGTACCTCCTGCTCGGCTTCGGCGTCATCACCGCCTGACGCCGGGCCGTAAGGTAGAACGTGTGATTGCGTGGAACTCGACTCCTGTCCCAGAACTCGACGGCACCCAGTCGGGCATCAGCCTGTTCGACACGGCCGGCCAGGAGCCGACACCCCTCGGGAACCATCCCGAGCGCAGCCTCTACGTCTGCGGCATCACCCCCTACGACGCGACCCATCTCGGCCATGCGTCCACGTACGTGGCCTTCGACCTCCTGAACCGCACCTGGCGCGACGCCGGGGCGACGGTCTCCTACGTCCAGAACGTGACCGACGTCGACGATCCCCTCCTCGAGCGGGCCACGGCCACCGGTGTGGACTGGCAGGAGCTCGCCGCCGAGCAGATCGCCCTGTTCCGTGAGGACATGGAAGCACTGAACGTCCTGCCGCCCGACCGCTACATCGGGGCCGTGGAGGCCATCGACTGGATCGTCCCGGCCGTCGAGGAACTCGTGGAGCGGGGACTGGCCTATCCCGTCCCGGGGGAGGACGGCGAGCCCGACGGCGACATCTACTTCTCCCTCGATGCCGTCGCGGCGCTCGACGCACGCGACCCGGCCTCCTGGTTCCTGGGCCAGGTGTCGCACCTGGCTCCCGACACGATGCTGGCCTTGTCCGCGGAGCTCGGCGGTGATCCCGAGCGCCCGCACAAGCGCAACGCGCTCGATCCGCTGCTCTGGAGGGCCGAACGCGCCGGTGAGCCCAGCTGGTCCGGCGGCACCCTCGGCCCCGGCCGTCCGGGCTGGCACATCGAATGCGCGGTGATTGCGCAGCGCTTCCTGCCCTCGCCCTTCACGGTGCAGGGAGGCGGCTCGGACCTCGTGTTCCCCCATCACGAGATGAGCGCGTCCCACGCCTGGGCGGCCAGTGGCACGCCGCTGGCCGAGCACTACGCCCACGCCGGGATGGTCGGCTACGACGGCGAGAAGATGAGCAAATCCCGAGGCAACCTGGTCCTCGTGTCGAAGCTGCGCCGCGCGGGTGTGGACCCCGCAGCCATCCGTCTCGCCATCCTCGCCCACCACTACCGCTCGGACTGGTCCTGGACGGACGGCGTCCTCGAGGAGGCGGTGGCCCGCCTGGACCGCTGGCGCCGCGCCGCGGACGCGGCGGCGGTGGCCGACGTCGTGGCGGTGCGCGAACAGATCCGCGTCTGCCTGGCCGACGACCTCGACGCCCCCTCGGCCCTGGCCGCGGTGGACGCCTTCGCCGCGGCCGCGCACGGCTCCGCAGGTGATGCCGACGGCAGGCAGGGTCTGGCGGACGTGGTCGACGCGCTGCTCGGCGTCCGGCTCTAGCAGCGGCAGCCGCGCTGCGCACCTGCCCCGCCGAACGCCCGTGCGCGTGGCTCCGCCGTCGCGTGTGACGCCTCGTCGGTACCGCTAGTCGCGGCGGCGCTTCTTCAGGTAGCGCTCGAACTCGCGGGCGATCGACTCCCCGCTCGCCTCGGGGAGGTCCACGGTGTCCTTGGCCTCCTCGAGCTGGCGGACGTACGCGGCCACCTCCGGGTCCTCCGTCGCCAACTCGTCCACCCCGCGTTCCCACGCCTCGGACTCCTCCGTCAGGACGTGGGTGTCGACCGTGATCTGCAGGATCTCCTCGAGCTTGTTCAGGAGGGCCAGCTGCGCCTTGGGCGACGGGGACTGACCCACGTAGTGGGGCACGGCCGCCCACAGCGACATCGTGGGGATGTCCGCGAGCAGGCCCATCTCGGCCAGCACGCCGACGATGCCGATGGGTCCCTCGTAGGTGGACGGTTCGACGTCGAGGCTCTCACGGACGAGGTCGTCGTCCGAGGTGACCGTCACGGGGATGGGCCGCGAGTGGGGCACGTCGGCCAGCAGCGCCCCGACCAGGACGATGCAGTCGACGCTCAGCTCCTTCGCGAGCGCGACGAGTTCCGCGGTGTAGGCGCGCCACTTGTAGGAGGGCTCGACTCCGTTGACGAGGATCAGGTCGACGTTCGAGTCGGGGACGACGGCCTTGCTGATCCGGGTGTTGGGCCACTTGATGCGCCGCTGGCCGGAGGAGTTCCGCTTGATCATGGGGCGGGTGAACTGGAAGTCGTAGAACTCGTCGGCGTCGATGGTCGAGATGCGCTCGCTGCCGAAGAACCGGCCCAGGTACTTCAGACCGTCGCTGGCCGCCTCGCCGGCGTCGTTCCAGCCCTCGAACGCGGCGAGCATGATCGTGATGCGCCGCTCGGGTTCGCCGGCGTCCTGGAAAAGGTCCTGTACGCCACTGGGCTGGTTCTCTTCGAAGCTGTCCACGTTCTCACCCTAAACCCCGGTGCGCGACCATGTCAGGCGACGTTCCACGGCTACGCGCAGAGCAGATGTGCGGGCCTGTCAAGGGGTCGCCGTAGACTGGAAGGTATGGCCAACCACCCCACCGGCAGCATCCAGACCCTTCCCCGCACCGCGCTCCGGAGCGACGGCTCCACGGCCGACGGGAACCTCGGCGGGCTGCAGGGCGTGCTGTGGGACATGGACGGGACGATCGTCGACACGGAGCCGTACTGGATCCGGGCCGAGAAGGAGCTGGTCGAATCCCATGGCGGCACCTGGACCACCGAGCAGGCCACCGCGCTGGTCGGCCAGGCCCTCGAGTACTCCGCCGGGCAGCTCCAGCAGGCCGGCGTCGACCTCGAAGTCCGCACCATCATCGAACACCTCACGGAGCGTGTGGCGGCGGACGTGCGCACCGAGGTGCCCTGGCGCCCGGGAGCCAGGGACCTGCTGGCGGCCCTCCGCGCGGAGGGCGTCCCCTGCGCGATGGTCACCATGTCGGAGAGCCTCCTCGCGCGTGCGGTCGCCGCGCGGCTGCCCGAGGGCACCTTCTCCCACCTCGTCACGGGGGACCGCGTGAGTGCCGGCAAGCCGGACCCCGAGGCCTACCAACTGGGCTTCGACCTGCTCGCCGCGGACCACCCGGGCCTCAGCAAGGACCGCGTCGTGGCCGTGGAGGACTCCCTTCCCGGCGTCACCTCCGCCCTCGCTGCAGGGCTCGTCACGCTCGCCGTCCCCCACTTCGTGCCGCTGCCGCCCGACGACCGCCGCACCGACTGGGACACCCTCGAGGGACGGACCCCGGCCGATCTCGCCGCGCTCCTGCCGGGGAACGGCCGGTCCGAGTGCGCAGGGGACGGCGCATGAGCCGAGATCAGCGGGTTCCTCCGCGGGAGGCGAGCCCCGGGCTCTCCCTCGGGCGCATCGCCGGCATACCGGTGGTCCTGGCCTGGTCGTGGTTCGTCATCACGGCGTTCATCGTGCTCGTCTTCGGCCCCCGCGTCAGCGCCGCCTTCCCGGAGATCGGGTCCGGTGCCTACGGCGTCGCCCTCGGCTATGCCCTGCTCCTCGCCGCATCCGTGCTCATCCACGAACTGGCCCACGCCCTCACCGCCCGTGCCTTCGGCTGGCCGACGACGCGCATCGTCCTGAACCTGTGGGGCGGACACACCCAGTTCGCGAGCTTCAACGCCTCGCCCGGCCGGTCCCTGGCGGTCGCGCTCGCCGGCCCCGCCGCCAACTTCGTCCTCGCGGGCCTGGGGTGGGCGCTGCTGCAGGCCATGACGCCGGGCTCCGTGTCCTATCTCCTCGCCACTATCCTGGTCTGGGCCAACCTCCTCGTGGCCGCCTTCAACGTCCTGCCCGGCCTGCCGCTCGACGGCGGCCGCCTGGTCGAGAGCGCGGTGTGGAAAGCAACCGGCAGCCAGGAGAAGGGCACCGTGGCCGCCGGATGGGCCGGGCGCATCATCGTCATCCTGCTGCTCGGCGTGGTGGTCGGCGTACCGCTGCTCCAAGGGCGCGGCCCGGACCTGACGGTCATCCTCATCGCCGTGGTCATGGGTGCCTTCCTGTGGCTGGGGGCGACGTCCGCCATCGAGAACGCACGCATGCGCCTGCGCCTGCCCGCGATCAGCGCGGGACGACTCCAGCAGCGCGCTCTGGGCCTCCCCGCCGGGACCACCGTGCTGGCCGCCCGCCGCCTGCTCCGGGAGAACCCGGGCGCCGCGGTCGTCGTGACCGGTTCGTCCGGGGTCCCGGAAGCCGTCGTCGACGAGGCCGCGCTGCTCGCCGTCCCCGAGGAGGCGGCGGGGACGACGGCAATCAACGCAGCCGCACGCCGCCTCGCCGCAGGAGCCTATGTGCCCGAGTGGGCCGAGGGCCAGGAACTCGTGCAGTTCCTGGCACGCCTCGAGGGCAGCGAGTACGCCGTGGTGAACCGGCAGGGCGCCGTGACCGGGCTGCTCCACCAGCGGACGGTCGTGCAGGCCATCACCGGGAAGACCACCCCCGGCGCCTGAGGCCACCGGGTAGCGCCCACCGACCTTTCTCCACCTCATCCATGCCGGTTCTGCCGGCCCTCGCCGAAGGATCCCCATGAGCTCCACCCCGACACCGTCCGACGCACCGGCAAGCCCCCATGGCGCCGCGGCCCGCCGCGGCCCGTTCCGCCCCGGCGAGCGCGTCCAGCTCACGGACGAGAAGGGCAGGATGAACACCATCACCCTGACCCCCGGCGGCGCGTTCCACACCCACAAGGGTTTCCTGCAGCACGACGCCCTGATCGGCGCCACCGAGGGGACCATCCTCGAGAACACCACCGGCCAGTTGTACCAGGCGCTGCGTCCGCTGCTGTCCGACTTCGTGCTGTCGATGCCCCGAGGTGCCGCCGTTGTCTACCCGAAGGATGCCGGGCAGATCGTGACCATGGCCGACATCTACCCCGGAGCCCGCGTGGTCGAGGCAGGCGTCGGCTCCGGGGCGCTCTCCATCTCGCTGCTGCGGGCCGTCGGCGACTCCGGGTACCTCCACTCGTTCGAGCGGCGCGAGGAGTTCGCGGACATCGCACGGGGCAACGTCGAGACGATCTTCGGCGGGCCCCACCCGGCGTGGCAGATCACCCTCGGCGACTTCCAGGAGCAGGTCGTGGAGCAGGAGGAGCCGGGGTCCGTGGACCGCGTCGTCCTCGACATGCTCGCGCCCTGGGAGTGCCTCGAGGCCGTCGCGACCGTCCTCGCTGCCGGTGGTGTCTGGATCAGCTACGTCGCCACCGTCACACAGCTCTCCCGCACAGCCGAGGCCATCCGCGCCGACGGGCGCTTCACCGAACCCGAGGGCTGGGAGTCGATGGTGCGCGGCTGGCACCTCGAGGGACTGGCGGTCCGTCCGGACCACCGGATGGTCGCCCACACCGGGTTCCTGCTCACCACCCGCAGGCTCGCCGACGGCGCCGTCGGATTCACCCCGAAGCGCAGGCCGTCCAAGACCGGCTTCAGCGAGGAGGACCTCAACGCGTGGACCCCGCAGGCCGTCGGCGAACGCGATGTCTCGGACAAACGGCTCCGGCGCGTGGCGCGCGATGCGGCATCCACCATCCAGCGCGGCTCCCTCCCGCCGGAGGAGGCGCAGGCCCGCCGCGACGCGATCGCCGACGGCGGTACGGTCGAGTAGGGACCCCCGTGCGTGCCGCGGGCGATACAGCATCTCCGGTGGGCAGGAACAGGGGAGAGGCCCGCGGACGCCGGGCGTTAACACTGCACGCCGTGCGCTGACGTCTGCGCTAAGGTCGGAAGACAGCCGAAGGTCGAACACGAGGTGGCGAACCGAAATGACGGACTCCGAAGACAGCGCTCCCGCCGCCGACGCGCGGGGCATCACCCGGCCCCCCGCCGACACCACCGTGGCCCAGCGCCAGCTCAACATCCTGCGGGACCGGCTGCGCCACATCGACCGTCAGCTCGCCTCCGCGACCCAGAACAACGGCAAGCTCGTCAGCGCCCTGGAATCGGCCCGCACCGAGATCGTCCGGCTCAAGGCCGCCCTCGAGAAGGAGGGTGCAGCGCCCTTCAGCTTCGCGACCATCATGCAGGTCAACCCGAAGCGGCCGGCAGAGCCCGGTACCACCACCGAGGCGACGGTGCAGGACACCGCGGACATCCTCCAATCGGGGCGGAAGCTCCGCGTCACCGTCAGCCCGCTCATCAGCGTGCGGCAGCTCACGCCCGGCCAGGAGGTGCTGCTCAACGAATCCCTGACCATCGTCGCGGCCCTCGGCTTCGAACGGGCCGGGGAGATCGTGACCGTCAAGGAACTCCTGGGAGCCGACCGTGCCCTCGTCGTCGGGCGGACGGACGACGAGCGCGTGATCCGGCTCAGCGGGCCGCTGCAGGCCGAGAGGATTCGGGTCGGCGATGCGCTGGCCGTGGACACGAAGTCCGGCTACGGCCTGGAGAAGGTGCCCCGGAGCGAGGTGGAGAACCTCGTGCTGGAGGAAGTGCCCGACATCGCGTACGGGGACATCGGCGGACTGGGCCCGCAGATCGAGCAGATCCGCGACGCCGTGGAATTGCCGTTCCTCCACCCCGACCTCTACCGCGAACACGGCCTCAAGCCGCCCAAGGGGATCCTCCTCTACGGCCCTCCCGGGTGCGGCAAGACGCTCATCGCGAAGGCGGTCGCGAACTCGCTCGCGGCACGCGCCGCGGAGCGCGCAGGCCTCGAACAGATCCGCAGCTACTTCCTGAACATCAAGGGTCCGGAGCTGCTCGACAAGTACGTCGGTGAGACCGAGCGCCACATCCGGCTGATCTTCGCGCGGGCCCGCGAGAAGGCGTCGGACGGCAGTCCCGTCGTCGTGTTCTTCGACGAGATGGACTCCCTGTTCCGCACGCGCGGAACCGGCGTCTCCTCCGACGTCGAGACCACCATCGTGCCGCAGCTGCTGAGCGAGATCGACGGCGTCGAGAAGCTGGAGAACGTGATCGTCATCGGCGCCTCGAACCGTGAGGACATGATCGATCCGGCCATCCTGCGGCCGGGCCGGCTCGATGTGAAGATCAAGATCCAGCGGCCCGACGCCGAGGGTGCCGCCGAGATCTTCGCGAAGTACATCACCGCCGACCTGCCCCTGCATGCCGACGACCTCGCGGAGAACGGCAACGACCCGCAGACCACGATCTCCGAGATGATTCGCCGTACGGTCGAGCAGATGTACTCGACGGACAAGTCGAACGAGTACCTCGAGGTGACCTACGCCAACGGGGACACGGAGATGCTTTACTTCAAGGACTTCAATTCCGGTGCGGTGATCCAGAACGTGGTGGACCGTGCCAAGAAGTACGCCATCAAGGACCTCCTCCTCGACGGCAGCAAGGGCTTGCGCATCGAGCACCTCATGCGGGCCGTGGTCGACGAGTTCCGCGAGCACGAGGACATGCCGAACACCACGAACCCCGACGACTGGGCGCGTATCTCCGGCAAGAAGGGCGAGCGCATCACCTACATCCGGACGATCGTCCAGGGGAAGGCCGGGCAGGAGCCGGGCAAGTCGATCGAGACGACGGCGAACACGGGCCAGTATCTGTGATCGAAACCGGTGGACGACGGACCGGTGCGACGGATGGGCTGCCGGCCGTGGGCGAGGGGGTCTCCGTGCACCGCGTCATGGGGACGGAGACCGAGTACGGCATCATCGCGCCCGCCCTGCCCTCGGCGAATCCCACGCTCCTGTCCTCGCAGGTGGTCAACGCCTACGCGGCGACCCTGAGGGAAGGGCTCGGCAACCTCGCGGGCACCCGCTGGGACTACACGGACGAGACGCCGCTCACGGACGCCCGCGGCTTCCGCATGGACCGGGCCGCCGCGCATCCGAGCCAGCTGACCGACGAACCCGCGGAACTCAGCGCGGAACAGATCGCCCTCGAACGGGGAGAGCCGGCCGAGGCGGCGGTGCTGATGAACCTCGTGCTGAACAACGGCGCGAGGCTCTACGTGGACCACGCCCATCCCGAGTACTCCTCACCCGAAGTGACCAACCCCCTGGACGCCGTCCTGTGGGACCGGGCGGGGGACCATGTCGCCGCCGCCGCCATGACCCGGATCGGATCCACCCCCGGCTTCTCGCCCGTCATCCTCTACAAGAACAACACGGACAACAAGAGCGTCTCCTACGGCTCGCACGAGAACTACCTCGTTCCCCGGAGCGTGCCGTTCTCGAAGCTCGCCGAGGCCCTCCTCCCCTTCTTCGTCTCACGGCAGGTCATCTGCGGCGCCGGACGCGTGGGGATCGGTCCGCTGAACCAGGAGCCCGGCTTCCAGATCAGCCAGCGCGCGGACTTCTTCGAGAACGAGATCGGGCTGGAGACTACGGTCCGGCGCCCCATCATCAACACGCGCGACGAGCCGCACGCCGTCGCCGAGAAGTACCGCCGGCTGCACGTGATCATCGGCGACGCCAACCTGAACGAGGTGTCCAACTACCTCAAGCTGGGTACCACCTCCCTCGTCCTGGCGCTGGTGGAGCAGGGTCTGGCGCCGGTCCCCACCCTCGAGGATCCGGTGCAGGCACTGCGCACGATCAGCCACGATCCGTCGCTGACGGCCACGGTCCGGCTGACCGACGGCCGCAGCCTCTCCGGACTCGACCTTCAGGAGCTCTACTGCGAGGCGGTGACGCGCGCCGTGCCGGCGGACGCCGACGAGCAGACCCGCGACGTCGTCGAACGCTGGCAGGCGCTGCTGGCGACCCTGCGCCGCGATCCTCGGGCGGCGGCCCGGCAGGTGGACTGGATCGCGAAACTGAAGGTGCTCGAGGCCTACCGCACACGGGACGGACTCGCCTGGACGGACCCGCGGCTCGCGCTCGTCGACCTGCAGTACGCGGACCTGCGGCCGGAGAAGGGCATCTACCAGCGGCTCGCGCCCCGGGGCGACGTCGATCTGCTCGTACGTCCCGAGGAAGTGGCGCGGGCAGCCGTCCAGCCGCCGCGCGACACACGGGCCTACTTCCGCGGCCGCTGCATCTCCGAGTATCCGGCGGAGGTCGTCGGTGCGAGCTGGGACTCGCTGATCTTCGAGCTGGCGGGGGAGCGGCGGCTGCAGCGCGTGCAGACACGCGAGCCGCTGCGGGGCACGGCGGTGCTGACCGAGGAGCTGTTCGAGACAGCAGCCGATGCCCGGGATTTCCTCACCCGATTGTTGAGCGGCCCCGACCGCCGCGTGGCACCATAGGAACCTGATCACCGAACCGATCACGAACACGGAAAGGGTGGCCGTCATGGCGACACAGGACCGCATCAACACCGGTGGATCGTCCTCCGAATCTGAGGAGGAGATCCCCGATCCCGCCCCGGCAGCGCCTGCCGCCCAGGACTCCGCGCAGACCCAGGGCGTCGACGACCTGCTCGACGAGATCGACGGCGTCCTCGAGTCCAACGCCGAGGAGTTCGTGCGCGGATTCGTGCAGAAGGGCGGCCAGTAGCGGATGCTCCCGGACGATGCAGCAGCAGCGGTGCCCCGGGCCGCCTCCACCTCGTTCGCCGACTTCCTGGACGCCCACCATCCCGGCCTGCTGCCGTCGAACCGCACGCTCGGCACGGGAACGTCGTCGACCGACGCATCCCACCTCGCGCCCCACGCGACCACGATCGTCTCGCTGACCTTCCCCGGCGGCGTGCTGATGGCCGGGGACCGCCGGGCGACCATGGGCAACGTCATCGCGAGCCGCCACATCGAGAAGGTCTTCCCGGCCGATCAGTACTCCGTCCTGGGCATCGCCGGGAGCGCGGGGATCGGCCTCGACCTGACCCGACTGTTCCAGGTGGAGCTCGAACACTACGAGAAGATCGAGGCGACGATGATGAGCCTCGACGGCAAGGCCAACCGCCTTGCCGCGATGGTGCGGCAGAACCTCCCCATGGCCATGCAGGGCCTCGCGGTGGTGCCGCTCTTCGCCGGGTTCGACACCGAACGGCACGTGGGCCGGCTCTTCTCCTTCGACGTCACCGGCGGCCGATACGAAGAGCACGAGCACCACTCCGTCGGCTCGGGCTCCGTGTTCGCCCGCGGCGCCCTCAAGAAGAAGCTGTGGAATCCGCGCCTGGACGAGGCATCGGCGGTGCGGGTAGCCGTCGAGGCCCTGTACGACGCGGCCGACGACGACTCGGCGACCGGCGGACCGGATACCGTGCGAGCCCTGTGGCCCGTGGTCTACGTCGTCGACGGAACCGGCGCGCGCCGTATCCCTGAGCGAGAGCTCGAGGCCGCGGCGCACACCATCATCGAGGCCCGCTCCTCAGCGGGCCGGGAGGCATAGACCATGACACAGCAGTTCTACGTCTCGCCCGAGCAGCTGATGAAGGACCGTGCGGACTTCGCCCGCAAGGGGATCGGCCGCGGCCGCTCGGTGGTGGTAATGAGTTGCCGCGACGGCATCGCACTCGTCGCCGAGAATCCCTCGCCCTCGCTCCACAAGCTGAGCGAGATCTACGACCGCATCGCCTTCGCCGCCGTCGGCAAGTACAACGAGTTCGAGAGCCTGCGGCAGGCCCGGCGTCCGCTACGCGGATGTCCGCGGCTACTCCTACGCCCGCGAGGACGTCACGGCCCGAGGGCTCGCCAGCGTGTACGCGCAGAGCCTGGGTGCCGTCTTCACGGCGGAGAGCAAGCCGTTCGAGGTCGAGCTCGTGGTCGCCGAGGTGGGCCGCAGCCAGGACGAGGACCACCTGTACCGCCTCACGTTCGACGGATCCATCGCCGACGAGACCGGCTTCGTCGTCATGGGCGGTGCTGCCGACGCCGTCGTCCACGCCCTGGAAGGTCCCTGGACCGCCGAGCTGAGCCTCCGCGAGGCGGTCCGTGCCGCCGCCCGCGCCCTGCGGACCGCCGGAGCCTCCGCGCAGACCGGGAACGACGTCGCCCCGTCCGGAGTCACCGCGCTGGACCCGTCCCTCCTCGAGGTCGCGTTCCTCGAACGCGACCCGGATACCCTGCGCGGCAGCCGCCGCGCCTTCCGCCGCATCGGCGGACCCGAGCTCGAGAACCTCCTGCAGTACGAACAGGACACGTGATGGACCGGCGCATCTTCGGGGTCGAGACGGAATTCGGCATCTCCTATTCGGGACCCAACTCGCGCCCGCTCTCGCCCGAGGAGGTCGCCAGGTACCTGTTCCGGAAGGTCGTCAGCTGGGGCAGGTCCTCGAACGTCTTCCTCACCAACGGGTCCCGCCTCTACCTCGACGTCGGATCCCATCCGGAATACGCTACCGCCGAGTGCGACGACCTGGCACAGCTGATCGCCCACGACCGGGCGGGCGAGCTGATCCTCGAGGACCTCGTCTCGGAGGCCCAGCGCAAGCTCGGGCAGGAGGGTTACGACGGGCGGATCTACCTGTTCAAGAACAACACCGACTCCGCGGGCAACTCCTACGGCAGCCACGAGAACTACCTCATCCCCCGCAAGCTCGAGTTCTCACGCCTCGCCGACATCCTCATCCCCTTCCTGGTGACGCGGCAGCTGCTGGTCGGCGCGGGCAAGGTCCTCAAGACGCAGACGGGATCCCTCTACGCGTTCTCGCAGCGGGCCGACCACCTGTGGGAGGGGATCTCGTCCGCGACCACCCGCTCACGGCCCATCATCAACACGAGGGACGAGCCGCACGCCGACGCCGAGCACTACCGCCGCCTGCATGTGATCGCGGGCGACTCGAACATGTCCGAGACCAGCATGCTGCTCAAGGTCGGGTCCGTGGACCTGCTGCTGCGGATGGTGGAGGCGGGGGAGATGATGCGTGACTTCCGGCTGGAGAACCCGATCCGGAGCATCCGGGAGATCTCGCACGACCTCACCGGGACGCAGCTCCTCAAGCTCGCCAACGGGCGCCACATGACCGCGCTCGAGATGCAGCGTGAATACCTCGCCCGGGTGACCGCGTTCGTGGACCAGCACGGCGCCCACAACCGCCATGTCCCGACCATCCTTGATCTGTGGGAGCGCGTGCTCGAGGCCGTCGAGACCGGCCGTACCGACCGGATCGACACGGAGGTGGACTGGGCGATCAAGAAGAAGCTGATCGACAGGTACCTCGCACGGGCCGGAGAGGACCTCGACTCCGCGAAGGCGGCCCAGCTGGATCTCACCTACCACGACATCTCGCGCTCCCGGGGTCTGTTCTTCCTGCTGCAGGCGCACGGGGAGGCGGCCCGCGTCGTGGACGACACCGCCGTCAAGGAGGCCGTCGACCTGCCCCCGCAGACGACGCGCGCGCGGCTGCGCGGCGAATTCGTCCGGAGGGCGAAGGAAGCGAACCGCGACTACACGGTGGACTGGGTCCACCTGAAGCTCAACGACCGGGCACAGCAGACCATCCTCTGCAAGGATCCGTTCACCTCCGTGGACGACCGCGTGGAAGCACTCCTGCAGCAGTTGTGACGGTTCCGGGGCGGGTCCCGGGCCTCCCGCAACCACCGGCGCAGGGTGTTCCCAGGAGAAACCGCACGCCATGAACCGTTAGGCTTGTCAGGGCCCTTTGTTCTACGGGCGGCCTGAACTGACACCAATCCGAAAGTGGTTCTGTGCGAAAAGTACTAGCGATCCTCCTTCCGTTGCTGCTGCTGCTGACGGCCTGCGGTGGTACGACGACGGGGAAGTCGGCCGGCGCCGCCGAGGTCTTCGACACTGTCAAGGTGAGCGGAGGAACCGACGAGGAGGCACCGACCGTCGAGTTCGAGTCGCCACTGGACGTCACCGCGGTCGCCGCCAGGACCGTCGAAGAGGGCGACGGGGACGCGGTGGAGGCCGGGCAGCAGATCCGCTACCAGCTCGTCGCGCTCAACGCCACGGATGGCGAGGTCCTCGGCGACACCTACAGCCAGGGCGACCCCCAGGTCCTGCCGGTCGACGACTCGCTCAAGGAGCAGGACAGCGAGCTCTACGAGGTCCTCGTGGGGACGAAGGTCGGGGCGCAGGTCGCCTACACGCGTCCGTCCGCCGAGCCCGCCGAGGGTGAGACCGCCGCCCCCGAGCAGCTGATCGTGCTCAAGGTCATCTCGGCCGAGCAGCCCCCGCCGGAGCCCGAGGTCCTCTCGCCGGAGGACGTCGACAAGCTCGACGAGGAGGGCCGGCTCCCCACGTTCACGTTTGCCGACAACGGCGCACCCGAGGTGACCATCCCCGAGAACGATCCCTCCGACGACCTCGTCGTGAAGGTGCTCGAGGAGGGCGACGGCGAGGTCGTCGCCGAGACGGACAGCATCACGGCGAACTACACCGGCTGGACCTACTCCGACGGCGAGAAGTTCGACTCCAGCTTCGACCGCGGCGAGCCCGCGACCTTCCCACTGAACCAGGTCATCACCGGCTGGACCAAGGGCCTGGCCGGCCAGAAGGTCGGGTCGAAGGTCCTGCTCGTGATCCCCGAGCCGTGGGCCTACCCCGCTGCACAGGCGGGCCAGCCCTCCGGCACGCTCGTGTTCTTCGTCGAGATCGTCAGCAAGGAAGCCGCGCAGTAGTCCGGCGCTCCTGAACACCGAGGAAAACCTGAGGAAAGGAAACACATGTCCTTCGGACAGCGCAATTTCGACCGGCAAAAGCCGGAGATCGACTTCCCCGCCCACGAGGTGCCCACCGACCTCGTGATCGAGGACATCATCGAGGGCACAGGAGACGAGGCGAAGCCCGGGAACACTGTGTCCACCCACTACGTGGGCGTCGCGTTCTCCACGGGCGAGGAGTTCGACGCCTCGTGGAACCGCGGCGCGCCGCTCGATTTCCGGGTCGGCGGGGGCCAGGTCATCCAGGGCTGGGACCAGGGCCTCCTCGGGATGAAGGTCGGCGGCCGCCGCCGGCTCGAGATCCCCTCCCACCTCGCCTACGGCGCCAGTGGAGCGGGGTCGGCGATCGGGCCGAACGAGGCACTCATCTTCGTGGTGGACCTGCTCGCCGTCCGCTAGCCCGATCCGCCGGAGCAGGAACTCCGGCATCGCAGTCCAGGAGGGACGCAGGCCACCACCAGTCGGCCTGCGTCCCTCCTGCCTCCCCCGGGAAGATAGGGTTTCACCGTGTCCGCAAAACGTACCGAACGCCTCCTCACCCTCGTGATCATGCTCCTCTCGAGCCGACGCGGGTTCACGAAGGAGGAACTGTTCGACGAGATCGACCTGTACCGCGAGGCGACGTCGGTGGCCGCACGGGAGAAGCTCTTCGACCGCGACAAGGCAGCCCTCCGGGAACAGGGCATCCCCCTCGAGTCCTTCAGCGAGGACACACTGTTCGACAACGACAACACCGTGCAGCGCTACCGCATCAGTGCCGAGGACTACCGCCTCGGTGGAGTCACCTTCCAGCCGGAGGAGTACGCCGTCCTCAACCTGGCCGCCGGGGTGTGGGACCAGGGGTCGCTCGACTCCGCGGCATCCCGGGCGCTGCGGAAGCTCAGTTCGCGCAGCACCGACGGCGCGGTCGAGCTCACGCCCCTCATCCAGCCCCGCATCACCACCGATGCGCCCTACTGGGACATCGTGTGGCAGGCGCTGACCTCCCGCACCCCCATCCGCTTCCCCTACCGCGCTGCCAGTACGGGCCGTGAGGAGGTCCGCACGGTGCATCCGTGGGGGATGGGCGCGCGATTCGGTCACTGGTACGTGGTGGGGTTCGACACCACCCGCAAGGCCGAACGCTTCTTCCGCCTCTCCCGGATGACGGGGGAACCCGTCCTCCTGAAGGGCACCTTCGACGTCCCGGCGTCCTTCGACATGAATGCCACGCTGTCCTCGCTGTCACGCAGCGAGCCGGACCGCACCGCCGTCGTCGCCGCCCGGCCCGGCTCCTGCCAGGTGCTGCGCGTACGCAAGGACGCCGAGGTGCTGCAGACGGGCGAGGAGTGGGACATCCTCCGCGTGCCCTACGCCGCATCGAGCCCGATGGCGGCGACGATCGCCGGGTTGGGGACCAACGCGAGGGTGGAGGAGCCCCGGGAGCTGGCGACGGAGGTCACCCGGCTCCTCGAGGGAGCCCTCCGGGCCGCCCGGGCGGCTCCCCACGGCATCGAGATCACCGACGGGGCACGCCCCGCACCACGGAGGAAGTCCTCCTCGCAGGACCACCTGCTGCGCCTGCTCGACCTCGTGCCCTACCTCCTCGCGCATCCGGGAGCGGAGGTGGGCGAGACCGCGCGCAGATTCGACGTCACGGAGGGCCAGCTGACCAAGGACCTCGACCTGCTGTTCGTCAGTGGTCCACGGCACTACCCGGACGGCCTCATGGACGTCAACATCGAGGACGGCCGCATCTACCTGACCAATGCCCGGGACCTCGCCGAGCCGGTCAAGCTGAGCATGGACGAGGCCTGCTCGCTGATCGTGGGGCTCCAGGCCCTCCGCGAACTCCCCGGCATGAGGAACAACGAGGCCATCGTCAGTGCCCAGACCAAGCTGACCGCTGCCGCCGGCGACGCCGCGCACATCGGCACGGCCGTCGCCACCAAGCTCACCGAGGACGACATCGACCCGACGCTCGACGTCCTGCAGGCGGCCCTGCACTCCGGGGTCCGGGTGGAGGTGGACTACTTCGTGCCGACCCGCGACGAGATCACGCACCGTCTGCTCGAGCCCATCCGGATCTTCCTGCACCAGGACACGTGGTACCTGGAGGCATGGTGCGTCGACTCCGACGGACTGCGGAACTTCCGCCTGGACCGCATCCAGAGTGCCACCCTGACCGACCAGCCCGCCACGTCCGCCGCTGACGAGGCGTCCCTCGTACAGGACCGGCGGGCGGCCGCACCCTACCGGTCCGGCGAGACCGACCAGGCCGTGACGCTCGTGCTGGAACCGCGGGCACGATGGATCGCAGCCCAGTACAACGCCGACGCCGTCCAGGAGCTGGGCGAGGACCGGCTGGCGGCACGCCTGAAAGTGGCTTCCAGTGCGTGGATTCCCGGGCTCGTGGCGAGCCTCGGTGGATCCGCCGCCGTCGTCGCCCCCGATGAGCTGCGCGAGGAGACCCTCCGCTGGCTGGAGGCCGCCCGGGCGCACCAGGCGCTGGCCTAGACTGGCACCATGCTCTGGTGGATGTGGATCGTCCTGTGGGTCGCGCTGGTAGCCGTCAGCGTGATCTTCCTCGTCGTGGTCGGCTTCCGCGTCTTCCGGCGCGGAATGCGAACTCTGGGTGAATTCGGGGAAGCGATGGATCGCCTCGCGGTGGACGTGCCGACCGACGACGGCGCGGCCGCGCCGCACGCGGGCATCCCCGGGATCCCGGTGCCGGCGGTGTTCGCCGCGCCGGCCGACGTCCGCGCGGCTCGGGACGCCGCCCGTACGCGCCGCACCGGCGACCGCCGCAGCAGGCGCGTCCGGAAGCGTTCGGACCGCCGGCAGCCGCAGCTCCTGCGGGACATGCCCCACCTGTGATCTAAACTGGAGCGGGATCAACGAGAGGAATCGGACATGAGGCTCGAAGGCTGGCACATCGTCATCATCATCGTTCTAGCGATCGTGCTGTTCGGCGCGCCGAAACTGCCCGGACTGGCCCGGAGCGTCGGGCAGTCGCTGAGGATCTTCAAGTCCGAGGTGAAGCAGATGAAGGACGAGAACAACACCGGCGAGACCGGCACGGAGCCCATGGAGGGCCGGGTGGTCGACACCGCCCGGACGCAGACCTACAACCCCGCCTCCGAGACTCCGGTGCAGCACCCCGGGCGACCCGCACCGCACCATCCGGGCGGCGGCGCCGACGGCTACAGGGACGGCCAGTCGCAGGCGGGACCGCCACAGCAGGGCGGTTCCTCGCACACCAGCCAGTAGGGCTTCCCGTGTCACCCGCCAAGGTGCGCAAGCGCAAGAAGGCCAATCCGGAAGGCCGGATGGCCCTGAAGGAACACCTGCGCGAGGCGCGGAACAGGCTGTTCAAGTCCGCGATCGCGGTCATCATCGGCACCGTGGCCGGGTTCTTCGTCTACGAGCCCGTCCTACGCGCGCTGGCCGCCCCGATCATCGCCATCAACGCGCAGGAGGGCAGGACGGCGTCGCTGAACTTCGACAGCGCCGCCTCCCCGTTCGACCTGCTCATCCAGGTCTCGGTGTTCCTGGGCCTGGTCATCTCCAGCCCGGTCTGGCTGTACCAGCTGTGGGCGTTCATCACACCGGGGCTGAAGACCAAGGAACGGCGTATCGCGCTGGCGTTCATCGCCGTCGCGTTCCCGCTGTTCCTGGCCGGTATCGCCCTGGCCTGGCTGATCCTCCCCAACGCGGTGCGGGTCCTGACGGAGTTCACGCCCGATGACTTCTCCAACTACATCAGCGTCTCCGTGTACTTCACGTTCGTGCTCCGGCTGATGCTGGCGTTCGGCATCGCGTTCCTCCTGCCCGTGGTCCTGGTCGGAATGAACATGGTGGGCCTGGTCTCGGGCCGGCAGATCCTGAAGGCCTGGCGGATCACGGTGTTCCTGGTGTGCCTGTTCGCGGCGATGGCCGCCCCCGGTGGAGACGCCCTGAGCATGTTCTATCTCGCCGTTCCCCTGCTGCTGCTGTTCTTCCTCGCGATCGGCCTGTGCCTGCTCAACGACAAGCGCCGGGCCCGCCGCGCCGCCGCCCGCGAAGCCGCCGTGGACGCCACCGCCGACACCGCCACCCCCCTCGACGCGCTCTGACCCGGCCTCCGCCCGGTGGCGCAAGCACCGCGGGCACGGGAACGCTCACCGCGTACACCGCGTGCCCACCCCCAGCCGAACGTCTAGGGTGGAATTCATGAGCACCCCCGCGGAGAGATACGCAGCTGCCAAGGCCCGCACGGAACACTCGCGGACGCAGCTGTTCCATTTCGAGCGGACCCTCGACTTCGAGCTCGACCCGTTCCAGCGGGAGGCCTGTACCGCCCTCGAGGCAGGCCGGGGGGTACTGGTCGCCGCCCCCACGGGCGCCGGAAAGACCGTGGTGGGCGAGTTCGCGGTGTTTCTGGCGCTGCAGCACGGCCTGAAGGCGTTCTACACCACGCCGATCAAGGCGCTCAGCAACCAGAAGTACTCCGAGCTCGCCGCCGTGCACGGCAACGACCGCGTCGGTCTGCTCACGGGCGACACGAGCATCAATCCGGACGCCGACGTGATCGTGATGACCACCGAGGTGCTGCGCAACATGCTCTACGCCAACTCGGACGCCCTCGACAACCTGGGATACGTGGTGATGGACGAGGTCCACTACCTCGCGGACCGGTTCAGGGGCGCGGTGTGGGAGGAAGTGATCATCCACCTGCCCACCGAGGTGAAGCTGGTGTCCCTGAGTGCGACCGTCTCCAATGCGGAGGAGTTCGGTGCGTGGCTGGACACCGTCCGCGGCGACACCGACGTCGTCGTCTCCGAACACCGCCCGGTTCCCCTCTGGCAGCACGTCATGGTCGGCCAGAGCCTGATCGACCTGTTCGCGGGCGATGTCGCCTTCGACGAGGCCGCGCCGGCCGGCACGGACGCCGGGGCACGGAACCAGTACGACGTGAACCCCGAACTGCTCGAACTGGCCAGCAACGAGATCCGCCTGAACCAGCGTGCCAACTGGGGTGGCGGGCGGCGCGGAGGACCGCGGAACGGGCGGGGCGGACCCGCGCAGACGGCCGTCCGCCGTGCGACGCGCCCGCAGGTCATCAGCGCGCTCGACCGGGCCGACCTGCTCCCGGCCATCACCTTCATCTTCTCGAGGGCCGGCTGTGAAGCGGCCGTCACGCAGTGCCTCCATGCCGGGCTGTGGCTCACCACCGAGGACGAACGCGACGAGATCAGCGAGACCATCGACGAGGCCACGATGGACATCCCGCGTGACGACCTCGAGATCCTGGGCTTCTGGACGTGGCGGGAGGGGCTCATCCGCGGCTTCACGGCGCACCACGCGGGAATGCTGCCCACCTTCAAGGAGATCGTCGAGCGGCTGTTCGCGGCCGGGCTCGTCAAGGCGGTCTTCGCGACGGAGACCCTCGCGCTCGGCGTGAACATGCCCGCTCGGACCGTCGTCCTGGAGAAGCTCGACAAGTTCAACGGCGAGGCCCATGTGAACGTCACCGCGGGGGAGTACACGCAGCTCACCGGCCGGGCCGGCCGGCGCGGGATCGACGTCGAGGGCCATGCCGTCGTGCTGTGGCAGCCGGGCACGGACCCCGGTGCCGTGGCAGGGCTCGCCTCACGTCGCACCTACCCCCTGAACTCGAGCTTCCGGCCCACCTACAACATGAGCATCAACCTCATGGCGCAGTTCGGGCAGGAGCGGTCGCGGGAGATCCTCGAGACGTCCTTCGCCCAGTTCCAGGCGGACCGCTCGGTGGTGGGCCTGGCCAAGCAGGTGCGCAGCCGCGAGGAATCGCTCAAGGGCTACGAGAAATCCATGACGTGCCATCTCGGCGACTTCCGCGAATACGCGAACCTCCGGCGCGAACTGTCCGACCTCGAGTCGCGCGCATCGCGGGACAAGTCGCGGTCGCTGCGGTCGGCGGCGGAGTCGTCACTGGAGTCGCTCCGGCCCGGTGACGTGATCGACGTCCCCGGAGGGCGGAGCCAGGGATACGCCGTGGTGCTGGACAGCGACACGTCGCGTGAGCCGCGGCCCACCGTCCTCACGCTCGAGACGCAGATCCGCCGCGTGGGGGTGCAGGACCTCGACGGTCCCGTGGAAGTCCTCTCCCGCATCCGGATCCCGAAGCACTTCAGCGCGCGCAGCCCGAAGGACCGCCGCGACCTGACGTCCTCGCTCCGGAACGCACTGCAGGAGAAGCGGCCGCCGCGGCGCGGTGCCGGCCGGGTCGCGGACGGCTACTCGGCATCGGCGGCCGCGGAGGAGCGTGCCATCACCGATCTGCGGCGCCGGCTCCGAGCGCACCCCTGCCACGGGTGCAGCGAACGGGAACAGCACGCGCGCTGGGCCGAGCGCTGGTTCAAGCTGCGCCGGGAGACCGACAAGCTGGGCGGGCAGATCCGGGGCCGTACCAACACGATCGCCAAGACGTTCGACCGCGTCTCCGAGGTCCTCGCCCACTACGGCTACCTCGAGTACACGGACGAGGGCGTTTTCGTCAGTGCCTCCGGCCAGAAGCTCCGGCGGATCTACGGCGAGAAGGACCTGCTGATCGCGCTGTGCATCGAGGAGGGCGCCTTCGCCGATCTCGACGCCGCCGAACTCGCCGCCCTCACCACGGTCCTCGTCTACCAGGCCAAGCGCGAGGAGCGCGGCGTCCGGCCCGTGATGCCGAGCGTGTCGCTGGAGGGGTCGGTAGAGACCATCATCCGCCAGTGGTCCCAGCTCAACGACGTCGAGGAGCAGCACCGGCTCCCCGTGACGAGTGAACCCGAACTCTCGCTCGTGTGGCCGATGTTCAAGTGGGCCCAGGGCAGGTCCCTCCAGGCGGCCCTGAGCGGCACGGAACTCGCGGCCGGCGACTTCGTGCGGTGGTCGAAGCAGGTCATCGACCTCCTGGACCAACTGGCCAAGGTGCCGGACCTGCCGGGAAACCTGCAGCAGACCTGCGTGCGGGCGATCAGGCTGATCCGTCGTGGCGTGGTGGCATACTCGAACATCAGTGAGTAGTCCCGCGTCGGGACACACCGACCACAGAAAGTCTCCTGCACCACCATGCCGAATCCGAACCGCCCCCTGCCCGTCCTCTACCGCAACGGGTCCGTGTACAGCCCCGCTGATCCCTTCGCGACCGCGATGCTCGTCGACGGGTCGACGGTGGCCTGGGTCGGGTCCGAGCACGCCGCCGCGAACCTCGCCGGCCCCGACGTGCGCACCGTGGACCTCGACGGCGCACTAGTCACGCCCGGATTCGTCGACGCCCACACGCACACCACCGAGACGGGTATCGCCCTCGGCTCGATCGACCTGACCACCTGCCGCTCGCTCGATGCCCTGCTCGACGCGGTGGCCGGTGCGGCGGCGTCCGGGGCGTCCACGATCCTCGGCTTCGGCTGGGACGAGTCCCAGTGGCCGGAGAAGCGGGTTCCGACGGCCGCCGAGCTCGATCGTGCGGGCGACGGCGCCTTCGTCTACCTCGTACGGGCCGACATCCACTCGGCCGTCGTGTCGGGGAGCCTCGCCGCGGCACTCGGCCTCGCCGGGGTCGACGGGTGGGACGACGGGTTCGTCGTCCGTGCGGCGCACGAGGCCGCCCGCCAGGCGACGCGCAACCTCACCCCGGAGCAGCGCCGGACCTACCAGCAGGCCGCCCTGCGGCACGCTGCCACCCGGGGGTACGTCGCGGTCACCGAGATGGCCGCCCCGCACATCGCACCGCGGGAGGACCTCGAGATGCTGCTCTCGATCGACGGTCCTCAGGGCGGACTCGCCCTTCCGGAGGTGATCCCGTACTGGGCGCAACGCACCTCGTCGCGGGACGAGGTGCGTGAGCTGATGAAGGGCTTCGGCGGTCGCCTCGCAGGGCTCGCCGGCGACCTCAACGTCGACGGCTCCATCGGTTCGCGGACGGCGGCCCTGCGCGAACCCTACAGCGACGACCCGGCGAACCACGGCACGCTCTACCTGACGGAGGACGACGTCGCCGCCCACCTGCTCGCGACCACCGCCGAGACCGTCCAGGCGGGATTCCACGTCATCGGCGACGCCGGGCTCGACGTCGTCCTGAGCGGCCTGGAGGCGACGGCGCGCGAGCTCGGCGTCGAGGAGGTGCGCCGCTCACGCCACCGCCTGGAACACGTCGAGCTCGCCGACGATGCCGCGATCGCCGCACTGGTGCACTACGGCGTCGCCGTCAGCGGACAACCCGCCTTCGATGCGCTGTGGGGCCGGCAGGGCGAACTGTACGAGCAGCGCCTGGGGGAGCGCAGGGTCGGGATGAACCGCTTCGCCTCACTGCTGTCCGCGGGCGTGCTCGTGGCGCTCGGATCCGACAGTCCGGTGACGCCGCTCGATCCATGGGCGTCCGTGCGTGCCTGCCTGCAGCACAGCACCGCCTCGGAGACCATCTCCGCCCGGGCCGCGTTCATCGCGCACACCCGGGCGAGCTGGCGCCTCTCGGGCCGCAGTCCGATGATGGGGCAGCTCGCGCCCGGCACCCCTGCGTCCTTCGCCGTCTGGAAGGTGGACGAGCTCATGGTGCAGACACCGGACAACCGCGTCCAGTCCTGGAGCACGGACCCCCGGGCGGGCACTCCGCTGCTGCCGGCGCTGGACACGGAGAACGCGCCGTCGTGCCTGGAGACGGTGCACGACGGGCGCCGGCTGTACGCCGCCGCGGAGTTCGCAGCCGCGTAGAACTGCCCGCACCCCCGATTCCGCGGCCCGCCGGTGACCGCCGTCTGACCTGCGCAAAGACCCGTCGTCGCAGGTCAGACGGCTGTTGACAGCTCCTGCAGAGCACGTAAGCTTTTGGCCTACGGGTTGGAGGAACTCCCACGGGAGGAAACCTGGCCGGCCTTCACGAGCGCAACGCATCGGCCTTTCTCATGGCGCGCGTTGCCCTTCCAGGCGGAGCCGGCACTTCCAAGGGCAGGTCCACGCATCGGTAGAGAACGGTGCCGCCATGCGTATTGGCATCGGTACGAAGATGCGTGGATCTGCCGGCCCGGCCACCCCGGGAAACGGGCCGGCCCTTTCCGGGGGTGCCGCGACGGTCGCCTATACTTGCAGACTGGCTCCGGTACGGAGTCCGTCCCTGCGCGATGCGCGTCCCGATGGAAAGGCCCACCTGCGTGCGAGTCGTCACGATCATCCCCACCTACAACGAGATCGAATCGCTCCCACTGACCCTCGCCCGCCTCCGGGCCGCCGTCCCCGCGTCCGACGTCCTCATCGTGGACGACAACAGCCCCGACGGCACGGGTGACCTCGCGGATCGTGCCGCTGCCGCCGACGCCCAGGTGCACGTGCTGCACCGGGAGGGCAAGGAGGGCCTCGGCGCCGCCTACATCGCCGGTTTCCGGTGGGGCCTGGACCGGGACTACGACGTCCTCGTGGAGATGGACGCCGATGGTTCCCACAGGCCCGAGCAGCTGCAGGACCTCCTCGATGCCGTGGATCGGGCCGACCTCGTAATCGGCAGCCGCTGGGTTCCCGGTGGCACCGTGGTCAACTGGCCGGCCCACCGCAAGCTCCTCTCGCGTGGGGGCAGCACCTATTCCCGCCTGATGCTCGGACTGCCCGTACGCGACATCACCGCCGGGTTCCGGGCCTTCCGCCGGTCGACGCTGGAGAGCCTCGATCTCTCCGCCGTCGAGTCCGTGGGCTACGGCTTCCAGGTGGACATGACCTTCCGGTTCGCGCGCGCCGGCCTCACCATCGTCGAGGTACCCATCACCTTCGTGGAGCGCGAGCTCGGGGCATCAAAGATGAGCGGCAACATCGTGTTCGAAGCCATCGCCAATGTCACCCGCTGGGGGCTCGCGGCCCGGTGGGCCACGCTCACCGGGCGTCGCTGAAGCGCACGGACCCATGAAAAAGGCACCCGCCGCGGCGGGTGCCTTTTTCATGGGTATGCAGAGTTACGCCGAGCGGCGTTCTCCGCGGCGCTCACGCAGGATCGTCAGGCGGTCCTGGAGGATCTGCTCGAGTTCCTCGACCGACCGGCGCTCGAGGAGCATGTCCCAGTGGGTGCGGACGGGCTTGTCGTTCGAGGTGTCCGGCTTCTCTCCGTCGACGAGGAGGGCTTCCTTGCCGGTCTTCGAGACCCACGTGGCCGGGATGTCGGCCTCCGAGGAGAAGGTCACGAGGACCCGCTCGCCGTCCTCGCACCGGTACTCCACCCGCTGACGGGGAGCAGGTTCGACGCCGGACTCCGTTTCCATCGACTGCGCACCGAGGCGCATGCCGCGCAGGCTGCGATCGCTCATGATTCTCTCCTAGTCACCGTGGCCTCCCGTCTACCGGGCTGCCGTTACCGCTGTCTCTCACCGGAGTCGTAGCCGATCTCCGGTACCCGCGATCGCCGTCGGGCGAAAGGGAAGCTGTCCGTATAACACCCCGTACCGCGCAGATGTTCCTGCCGGGGAAGGGGTAAACACCTAAGTATACAGCCGGGCCCCGAGCGCCGGTGAGCTCCGGCTGGGATCGGTCGTGGCTCAGGTGCGTGAGACCGCCTCGGGCCCGTCGGAGGGGGAGTCCGGGGAGGTGGTGCCGAGGACGCTGCCGATGCCCTTCAATGCCTCGCCGACCTCGCTCGGGATGATCCAGAGCTTGTTCGCGGAGCCGTCCGCGAGTTTGGGCAGTGTCTGCAGGTACTGGTAGGCGAGCAGCTTCTGCGTCGGGTTGCCCTTGTGGATGGCGTCGAACACCTTGTGGATGGCCTGCGCCTCGCCGTCGGCGCGCAGGATCGCGGCCTTCGCGTCACCCTCGGCGGCAAGGATGGCGGCCTGGCGCTGGCCCTCCGCCGTGAGGATCTGGGACTGCTTGGTACCCTCCGCCGTCAGGATCGCGGCGCGGCGGTCACGTTCGGCGCGCATCTGCTTCTCCATGGAGTCCTGGATGGAGTGCGGCGGATCGATCGCCTTGAGTTCCACGCGGCCGACGCGGATGCCCCAGCGGCCCGTCGCCTCGTCGAGCACGCCGCGGAGCTGGCCGTTGATCTGGTCGCGGGAGGTCAGGGCCTCCTCGAGGTTGAGTCCGCCGACCACGTTCCGCAGCGTCGTCGTCGTGAGCTGTTCGACGGCCTGGATGTAGTTGGCGATCTCGTAGGTCGCCGCGCGCGGGTCGGTCACCTGGAAGTAGACCACCGTGTCGATGGACACCACGAGGTTGTCCTCGGTGATCACGGGCTGCGGCGGGAAGGACACCACCTGCTCGCGGAGGTCGAGCAGCGGCAGCAGCCGGTCGACGAACGGGATCAGGATGGTCAGGCCGGGGTTCAGCGTCCGCTGGTACTTACCGAGCCGTTCGACCACGCCTGCGCGCTCCTGCGGGATGATCCTGACGGACTTCACGAGTACGACCAGGACGAAGATGATGAGGACGATCAGGACCAGAGTGAGCCCGATCGTCCCGGCGTTGCCGTTCATGGATCCCCTTTGTTGTGGTGGGTGCGCCCTCGGGACCGACGTGCGGCCAGGGCGCGGAAAAGGCGTGGGCGGAGCGCGCTATGCCTCGGCGACCGGAGGCAGGGGGCGGTCGGCGACCGGTTCGACGACGGCGGTGGCGCCGTCGATCCTGGCGACGGAGAGGCGGGTACCGGCGGGAAGCGCCGCGCCGTCGGCGGAGCGGGCAGTCCAGGTGTCACCGCCGATCTTGACCGTGCCCGAGTGGGCCGTCACGGGCTCCAGAGCGAGGGCGGTGGCGCCGATGAGGCGGTCGATGTTGTTCCGTTGGTCCGCCGGTCCCTTCTCCAGGTGACGGACGGCGACGGGCCGCACGAGCAGGATCATGAGGAGCGACACCACGGCGAAGACCACGATCTGCAGCACGAACCCCGCACCGGTCACGGTCGCCACGAGGGCGGCCAGCGCTCCGACCGACAGCATGATGAAGAACAGGTCGAGGGTGAGGGTCTCCACGGCGGCGAGCCCCAGGAACAGGGCGAGCCACAGGACCCAGCCGTTAGCGAGCAGCCATTCCATCGAGCATCCCCCTCGTGTCCGCGCCGCTGCCGGCGGCGTCTGCCCTCATTCTGGCAAACGGCGGTGACATTACCTAGGTCAGCCGGACCCACAGGGCCGAGTTGTTACCCTTCCGTGCCGTCCGGAGGGTATCGGGACGGCCTTCGCCGCGACAGCACCTGGACGGTGAACCGGGCCTCGACCGCGAGAAGGTCCTCCGATGCGTCCGCCGCCGGCCGGGCGGTGGCGGACTTCGCATGGTGGGCCGCAGGCCCCATGGCCAGGGCCGATCGCGCCAGCTCCCGCGGAAGGTGCATGATGCAGTCGAGGTCCTCGCGGGCCGTCTCGACCAGGGCACCGGCGAAGGCCGTGAGGACGTCGTCCGCCTTCTGCGGGGGGACGGACAGGAGGGAGCCCACGGCTTCGAGGCCCGCCAGGTGGCCGGGACGCGGTGTCACGACGACCACGCAGCCGCCCGGCGCCAGGACCCTCAGGAACTCGTCCGCGTTCCGCGGGGCGAAGATGTTGAGCAGGACGTCCACCGCCTGGTCCGCGACCGGCAGCGGGCGCCAGACGTCCCACACGATGCTGATGCCGCCCGGAAGGCGGCGCGCCGCCCGGCGGAGTGCGACCTTCGAGATGTCCAGCGCGACGGGGACCAGGTGCGGCGCGGCCTGCGCGAGCCCCTCCAGGTAGTAGCCCGTCCCGGCTCCGGCGTCCAGCGCGATCGCGGGCCGCGCGGCATGGCGGAGCGCGGCTGCCACGACCGCCTCCCGGAGAGGGGCGTAATGGCCCGACGCCAGGAACTCCTCCCGCGCATCCACCATCGTCGCGGTATCGCCCTCGAACGGCGTCCCTCTCCCGGTCAGCAGGTTGTAGTAGCCCTGGCGGGCGGCGTCGAAGCGGTGGCCGAGGCCGCACGCGAGCGCGCGGGCCGCCTGTCCCAACGGCTGTCCGCAGACCGGACAGAGCAGGAGGTGGTCGGGGAGATCGGGCATCCTCCCATCCTAGGGAGAAGTACCTGCGCACCGTTGACTCAGGCCACTATTTCGGGTCTAGTCGGAGGGTGAAACCAGACCAGATAGAACTCCTGACCACCACGGGTACGCCGACACTCCACCCGGACGGTTCCCGTCTCGTCGTCGCCGCGACCCGCCCCGACCTCCGCGCCGACGCCTATGTCGGCCAGCTGTGGGAGGTCACACTCGACGGCGGGCGCCGGCGCCTGACCCGCGGCTTCCGCGACACCGCACCCCGCTACTCGCCCGATGGCGAACTGCTCCTGTTCCTGCGTGCAGCGCCGGGCGGCAAGCCCCAGCTGTTCGCCGTGCGGGCATCGGGCGGGGAGCCCGTCCAGCTCACCGACCAACTCCTTGGCGTCGCCCACTTCGACGTCTCCCCGGACTCCCGTACGGTCGTCTTCGCCGCGCGTGTACCCGAGCACGGCCGCTACGGGACGCTCGACGGCGTCAGCGCAGGGCTCGAGGATCCGCGGCTCGTCACGCAGTACAAGTACCGGATGAACGGTCTGGGCTACACCACCGACAAGCGGTCACAGCTCTTCACCGTGGCGGTCCCGGATCTCGACGCCGAACCCTACATCGCCGCCGTCGGACGGCTCAGGAAGGAGCACCCCGACGGACCCGGAGCCCTCGAGGAACAGGGCGCGGTGCCGTCGGCCACCCAGCTGACCACGGCCGACGCGGATCACCTCGAGCCCGTCTTCTCGGCGGACGGCCACCGCATCTACTTCACCGCCGCGCTGGGGGCCGAGGCGGACACCACGCTGGTCTCGGACATCCACTCGATCGCGCTCGACGGTGGCGACACCCGCCGGTTGACGAACGACGGCGGTGGCACCCGCCTCGGCTGTGGCGCTCCCCGGCCCAGCACCGACGGTGCCTGGCTGTTCTTCCTGGCCTCGGATCTCTCGCCGTCGGGCCTGGACTTCGTGGCCCGGAACACGGCCCTGTACGTTCTGCGGACCGACGACCCGCAGGACGTCCGGCGACTCACCGATGCGGAGACCGTGGACCTGGGCGACGTCCAGGAGATCGTGGCCGACGGGCCGGAGTCCGTCCTCGTCTTCAACCGGGCGCAGGGCAGAGGCGAGCTGCTGCGCGTATCGGCGGCGGGGGAGTCGTCCACCCTGGTCACCGGCCCCACCGTGGCGACGGGCGCCGCGGCCTCGGGACAGGCGGTCGTCGTCTCCTACACGGATCCCTCGACCGCCGGGGACGTGGCCGTCGTCGGGCCGTCGGGGCTGCAGCCCCTGTCGGACTTCTCGGCCGCCCTGCGCTCCGACACGAGGGTGGGCGAAGTGCAGGAACGCACCTATCCGGCGCCGGACGGGACGCCCGTGCACGGGTGGGTCGTCCTGCCCGAGGGGGAGGGACCGCACCCGGTGCTGCTCGTCATCCACGGCGGGCCGTTCGCGCAGTACGGCTGGGGCTACTTCGACGAGGCCCAGGTCTATGCCGCCGCGGGCTACGCGGTGCTGCTGTGCAATCCCCGCGGTGCCGCCGGCTACGGCCAGGCCCACGGGCGGGTCATCAAGGAGGCCATGGGCACCGTGGACCTCGACGACGTCCTGGCATACCTCGACGGCGCGCTCGCAGACTTCGAGGCGATGGACGCCACCCGCCTCGGCGTGATGGGCGGATCCTACGGCGGATACCTGACCGCATGGACGATCGCGCACGACCACCGCTTCGAGGCCGCGATCGTCGAACGGGGTTACCTGGACCCGCCGTCGTTCGTGGGGTCCTCCGACATCGGCTGGTTCTTCTCGGAGGCGTACACCGGCACGGATCCGGCGCGCGTCGAGGCACAGAACCCATTCGCGAAGATCGGGCAGGTGCGGACCCCCGCCTTCGTCATCCACTCCGAGGAGGACCTCCGCTGCCCGATCGAACAGGCGCAGCGATACTACACGGCGCTGAAGAAGCAGGGCGTGGAGACCGAAATGCTGGTGTTCCCGGGCGAGACCCACGAACTCTCGCGGTCGGGCTCGCCGTGGCACCGCAGGCAGCGCTTCGACCACATCCTGAGGTGGTGGGCCAGGTACCTGCCGACGGACGCGAACCCGTCCACCACCGCGGTGCGGTAGCCGGAGGCAGCGCGGCGGGGCCTCAGAAGCCGAGGCCCCGCCGCGCGTCGTCGACGGTCGGCTGCGCCCAGCGGCCGTGCTCGGTGTTCGCACTGAGGGATCGGATGATCGCCCGGTCCAGGTAGAGCCGGCCGTCCAGGTGGTCCGTCTCGTGCTGGACGATCCGTGCGGGCCAGCCCTCGAACCCTCTCGTGACCGTGACGCCGTCCGGCTGCGTGTAGGTGGCCGTGATACGGGCATGACGCTCGACGACGGCCTGGTAGCCGGGCACCGACAGGCAGCCCTCGTAGAACGCGTGGAGGGAGTCGCCCACGGCCTCGTAGGCGGGATTGATGATCACGGTGAACGGCAGGGGACTGCGGGAACGAGCCCGGGCGACCACCGGGTCCTGAACGCCCTCGTCCTCGAGGACCGCGATCCGCAGCGGGATGCCGATCTGCGGGGCGGCGAGGCCCACTCCGGGCGCGGCGTGCATCACGCGGCGCATCGTGGCGACGAGCCGGCCCAGGGTGTCGTCGTCGAGCTGTCCGTCGACCTCGAGCGCCGGCCGGCGCAGCACCGGGTTCCCCGCAGCCACGATCCGGGGCAGGTCCACCGACAGGACGGCCTCGACCTGCTCGAGGAGGGCCCCGACCGGCAGCTCGGGTCGGACAGGGTCGCTCGGAGTATCTGCACTCATCCCCCCAGCAAAGCACGATCGCGGACAGCAACGGGTGCGCACCCCATTGCCGGTTCCGCGTCGACGACGGACAATCAGACGTGCTGCCCGCGGCTGGTCCCTGTGCCGCGGCTCCCAGCAGACCACCGGCTGAAGCGGCCCCGAACGACGGAGACACGATGACCACGGCCACGACGGACGTCCAGCAGGCCCGGCTGCACGCAGCCGATACCCACGACCTCATCCGGGTGCAGGGGGCGCGCGAGAACAACCTGAGGAACGTCTCGGTCGACATCCCGAAACGCCGCCTCTCGGTCTTCACGGGTGTCTCCGGCTCCGGCAAGAGTTCCCTCGTCTTCAACACCATCGCCGCCGAGTCGCAGCGCATGATCAACGAGACCTACAGCGCCTTCCTGCAGGGCTTCATGCCCACGCTCGCACGCCCCGAGGTCGATGTCCTCGAAGGGCTGACGACGGCGATCATCGTGGACCAGGAACGCATGGGCGCCAATCCGCGGTCCACGGTGGGTACCGCCACCGATGTCAATGCGATGCTGCGCATCGTCTTCTCCCGCCTGGGAACCCCCCGGATCGGGTCTCCGCAGGCCTTCTCGTTCAACGTCGCCTCCATCAGCGGCGCCGGCGCGGTGACGCTCGAGCGTGGCGGCACCACGGTGAAGGAGCGGCGCAGCTTCACCATCACGGGTGGCATGTGCCCACGGTGCGAAGGCATGGGCTCCGTGACGGACATCGATCTCACGCAGCTCTACGACGACACGAAGTCCCTGAACGGGGGAGCGCTGACCATCCCCGGCTACAGCATGGACGGGTGGTACGGCCGGATCTTCGGCGGCTGCGGCTTCTTCGACGCCGACAAGCCCATCCGCGACTTCACCAAGCGTGAGCTGCAGGACCTGCTCCACAAGGAACCGACCAAGATCAAGGTCGACGGCATCAACATCACGTACGAGGGCCTGGTGCCCAAGATCCAGAAGTCGATGCTGTCCAAGGATCGCGAGGCGATGCAGCCGCACATCCGCGCCTTCGTCGACCGGGCCGTCACGTTCACCACGTGCCCCGAGTGCGACGGCACCCGGTTGAGCGAGGCGGCGCGCTCCTCGAAGATCGCGGGCCTCAGCATCGCCGACGCGTGCGCCCTGCAGATCAGCGACCTCGCCGCCTGGGTGCGGGAGCTCCGCGAACCCTCGGTGGCGCCGCTCCTGACGGCGCTGGGGGAGACCCTCGACTCGTTCGTCGAGATCGGGCTCGGCTACCTCAGCCTCGACCGCCCGTCCGGGACGCTGTCCGGCGGCGAGTCCCAGCGCACCAAGATGATCCGCCACCTCGGCTCGTCGCTCACCGACATCACCTACGTCTTCGACGAGCCCACGATCGGCCTGCACCCACACGACATCCAGCGCATGAACGACCTGCTCCTGCGCCTGCGGGACAAGGGCAACACCGTGCTGGTCGTCGAGCACAAACCCGAGCTGATCGGGATAGCGGACCACGTCGTCGACCTCGGTCCGGGCGCCGGGACCGCGGGCGGCACGGTCTGCTTCGAGGGTACCGTCGAGGGTCTGCGGCACAGCGGGACGCTCACGGGCCGGCACCTCGACGACCGCGCCTCGCTCAAGGAAGCCGTGCGTGCGCGCAACCGTGCACTGGAGATCAGGGGTGCGACATCGCACAACGTGCAGGACGTCGACGTCGACATCCCCCTGGGCGTGCTGTGCGTGGTCACGGGCGTGGCGGGCTCCGGCAAGAGCTCGCTGATCCACGGCTCCGTGTCCGGCCGGGACGGCGTCGTCGCGGTGGACCAGACGGCCATCAAGGGCTCGCGCCGCAGCAACCCCGCCACGTACACCGGCATGCTGGAGCCCATCCGGAAGGCCTTCGCGAAGGCCAACGGCGTCAAACCGGCACTGTTCAGTGCGAATTCGGACGGCGCATGTCCCACCTGCAACGGGGCCGGCGTCATCTTCACGGACCTCGCCATGATGGCCGGGGTCGCGACCACCTGCGAGGTGTGCGGGGGCAAGCGGTTCCAGGCCGAGGTCCTCGAGTACAAGCTCGGCGGCAAGGACATCAGCGAGGTCCTGTCCATGCCTGTCACCGAGGCCACCGGATTCTTCGGCGCGGGCGAGGCGAGGGTCGCCGCGGCGCACGCGATCCTCAGCAGGCTGTCCGACGTCGGGCTCGGCTACCTGAGCCTCGGCCAGCCGCTGACCACGCTCTCCGGCGGTGAACGGCAGCGCCTGAAGCTGGCGACGCAGATGGGCGGCAAGGGGAGCGTCTACGTCCTGGACGAGCCGACCGCCGGTCTCCATCTCGCCGACGTCGAGAACCTCCTCGGCCTGCTGGACCGGCTGGTGGACGCCGGCAAGTCCGTCCTCGTCATCGAGCACCATCAGGCGGTGATGGCGCACGCGGACTGGATCATCGACATCGGCCCCGGAGCCGGGCACGACGGCGGCAAGGTGGTCTTCGAAGGAACACCGGCAGACCTCGTCGCTTCCCGGGCGACGCTCACCGGACGGCACCTCGCCGAGTATGTCCAGAACAGACCGGCCGGTTGAAACGAAATCCCCCCCCGCCGCAGCCGGACGGGACGGAGCGACGCCGGGGCGTGCTATCGCGGGCGAGCACTGCGAATCCGGGTACCCGTGCCCACGTAATGCGTAGCCACCACTCGTGTAGGCCGGTTCACCCTCCCTTTCAATGGGTGGGATAGTACTCGACGAGCTGGGGGAGGACATTGTGATTACCTTGGAGCTGGCGAAGGAAGCAGGCGTTGACAATCGCGTTCCGGAGGCGGCTGCGGAGTCGCCCACACTCGAGATCTCGGTGTTGGGCCCCCTGACCATCCGCCGCGGAGACGTGACGCTGACGGCCGGCGACCTCGGTGGCCCCAAACCCCGACAGGTACTCGAGATCCTCCTCCTGAGCTTCGGATCGGCGGTGTCGAAGACCCGCATCATCGATCTGCTGTGGAACGGCAACCATCCGGCCGTCGCCCTGCCGACCCTCGAGAGCTATGTCAGCGTCCTCCGACGGCGCCTGCAGCCGGGAGCCGGCCGGACCGGTCCCCTGCGGACGGTCACGGGAGGCTATGTGATCGACCGGACGATGGTGGATCTCGATCTGGACCGCTTCACGACGCTGACCGAGCGGGCCGCCGTGGCAGCGCCACACGCGGCGCTGAGACTGCTCACCGAGGCCCTCGAGCTCGCATCCTCCCCGCTGCTCGGCGATGAGCTGCTGCCGACCTGGGCCGAGGAGGAGCGGGTCCTGCATGCCGAGCGGGTGAGCCGTGCCCGCGTGCTGGCCGCGGAGTCGGCGCTCCTCGTGGGAGAGGTGGGCAAGGCGATCGCCTGGGCCGGCGCGGCTGCACGGGAGGACTCCCTGAACGAACGTGCATGGACCGCGTTGATCCTGGGTCTGGAGCAGAACGGGGAGACCACGGAGGCGCTGCGGGCCTTCGATCGCTGCCGCAGGATCATGGACGAGGAGCTGGGCTGCGCACCCAATGGAATGCTGAAGGAGGCGCACGCCAGGCTGCTGACAAGCACCGCGCCGACGAGCGGCCCGCCGAGTCCCCGAGCACCCATCTACACGACGACGCAGAACCACCCCGACACACCGCCGGCCACGCAGCAGGAGACGGAACGGCTGCGGATCCTCATCGTGGACGACCACACCACGTTCTCGGACCTGCTGGCTGGTGCGCTGGACCGGGAACCCGACCTCAAGAGCGTGGGAGCTGCGAAATCGGTGGATGCGGCTGCGTCGATGTTCCGGGAACTACGGCCCGATGTCGTCGTCATGGACCTGTACCTCGCCGACGGCTCCGGACTCAACGCTGCCGAACGCATCCTCGCGGAAGCACCGGAAGCTCGGATCGTCATGCTGACGGGCAACCCGTCGCAGGAAGCGCTGCGCGAAGCCGCCCGCATGGGGATCTGCGGGTTCCTGCCGAAGGACGGCGCCCTGGGAGTCATGCTGGACACCCTGCGGCATGCCCGCCCGGGCAACATGATCGTGCATCCGTCGCTGGTGGCGCGGCTCGGCAGCATGACGGGTTCCGCGCCGGATCCTGCCGGACAATAGCCGGCAGCCGACACCGTGCGCGTGCTCCGCCCTGGCAGGACCGATGACGACCGAACGAGCGCACCCGACGTCGTCGAACGACGCGAGGTGCAGGCCGCCGTCGCGCGTTTCCTCACGGTCGGTTTCCTGGCGCTCGTCCTGGTCGCGACCCCCGTGGCCTTCTGGATCCGTGCCGAGGCGGAACGCCACGCCCTGGTCAATGCACGGGACATGACACAGCGTCTGGCCGACAACGTGGTCGGGCCCCTGATCACCCGTGAGCTCCTCGCCCAGGACCCGGTCGCGCTGGAACGGCTCGACCGGCGATTGGCGCCGTGGCTGGCCAATGGCAACGTGACGAGGATCAAGGTGTGGGACGAGCAGGGCCGGGTGGTCTACTCCGACGCCGAGTCGCTCATCGGGCGGGATTTCGAGCAGGAGGAATGGGCACGCCTGCTCCTCGACGGGGGGCCGGCGACGGCCACGCTGGAATCCCAGACCGCGGAGGAGAACGAGTTCGAGAACGGTTCGGGTGAACTCGTCGAGGTCTACGTGCGATCGACCTCGCAGACCGGTGACCCGATGATCTTCGAGACCTACTCCTCCGGTGAGGCGGTGCGCCGTGAGCAGAACGCAGTGCTCATGGGGATGATCCCGCCGACCCTGCTGTCCCTGGCGGTCCTGCAACTGGCGCAACTCATCCCGGCCGTGCGCCTGGCCCGCAGGATCCAGGACCACCAGGCGACGCGCACCGCCTTGCTGCGCTGTGCGATAGAGGCCTCGGACCAGGAGCGCCGGCAGATCGCCAGCGAACTCCACGACGAAGTGATCCAGGACCTGTCCGGACTCGCGTACGCCCTCGAATCGGAAGAACGACGGGGCCCACCGTCGATGGGCCCCGTCTTCACGAATGCCCGGACCATGCTCCAGAACGACGTCCGTCTCCTTCGCGCCATGACCACTGAGCTCTACCCGCCCGACCTCGAAGAACTCGGGCTGAAGGCTTCCCTCATGAGGCTGGAGGCTCCGCTGGTGGAGCGCGGGATCGCCTTTACCGTCGAGATTCCGGACGAGCTGGTACTGGACCGGGATCAGACGGTCCTGGTCTATCGCGTCGCGCGCGAAGCCCTGGTCAACGCGACCAGGCATTCCTCGGCGCAGTCGGTGGAGATCCGGATCCGACAGTCCAGCCAGCGGACCGAGATCACGGTGTCGGACGATGGCGTCGGCTTCGATACCGACGAGGCCCGCCCGGAAGGCCACTTCGGCCTGAGGATCCTCGGCGACACCATCCGACAGGCCGGCGGCTCCCTCGACATCCGGTCCAGGCCCGGGGTCGGCACCTCGGTCACCGCGACGTTCGATGGAACAGCACCCGCAGTCCGCCGGGCGGGCAGGCGTCCCGCCCGATCCTCGCGTCGGCGTGCGGCCCGACTGCCGGTCACCTGATCCCCGGTCCTGCCCGTCCGATACGGAGCGCCGGACCGGTCCTCCCGGTGGAGTAGGCCGGCCTCGCACGCCGCACCATAAACCCCCTCGCCGCGCCGTGTGACACCAGCAGTCGGCCGGGCGGTGCTGCCCCGGGAGCGGGTGGGCAAGCAACCTCCGAGGCCTGTGACGATTCCTGCAGAACCTGGGGAGGATTCCTCGGGCGCCTCCCTCGAGGACGACGCACCGGGGTCCGGCTGCTGCCCGCATCCTGCGGAAGCAACCGGACCCCGGTGGTGGTTGACCCTGAGGTTCTATCCCTGTCGGTCTACCTGTTCGCGACGGTCGTGGGTCCGGCGGTACCCCCCACCGTGGACTCGATCCACACGCTGCCCGGGTTGGTGGTGCCGGCAGCGGCGTTGCGGAGCCGCAGACTGTAGACGCCACCGGTCTCCGGGGCGACTGCGGCGGTGACGGGAGCTGTTCCCAGGATCCGGCCGGTGGGGCCGCCGACCCGGACGGTGATCGTCCCGCCGACGACGTTGCTGGTGCCTCCGATGCGCAGATCACCCGTCTTCCACTGGGCCAGGCTGATGGTGACCCGATCCGGGACAGGCGTCACCGTGACCTCGTCGGTCTTCGTGCTTCCGCCCGCCGTGACCGTCAGCTTGAACGTGAGTGGCTTGTTGGTCATCGGAGTCCTGTAGACCGGCAGACTGAATGTCGGCTTCAGGGTCGTGGCGGCGTCCAGGGTGACCCTGTCCGGATCCGTTGGTCCGGTGAGGACCTGCTCCCACAGGTACGTAGCGCCGGTGGTGGTGGAACCGGTGCCGTCCAGGGTGACGGCAGTGGCGCTGGTGCCGCGTGCGACGGTCTGATCCGGGCCGGCATTGGCGACCAGGGCGCCCTGCACGGTGACCGGATCGCTCTTGGCCGATTCTGGTCCGGTGCCGTTGACGTTCGTGGCCCTGACGGTGAACTGGTAGGCGGTGTCGCCGCTCAGGCCGTCGTAGACCAGTGTGGTGACAGTCCCGGTGACGGTCCTGGGAGCGCCGAATGCTACGCCGTCCGTGGTGTAGGCCTGGACCGAGTAGCCGTCGATGGTGAGTCCCGGCGCCCCGGCGTCGGGTGCCGCCCAGGACACTTCCGCTGTTCCCTGCCCTGTCTTCGGTGCGGCGGTGAAGACCGGGGCGGCAGGTACGGGATCGTCGGTGATGGTGAACGTGGCACTTCCGTTCTTCGAGACGTTGCCGGAGGGATCGATCGCGGCGAACGTGAGGGTGCTGGTCTTGGCGACGTCTATCGGATCGGTGTACAGGAGTGAGTTGGGGGCGCTGACACCTCCGGAGACAGGGTCCGTCCCGTCCAGCGTGTAGTAGATGTCGCTGCCCGCTTCACTGGCTTTCAGGGTGACCTTCTGCGCGGTCGGGAAGGTCCCTCCGTTGGGCGTGGCCGTCACGGTCGGGGCTTCCGTGTCCTCTGCCGGGATGGCGTGGGTGGCAGGGAAGGTCTCTCCGACGCTGCTGACGGACGCCACATAGACGTCGTACTCCTCATCGGCTTTCAGGCCCCTGATGGTCGTGCTGGAGGCTTTCGGGTTGCTGATGCGCACGCCGGATTCGACCTGCTCGCTCCCGGACACGGTCTTGGCGACCGCCGTGACGCGGTAGCCGGTGATCGGCGGCGTACCGGGGACGGCCTGGGCCGGGGTCCAGTTCACCTTGAGCTCACCACTGACCTTCGCGGCGATGATGCTGGTGGGTCCTGCAGGTCCTGACTGCAGGGGTCCGTTCGGGCAGCCGCCCATCCCGGGGCCGCCGAGCTCGCCGAATTCGGCGATGGTCAGGCCCTGCCGGTTGGCGTCGGCGTCCTCCACCTGCCAGGACATGGCGCGCTCGCCGCCGGCGTCCCCAGCAATCTCGGCCGTCGCCCGGTCGGCGAAGATGTAGGTGGCGGTGAAGGTGTTCGGGCCGTCCACTCCGAACTGGAGTCGGGACTGGTAGCCGTCCTCCTGGGCGAATTCTCCCGGGGCCGCACGGACATCACGGCGACCGACAGGGGTGTCCTTCAGCGCGGGCTCGATGATGCGCTGTTCCATCTGGCTCGTATTGACGCCCGACCCCACGTGGCCCCGAACGGTCAGGGTGTTGCCTTCCAGGGTCGAGTCGGACGTGACGAAGGCGTCCTGGACCGTGGTGGTCCCTGCCTCGGTGCCGGCGAAGGTGATGGAGACGTCGTCGCCGGGCAGGATGTCAGGGGTGACGTTGAGCCCTGTCCCCGCGCCCCAGCAGACCCCACCGGGGTGGTTGACCTCGAAAGCCACGTCACCGGCGGCGACGACGCTCTTCGCGGAGCCTACGACGCCGACCCCGGGTCGGCGGACCTCCACCGTGGCGGTCTGTCCCACGTGATCCTGGTAGCCCTCGATGGTGACGAAGTCGCGGTCGGGGAAGACCACGATGTTGTCCGGGAATGTCGGGACGGCCGCGTTGGCGGCGGGGATCGCCAGAAGGGACGTGGTGCCGAGGACGGCGGAAACCGTCGCGACGACCGCGGTCCGCCCGTAATTCTGGACGCGGGACTTCGGCTGTCCCTTTTCGTGGAATGCAGATTTCATGACGGCCTCACTGATCCTCGTTGCGTGAGTAAGGGGTTCACTCATGGACACAAGCTAGGTCGACCACCTTGGGGAAATACTGCTGGGCCCATTCGCGATTTCTGCCGCAGCCGGATCCCGGGTGGGTCACCTGCCCTTTCCGACGGCCGGCAGGAACGGCGATTCCTAGGGATTCCCTAGGAGCCCGACGGAGACTGGCCGGCATGATATCCACAGCCCGACCCAGCCCCGCGCCAGTGCACGATCCCGCGTCATCTCGCCACCTCCCGTCGACCCGTCGGCGCATCAGGTTTCTCATCCCGGTCGTCCTGCTCCTCCTCGTGGGTACGGTGGTCGCCGGCGTCCTGATGGCTGCTCCGCGAACGCCTCCTGCCCTGTTGGGCGCGTCGGCCACCGTCGATGGTGGTCTGGCGCGTATCCAGGGAGTCCTACCGACCGAGGTCGACGGCTGGGCGCCTCCGTCGCCGTCCGCTGCGCTCGCCGGGGCGGCCGGTGACGGAAGTCATCGTGTCCGCATACTCCTTGAGCTGACGGCGATGGAGGAGGACGGGCTGTCCTTCGACCCGTCCCGGTACACCGTCTCGGCGCTCGGCGCAGGAACCTGGGAAGCCGTCTGGGTCGCTCCTGCTCCATCGACGGCCCGCCAGGGCGAGACCATCGACGCGGTCCTGGTGTTCGAGCTGCCCGATCGGGCCATCGATCTGACCCTGCAGCTGCCGGGCGGACCCGGACTGTCACTGGGGGAGGGTCACCACCGGGGCGAGTAGCCGGGCGCCGTCGTGCCGGTCGGCGCGTGACCTGAGGCTGCGCTGTCCTCGTCTTGCAGGAACCTTGAAACACGGTCACGGTCCACCCGCATCCGTCCGTCCGCGTCGAAGCGATGGACGTGTCAGGTCCGCGAGCCACCAGACGCTGAGGTGCATGGCTGGGAGCTCCGACATCGCCGGGCTTCCCCTTGACAGAGGCATCCCAGGGTTTTCTTTTCCCTCCGGCTCACCATCACCCTTACGTCCGACCATCCGCAGCCTCGGCGGGCGCTTCTGTAGTTCTCGGGTTCGTCCTCCTGCACCGGCGACGGGACCGGTGGGACACGGCAGATGCCGTTCCTTGGGACACAGCAGCGGATTCAAGGGTTTCTCCAAGTAATCGGGCAGCCTGCGCGAGGAATCTCCAACGTGGGTGCGGGACAGTCGTCGTACTGAACGAAGGGAACGCAATGACAACTACACGCCGTCAGGTTCTGCTGCTGGGGGGACTCGGAGTCCTCGGGGCAGGAGCCGCCACACTTCCGACAGGGTCGGTGGAAGCCAAGTCGATCAGCCGGCTCAGCGACAGCCAGATGCCGCGCCCGTTCCAGGTACCCTTCGTCCAGGCCCCGTTCCTCCAGCCGTACAAGACGGGCATCGACCCGGCTGACGGAGTGCCCGTCAACTACTACCAGGTGACGGAGAAGGCAGCCACCGCCCAGATCCTGCCGCGGCTGACCACACCCATCCTCGGCTACAACGGGATCTTCCCCGGCCCGACCATCAGCCTGGACCAGGGCACGAAGGCGGTCGTGCGGGTTCGCAACCAGCTGCCGGCCCAGCATCCACTGGACGGGCACGCCCTGTCCACCTCCACCCATCTGCACGGGTCCGCTTCGCTCCCGCAGTACGACGGATATGCCAGCGACATCACGAATCCGGGGTTCTACAAGGATTACCGGTACCCCAACTTCCAGCCGGCCCGCACGCTCTGGTACCACGACCACGGCGTCCACTTCACCGCTCAGAACGCGTATTCCGGCCTCGCCGCGCAGTACCACATGCACGATCCCCTCGAACGCCAGTTGCTGCCGCAGGGCCGGTACGACGTGGCCCTGACCGTCAGCGACGCGATGTTCGCGGAGAACGGCTCCCTGGGCTACGACGACAACACACACTCCGGCCTGTGGGGGGACGTGATCCTGGTCAACGGAAAGCCCTGGCCCGTGATGAAGGTGCAGAAGCGCGTGTACCGCTTCCGGATCCTGAACTGCTCCATCTCACGGTCCCTGCGGCCGACGCTCAGCACGGGGAACCCCCTCGTGATCGTCGGGACCGACGGCGGCCTCATGCCGAAGGCGCAGAGCGTGTCGAACTACCGCCACGCCGGCGCGGAGCGGTACGAGGTCCTGATCGATTTCCGCAAGTACAAGACGGGGCAGCGCATCGAGCTCCGCAACCTCTCGAACAAGAACAACGTGGACTACGACTACACCGGCAAGATCATGGCGTTCGACGTGACCGACGAGGCCGTGGACACCACCGACCCGACGTGGAACCGCATCCCCACGACCCTGGTCGGCAGTGAGGCCATGTCACTGACGACCGCGCAGTCGGTGAAGACCCGCAGGTTCCGGGTCAAGCGCAACGACGTCACCAATATGTGGACCATCAACGATGACAGCTGGCAGGACGTTATCGCCAGCCGATACAAGAGGGTCGTCGCCGACCCGGCTGTCAACTCCGTGGAGATCTGGGAGGTCGAGAACAGCTCCGGCGGCTGGTTCCACCCCCTCCATATCCACCTGGTCGACTTCCAGATCCTCAGCCGCAACGGGAGCGCCGCGTTCCCCTACGAACGCGGCCCGAAGGACGTCGTGTACGTGGGTGAGGGCGAAACCGTCCGGCTCCTGATGAAGTTCTCCCCCCACGCCGGCGTCTACATGATGCACTGCCATAACCTGCCGCACGAGGACCACGACATGATGGCCCAGTTCCGCGTCGGCCTGAAGGAGACCGATTACGACCCCAACGATCCCATGACGGCGGCTCGAGCCGAATGGGACGATGACGAGGGCTGAGCCAGGCAACGCAACGCGTCAGGGCAGGGGACACCGCATCCCGGTGCCATGTCCGAAGGCGTCGCCGGGGCCGGGAGCGGTGCAAGGACGCCGATCCCGGCTCCTGGTGGTGGCCCTGATTCCCCTACTCGTCGTTCTTGCCCTGCGTGCATGGGTGGTGGAACCGGTCGCCGTGTCCTCCGACAGCATGGAACCGACCATCGCATCCGGTGCCGTCGTGCTTCTTTACAAAGGCTCTGCCGCTGCGGACTCGATCGAGAACGGCGTCGTCGTTGCTTTCACCAACCCGCTCGACGGCCGGACGGCCATCAAGCGGGTCATCGCGGGGGAGGGGCAGACCGTCGCCATCCGTGATGCTGAGCTGTACGTCGACGACGTCGCCGTTGCGGAACCGTTCATCGACCACAGCCGCATCGATGCGACCTATTTCGGCCCGGTGACCGTGCCGACCGGACGTGTCTTCGTGCTGGGTGACAACCGCGGCGTCTCCATCGACTCGCGGGATTTCGGAGCCGTGCCGCTCACATCGATTCAGGGCACTCTGCTCGTCGGTCGAAAATGAGCGTTTCGACCGGCGGGGGAGCAGCTCGGTCACTGGCATCGATCCGGCTGCCGCCGCCAGATGCCGCCCATCCGCGGCGCGGGCGAAATCGAACAGATGCGCGGGGCGGACTGCTACCGTGGCCATCCCGTGACCGGTACCGGAACAGGACGAGATGACGTTGAACGATCTGCTGGACGAACGATTCGGTAATCGTTTCCCCTCCGATCCGCGCCAACTTCTGCAGGAACATCACCATCGGACGACGGGTCTTCATCAATGCCGGGTGCATGTTCCAGGACCAGGGTGGGATCGTCATCGGGGACGACTGCCTTATCGGACATAATGCGGTGCTCGCGACACTCAACCACGATCTCGCTCCCAGTCGCCACGCCGACCTGCTCCCGGCCCCGATCATCCTCGGATCCCATGGCTGGATCGGAGCGCATGCGACGGTCCTGCCAGGGGTGACCATCGGACGGGGCGCAGTCGTTGCAGCCGCCGCGGTCGTGACGAAGGACGTGCCTGACACCGTGATCGTCATCGGGTCGCCGGCCGAGGTTGTCCGATGCGTCTCCGACTGATGCAGCGGTCTATATTGACCTCGATCCGAACCGCTCTCAAATCGCCGATAATTTACATTATGTCAGGTAATGGTTCGAGGAGGAGCTGAACCCCTCCTATTCCGCGTTCTCCGATGCGATCTGGTCGAACGCCGCGGTGAGTTCGTATCGGAAGTGATCTTTCACGCGGCCCTCAGCTATGGACGCAGGAACAGGGGCCGGATGAGCGCCCCTACCCGCCCGCCTTGAACGGCGAATCTACACCAAGCTGAAGGGGTTGTTAGGAGGCTTGGGCGACGTCGATGATCCATTGCTCAGTGGTCACGCCACGCTTCCTGTCTGCCGTGGTGCGAGCACGAGCGGCTGCTACTCAAGCGTCTTCGGAGATGATTCGGCCGGTAGTTGCTGACTGACCTGAAGTACCGCTTCGAGGTTCCACTCCCTCGAGCCTGCGGCATGACTGCACCAGAGGTCCAGATCGAGCAGTCATGCGGCCTCGGGCCCCTGACGGCTTCTCCCCCGGAACCGGTCAACCTCTCCCCTGTGCCGTCTCATCGCCGACCGCCTCTGCCGGGACGTCATCGGGCCCTCGCCGGCCGGCGAAGGATTGGCCGGCGGCCCGCCATCCGCACCACGCCGACAATGACCGGAGCGGCAGCGCCAATGACCAGCCACTCGGCCCGCCACGGAGAGTCCGACACCGCGACGGAGACGAGCAGTAGGAAGAACCAGAGAGCGATCGCCAGGGCGCCGGCGACTTGGTTCCGGACCTGCGGTGGGATGGGCAGCAGCAGCAGGGGCAGCCGGAGGATTGCGCGAACAAATTCGTAGCGATACCGGATGCCTGAAGTAAGCAACCAGCGAATGAGTCTGATCATGATGCTCCCCTGGTCTTCAAGAGACCTCTGGTGCGAGCCCGGCCTCGAGTGCTTCGACTTCGACGCTAGTTTCGCCGGTGACGTCGATCTCGGCTTTCGCCCCTTTGCAGGAGTCGCCTGGTCGCGCTTGAGTGTTCAGTAAATGCTGGTCCTGCTGACTCAGGACCTGACCGATCTGTTCGACGGTCATGTCCTGCTGCTCATACATTCACGTTCGAACTCGGCAAGAGCGGCGAAGACGTGGAAGACGAGCAATCGGCCAGGTCAGGTTGTGGCGATCGTTCCCTGAAGTGACTTGAACCCCATGCCCTTGTCGTCGAGCGCAGTGAACGCGCAGCCCAGAAGGTGCCCCCTGCTCTTGAGGTAACGGAACCCATTACCGAGGAGCAGGAGGGAAACATGGATTCTGGTACTGAGTATTGCTACACGAAACGAGCGTCCACGAGCTTGTTAGCGCTGTCTCGGCCATGTGTAGCGGATACGTTCGCATTTGGCACTTCAGTTTGAGGTGGTCGGAGCTTCTCAGGACAGCCTCCAGCCGGCTGGTCGTGGCGCGCTAAGCGAAGTCCGACCGAGAGCCCTGTGGACCAAGCGGTGGTACTGGCATGAGTTGCGGCCCCCAGCATATCTGCTAGCTGCCGAGGGCGTCTTGTCTTCAAGTACTTGAAGTTCCTATCGTTGATGGTGTGAGCGCACCAACCATCCGGAGAACGTACACGATCAAGGAAGCGGCGGCCCTGACGGGGCTGCCGGCGAGTACGCTGCGCTATTACGAGTCGATCGGGGTGATCACCCCGATCGGTCGCGGCGCGAGCAGTAAGCACCGGGTCTACACGCCGGAGGACCTGGATCTGCTGACCTGGGTCTCCTGTCTGAGCGCAACGGGAATGTCCGTGAGTGACATGCGCCGCTACATCGGGAACGGAGCCCAAGGGGCGGCTGCTGCCCCGGAACAGATCGAACTGTTGAAGGCCCAGCAGGAACAGCTGGCCATCGAAGCGAAATCCATCGCCCTGCGCAGACGCTACGTCGCACTGAAGATCGACTACTGGCAGGCCGTCCAGGACGGGAACGATTCCAGGGCCGCGGAGCTCTCGGTCGAGGCACGCTCCCTGGCCGACGACCTCAAGAACACCAGGAAGAAATAGACACAACGCGCCCCCAACGGACCCGACGGTCCGTCCGTCCGGCGCGCCCTCATGAAGGAAGGCGCTAACGATGAAGCACACGCAGAGCGGCGGCCAGAGCACGGTAGGAACGGAGGCCTGGTTCACAGGCACCGTTTACATCGACGGCATCCGCAACTCTGATGAGCAGTCGGCGGTCGGCTGCGCCCACGTCCGATTCAGCCCAGGCGCCCGCACCGCCTGGCACACCCACCCCAAGGGCCAGACCGTCCACGTCACCGACGGCATCGGTTACGTCGCCCGTCGCGGTGGCGCAGTGCGTGAGATACGCCCCGACGTCGTCGTTCACATCGAACCCACGAAGAGCACTGGCACGGCGCCACCCCCTACCGCTTCATGGCCCACACCGCCATTCACGAAGCGGACGGCCAGGGCGAGGTCGTGACCTGGGGCGAGCACGTCACCGACCAGGAATATACCCACGCACATGGCCAGCCGGCCGCACCCAGCAACTGAACGGCCCTTGAAGGAGAAACTCATGACCACCACAGTCCACGCCTACGCCTCCCCCTCGCCCGACGGGGACCTCGCCCCCACCACCATCGAACGCCGCGACGTCGGCCCCCACGACGTCCTGATCGAGATCAAATACGCCGGCATCTGCCACTCCGACATCCACACGGTGCAGGGTGACTGGGGGCCGCAGCCCTACCCTCTGGTGCCCGGGCATGAGATCGCGGGCATCGTGGCTGAAATCGGCTCCGAAGTCACCAGGCACGCGGTCGGTGACCGGGTGGGCGTCGGTTGCATGGTGAACTCCTGTGGGCAGTGCAAGAACTGCACGGCGGGCGACGAGCAGTACTGCGTCAACGGGATGGTCGGCACCTACGGCGCTACCGACCGTGACGGGACCATCACCCAGGGCGGCTACTCCACCCACGTCGTCGTCACCGAGGACTTCGTCCTGAAGATCCCCGAGGGCATCGAGCTCGACGTCGCCGCTCCCCTGCTCTGCGCCGGCATCACCACCTACTCGCCCCTGCACCGCTGGGGCACCGGCCCCGGCAAGAGAATCGCCGTGATCGGTCTCGGCGGCCTCGGCCACATGGCCGTCAAGATCGCGCACGCCATGGGCGCCGAGGTCACCGTCCTCTCACAATCCCTCAAGAAGCAGGAGGACGGCCTGCGCCTGGGTGCGGACAACTACTACGCCACCAGCGACGAGACCACGTTCACCGACCTGGCCAGCTCGTTCGACCTCATCATCAACACGGTCAGTGCCAGCATCGACATCAGCGCCTTCCTGGGACTCCTGACGGTCGACGGCGCCCTGGTCAACGTCGGCGCGCCCGCAGAGCCGCTGCCGGTGAACGCGATGGCGCTCATCGGCGGTCGCCGCTCGTTCGCCGGCTCCATGATCGGCGGCATCGCCGAAACACAGGAGATGCTCGACTTCTGCGCCCAGAACGGTATCGGCGCCGAGATCGAGGTCATCCCCGCCGAGAAGATCAACGACGCTTACGAGCGGGTCCTCGCCTCGGACGTCCGCTACCGCTTCGTCATCGACGCCTCCACCTTCGCCTAGCGAACGAGGCCGGCCCGGGACATGCCGTGCCCCCTACCACCGCGCCCCACCCGGGGTCGAAGCGTGGTGGTAGGGGCGCGCTGAATCGGCGGGCGCGACGGCAACCCTTTCGTACTCCTAGGCAGCCGAACCGCTGCGAACCCCCACCAAGTAAGACCCTGCGTAAGGAAAGAACCGTGGAACTGAACGATCTACTGACCGTCCTGAACGCCGGCGAAACCATTACCGGCGGTTCCCCTCTGCACGCGGTGATGCACGAAGCGAGCCAGGAAGCACTGCGTATCACAGGTGAGCTCAATGGCGGTTACCAGGAGCCGGCACGCGTCCGACACCTCCTGTCCCAACTGACAGGCAAGCCCATCGACGACTCGGTAACAGTGTTCCCGCCGTTCTACTCGGACTTCGGCAGGAACATCACTCTCGGACAGCGGATCTTCATCAACGCCGGATGCAAGCTGCAGGACCAGGGCGGAGTGACCATCGGTGATGACTGCCTGGTAGGACACAACGTGGTGATGGCAACGCTCAACCACGACCTGAACCCAAGCAAGCGGGCCGATCTGCACCCAGCTCCGATCGTCATCGGCCGCAACGTATGGATCGGAGCCAACGTGACCATCCTCCCTGGCATCACCATCGGGGACAACGCCGTGGTAGCAGCCGCCGCCGTCGTGACGAAAGACGTACCCGCCAACGCCGTGGTTGTAGGATCACCGGCACGAGTCGTGCAGGTAATCGCCGACTGACGGCTACGGAGGCATCCGATAGGTACGGAACGCCCATCACAACGTCTCCGCCATCGCGAAGGTGCACGCTGACGGATCACTCAGCGGACAGCGGTACTGGCCGAAGGGTTGGACTCCGTGCCTTCCATGAGTTGCGTCGTACTCTGTGCGAAGTCACGGTCGAAGCCGTCCCGTTCATAGCGACGGAAACCGCGTCCTTGCTCTTCCTGACAGAACGGGGCCAGCAAGGCTCGTCAGGGGACAGCACTCCGCCACGAACCAGCAACCGGACCGGCTTTGCAGCATGTCTGGACCCTCGATCATCACAGTTGCAGAAGCCGCCAAGGGACCCTGGAACACCATGATCTGAGTCGATCTGCGCAACCGCGTTCGGGTGTACTTCGATGCATCAGGTTCGAAAGGTGGCAGATCCCGCCTGAGTGCGGCGAAAGATGGTGATGCGTCCGCGCACACGTTCTGTCACTACTACAGAGCAGCCCAAGTGTGATGAGTGGCATGATGCCGCCAGAAACCCGTGAAGAACGTGGTGCCGATATCGCCCCGAATTCTGTTGGTCGGAACAGCACCCGATTAGGGAGTTCCTTCGATGTATTTGAAGGACGCTGAGGTTCAGAAAGCTTGATGGGTGTAGGAGCGTTGGCGGCCGACTGCAACCTCGTTGGGAGCGTTTCAGTTCCTTCACCTCTGCCTGCGACCTCCGAGAGGGTTAGCGGGACCGGGCGAGGATGAGGGTAATCCAGGTGTTGGACGCTGAGGAGCAGCGGCAGGCGTTTGTGCGGATGATCGTGCAGGAGGATCTTGATCTGCATGATGTGTGGTTGGAGTATTTTGCGATGTCCGGGAGCGCGTCCGAGGAGGAAGTTGCCCTCTACGCGGTGGGGATGGTGATGCTGCCTGAAGCCCAGCGCGACCTGCTGGCCCTGGCCGCACAGGAATCCGCGTAGTGTCGGTATGGCCTTAAATCTCAGACTCGAGCCGTTCCTGCGGCAGCTTGAGGACTACCGTGGCGACCGCGGCCCGAGCCAGGACAATCGCGGGGAGGAGGACGGCTACCGTCACCACTAGCAATACCGCTGCGACCAGGTGGGTGCGGAGGGCGCTTGAAGCGCGATCCAAATCAGACGGCCCTCGAGAACATCTCGCTTGCCGTCAGCCTTTGAAGCACCAAACAGCGGTTCCATCCACTCATTTGGAGTAGGCCGGAGCACCCCCGACTCCTCCCGAATTTTCGCGGCGAGCGTAGTCTTCCCCACGCCCGGAAGCCCGACCATCAGATGCAGCGTCGGTGTTGCAGTCGAAGCGTCACTCTTGCATATCTAGCAATGCGACAATCGCCCAGAGCACCGTTCGAAAGCCGGTCGCTCATCGCCCTACTCGCGAATGCCCTGATGGAATACTCGAGAAGGGGCGTTGACTGCCTTACTCCTGTGCCGGGCCGACGGTCCAGGCATGGAATCGCGTTTTTCCGTGGCCCCTCGTCGCGGTGCGCCAGAGATGGGGCGTGGCTCAGCTGTGCGTCGTGTTCTCTCGTATGTCCTCGATACTCATTTCCGGTGCGCCGCCGGCCGCCGCCTCCGGGTCCATCCATACGAAGTCCCAGTGGTGGCCGTCTAGGTCGTCAAAGCTCTTCGAGTACATGAATCCGTGGTCCTGCTCGCCAGCCGGCGTAGCACCCGCCGCAAGGGCCTTCTCGTGCATGGCGTCGACCTCCTCCTTGCTCTCGGCGCTGAGAGCAAGCTGCACCTCGGTCGAGGTGGTGGCGTCGATGATCGATTTGCTTGTGAACTCGGCGAAGAAACCCCGCGTGAGCAGCATCGCGGTGATCGTGTCGCTGATCATCACGCTGACCGCGTTTTCGTCGCTGAAGCCCTCGTTGATGGAGTACCCGAGCGACTCGAAGAACGCACGCGACCGGTCTAGATCACTGACGGCCAAGTTGATAAAAATCGTGGTGGGCATCGGTGTACCGTCTCTTTTGGGGTGCCAGTGGTCCGCCGCCGCCGGTCATCAATGATGATTGCGAGCGCTCGGCGATAGTGTCAAGCACCTGCCTAGCACCGGCGTCGCCCATCGGCATCGACTCTCCTTCCCCGTCCACGCACAATCACCACTGCTGGTGCGGCACAATTACATGTCATGACATCCGGCAGGGGATAGCTCGACACGCCTTTCCTGGTTGGTGACCCGCATCCTGGAACTGATGACGACCAGCATCGGCAATGGGGCCTTCGCCCAATATAAGAGTCAGCGGCCGTAGCAGGGGTCAGGATCGCAGGATCTTCTCGATTCGCTTTCCTCGAGCCAGCTCATCGACAAGCTTGTCGAGATAGCGAATCGTCTGCATCACAGGGTCTTCGATGTCTTCGACCCGCACTCCGCACACGACGCCGGTGATCATCGCAGCATTGGGGTTCAGGCATGCATCGGCGAAGAACGCCTCGAACGGAGTCTCCTGCGCTAGATGACGCTCAAGGGCGTTGTCATCGAAGCCGGTCAACCATGTGTCGACCTGGTGCAGCTCGGCTTTGGTGCGGCCCTTTCTCTCCACTTTCGTGACGTAGTGGGGATACACCGCAGAGAACGGCATCCGGTAGACCCGGGCCAGGGTCTTTTCGTCCGTCTTCATGCCGCGATTTTACCGCTCGATGGCGAATCCGGTCCGACCTGCTCGCCCGGTGCGGTCTGCAAGACGCGCGTCGTGTTCCTGATCTCACTTCATATGAGCATCTGACTTTACGACCATTCCCGCAACGTCTTGCTGACATGAGAGGCGCCCGTACGACGGTCGACTACTGATACGTCTCGTCACGACGAGAAACAACGTCTCGAGTACCTGAAGCTTTCCAGACAATTCACTGAGGTACGGATTGCTTTGTCACACTGCCCAAAATCCGCGGTTGTGCACGTCGGGCACCGTTGTTCGCCGTCATCACTCGAAGGCGCTCCGGTTCAGTCGTTTCAACGCAGGACTTATGGATGGATCTGCTGGACGCGGGTACGGAGGTCCTGTGTGCCTTCGCCGCTCAGCTCCCCAAGACCGTAGGTGCGTCCGGTCAGCAGGAGCAGTAGTTCGGCGATGGGGCCTTGGATCAGTGGCCCGTCGCCCACTGTCCAGCCGGCGTCGGTTGCCGCCAGTCGGTATCCGGCGAATTTTTTCCGGGCCTGGAATGGGAAGGACTTGGTCCATACCCGCGCTGCCGCAGCGTGAGCCGCGGGCGTCGGCATCTCATGGCGCTGGTGAAGCGGCCGCAGGATGTCCTGGGTGTGGACGAGGACATCTAAAAGGGGTTCCAGAGGGGAGGTTCCCGGCGGATGGCGTCGGGAACCTGAGAACCGATGGTAGTCGCCGATGATGTCCGCCATGGGTCGTCGTGCCGCCTTCTTAGCTAGGCTGAAGACAGCTCTGTCGTAATTTCCTCTGGCCTTCACCAATGCTCCGGCGATGTGGAGGGCGGTTACCTGCGGGGATGAGATGACGTGTGCGGCGACGTCCCGCACGCTCCACCCTGGACAATGGGAGGGCGTCTCCCATTGCTCTGCGGTGAGGGTTTGTAGGGCGTCCGCCAGCGCTGCCCGCTCCGAGTCGACGTACAACCACACCTGGACCGTATCCATCATGACCTCGCTAGAGTGGTACTTAATCCTGACCAATTGTAGTCAGTATTCCTGACTGAAGTCGAGGGCAACATGGCAGATTATCCCGCTCCTGCAGAAGAGCTGAACACCGGGTTGTTACTCTTCATCCCCTACCGGGCACTGGAGAACCGCGTTTTCGATGCCCTCGCGGCCGCGGGTTTCGCTGATCTGACTCCCGCGCAGGCCCGCGTGTTCCAGCGGGTCGGACCGCACGGCACTCGGTTGACCGACCTCGCGGCACAAGCCCGGATCACCAAGCAATCGGCCAGTGTCCTCGTTCGGGAACTCGAGGACAACGCCTACATTTCCCGGATCCCCGATCCCTCCGATGCCCGGGCCCGCCTAATCGTCATCGGTCCCCGCGGCGCCGAAGCCATTCCGGTCGCTGCCAGGTGCATCGCCGAGGTCGAGGCGGAATGGCAGGCCTTCCTGGGCACGCGTCAATACCGACAATTGCGGGGTGCGCTCACCAACCTGCGCCAACTGACTGACCCCTACCTGTGACACAACGGCGGGCCCCTGATCGTCTTCCTTCGATAGCTTTCCGATAGCTTTGCCGTCGTACGGGGTAAACGCTGAGAAGGTCACACTGCGGCAGATCACGGGCGAAGCCGCGAACCGGTTCGACGAAAGGAATCACTCTATGGCGGATCGTGGAGGAATAGCGGACAAGGCTGAAGATAATGCACGAGACAAAGCGGAAAAGGCCGATCAGGCCAACGCTGAGGACACCTTGGGCGGCAAAAACGGCGATCAGAAGTAGATTGATACCGTTGACGAAGGCCGGACCATCCCCCATGTGGTCCGGACGTGGGAAGTTACGGGACGGTGGAGTGTGTTCCGATGACGGCGAGTAGTTGTAGCTTCTCGTGGCTCTCGCTGCCGGGAACAGCCGTGTACACGAGCAGGCGATGCGATTGTTCCGGATCAAGGAGCGTCTGACAGGTCAGTTCCAGGCGCCCCACTGATGGGTGCAGGAATCGTTTGGTGTCGGGCGGGCGCACACCGACTTCAAGGCTGTCCCACACCGCGCGGAAGTCGTCGTTGTCCTGCAGTAGTGCCGCGAGTTGTGCAGGGCGTGACCCCGGTCCCCGCAGGGCTGCGAGCTGACGCAAACCGGAGGCATATAACCGGGAGAGCTGATGACGTTCTTCGAGCGAGTAGGGCTCTCTCATCGAGGGATCGGTGAACCACCGGTACCCGACCGAGCGCTCGGGACCCGTGTACTGCGTAGTGTCCCCGGTCAGGGCAACACCGAGAGGGCTTTGACGCAGCGTTTCGCCCAGCTCGGTGACGATTTCGGCGGGAGTGTCGGAGAGACGATCAAGGATGCGCAGCAGGCCGGGGCTCACGAAGTCGCTGGCCGTTCCGCGTACCGGCGGCTTGTGTCCGGCAAGACGGAAGATGTGATCGCGCTCGTCCAATGACAGGTGCAGCCCTTGAGCGATGGAGGCGATCATCTGCTCGGATGGGTGCGGGGCCGGTAGCCCGTTCCAGTCTCGCGTAGTAGTCGGTCGACATGTGGCAGAGAGCCGCGACCTCTTCACGCCGCAGCCCATTGGTGCGTCGCCGCTGGCCCCGCATGACACCGACGTCCTCGGGCTGCAACGACTCGCGTCGGTGTCGAAGGAATGCTGCCAGGCCAGTCCGATCAATCATCAGGTTCTTCTTTCCGTGGGATGACCCTGTTTCTACCTCACTGGCGCAGCGCTTATCCACGACCCGTGAATCCACCTCTCCGCACTCATCCCGGGCCCGTCCCCCTCTTGTCTCTCTCGTCTCCCTCTCGTCCGTGGAAGGAGGTCCAACCCTGAATCGATGGTCGCGATTGATGACGGTGACAGGAGGGACCACTCAGGTCCGCCTGTCTACTCACCTGTTGACGGGCTGGCCAGGTGCTGTTGTAGGGGTGGATTGGCAGGTCCTGTTGGGAATGGTTGAAGTCATCGACGCTTGTGTCAAAGCCCCCTGATCTTAGGAGGAACACATGAGTCAGTCATCTACCACCGGCACCTTCACCGAAAGCTCTACGGCAGGTCCGGGCGTTGTCATGCTCAATGGGTCGTTGAGTCCGAGCGCGAATGTTCGCCGGATACTCGGTCTACCCGAGCAGGCCGAACGCTCTGAGGCCCGCGCCACAGCTGACTGGGCGTGGGAACGCGTCGGCGGACCGGTCGGGTTCGTCTCCGCTGTGACGCCGACCATCGCCTTCGTGGTCACGGATCTGGTCGCCGGGCTCACGCCCGCGTTCATCGCTCTGGGGATCAGCGCAGTGATTGCATGCCTGGTACGCCTGGTCCGGCGCGAACCACTCAGGTCCGCGATAGCCGGTCTGCTCGTTGCCGCGGTCTGCGCGGCAGTGGCCGCGCTGGCCGGTGAGGCGCGCGCCTTCTTCCTGCCCACCATGGTCCTGCCCGTTCTGTTCGTGGTGGCGTACATCATCTCGCTCGCCTCACGGCGCCCCCTGATGGGCCTGATCGTCAATCCGCTCTCCGGCGCGCCCCGTAGCTGGCGCACCCACCAGCACCTGCTGCGCCTGTACACGGTCAGCACACTCATCGGCATGGTCATGGCAGCAGCTAACCTCGCAGCCCGAGTCGTCTTCTACCTCGCTGACCAGCCCGGAACTCTCGCGGTCGTCCAGGTCGTGGCCACCTCCGCCTTCGCACTGCACTTCGCCGTCACCTTGGTGCTGGCCCGCCGCATCGCCGGCACCCTCACCGCCCCGACCAACCCGACCACTACGTCCCTCACCACTACGTCCCTCACCACTGCACGCCGACACCTCATCACCAGCACGTTCCCCGCTCCCACCACACCACACCACGCCACATCGAAGGAGAACCATCATGCCCCGCACACCGCACCTCACCCTGCCTGACCTGACCGGACGCCGCGCTCTGGTCACCGGCGCCAGCGACGGAATCGGTCTCGGTATCGCCCGACAACTTGCCGCCGCCGGAGCTGAAGTCATCCTCCCAGTCCGCAACCGGACAAAGGGAGAGAACGCCCTGGCGAGCATCCGCGCTGAACACCCGACGGCGAAAGTGTCCCTGCGCGACCTCGACCTGTCCTCGCTCGAATCAGTCGCGGCGCTGGGCCGGCAATTGCTCACCGAGGGCGCACCACTCCACGTCCTGGTGAACAACGCCGGTGTCATGACCCCACCGGAACGACAGACAACAGCCGACGGCTTCGAACTGCAACTGGGCACCAATCACCTCGGGCACGTTGCACTGGTCGCACATCTGCTACCCCTCCTCCGCGCCGGGAAAGCACGCGTCACCTCGCAGATCAGTGTCGCTGCCAGGAGCGGGACGATGAACTGGGCCGATCTGAACTGGGAGACCAGCTACCGCGGGATGCACGCGTACAGTCAGTCGAAAATCGCTTTCGGGCTCTTCGGCCTGGAACTCGAACGGCGCAGCCGAGCCCATGGATGGGGAATCACCAGCAACCTGTCCCACCCGGGCGTAGCTCCGACGAGCCTGCTGGTCGCACGGCCGGAAATACAGCGGGAGCACAACACCCCGCAGATCGCCGTGATTCGCAAGCTCTCCCGCGCCGGCATACTCGTGGGCACCGTGGACAGCGCTCAGTTGCCCGCCCTCTACGCCGCGACCTCACCACAATCCCTCGGCGGGCGCCTCTACGGGCCAACCGGGCCCGGCAACCTCGGCGGCAGCCCCGGCGAGCACCGAATCTACCGTCCACTACGAGACCAGATCCAAGCAGAGCGAGTCTGGATCATCTCCCAAGAACTCACAGGCGTGTCCTTCAACGAAACCACCCCGGCGATATAAGCACAATCCCGCCCTACGTGCGTGACCACTCCCTTCAGAATCACACAGTCGAACTAGCTTCGATGAGTATCACAGCGAGACAGGGCCCGCGATAAAGCACCGACGCACGATAAGCGATTTTCTACCGGGCGCCAGCCATGTCGGGATACCTAGACCCACGACGCTCGGCCTTCGTCCCACTCGTTCCTGAGGGACTTTCGGAGGCTCTAGGAAATGCGCGTAAATGCATTTGTGTCCTCAACATTCATATCCGCAACTTCGGCCTAGGTCATCGAGCAGAGCGATCAGAAACTAGATAGCCGTTCGAATCATCTATGAGTGAGGGGCGCGCCATTTCTGGCGCGCCCCTCGACGACATGGTGGAAGGGTCAGCGGTTGGTGCCGTCTCCGTCGACCTCGATGCGTTCCTCACGTACCTGCCCGTTGACTGTCTCCTGCTCGGTGACCGTCTCCTTATTCAGTCGTACGCGCTCGACCGGGACCGCTTCCTTCTGAACGACGGGGCGTTCCTCGTTCAGTTCGATAGCACTAGTCGGTCACGCCGGGCTCCCGTTCTGACGGCTGAAGAGCGGACTATCGGATGTAGCGCCGCTTTGAGTCCGGGGGAATCCGTCTACGAAGCCGCTTTGTACCGCGAGTACTGCGAGCTCGACGCGGCTGAAAGCTCCCATCGTGTTCATGATCCGGGCCAGATCAGCCTTGATCGTGGCGACGCTGACGTGAAGGGGCTTGGCGATTTCTGCGTTTGTGTAGCCTTTCGCCACTTCCCGCAGGATCGTTGATTCACGGGCGGACAGGGAGCGAAGGCGTGCGACTATTTTCGGGCTGACTGACGGCGGAGCGGGGCGATGCATGCTGTCGTCGTAATGGGACGTCACCTGCCCGCCGTGGTGCACCATGCGCAAGATTGCGCCGATGTCCTGGAGGCAGTCCCCGCCGCTGACGAGAACTCCCTCAAGGCGCATCTGGCGGGTTGCCATGAGTCGCGCTGCGAGGACTTCCGTGGTCAGGACCACAATTTTCAGCGACTCGTCGATGGCGCGGGCAGCTCGAGCAACCATGTACACATCCGGTTCCGTGCTGGCGCTGAATAGAAGCACGTCAGGGGTTTCGGAGGTGAGCGCTGACATCGTCGTGGCCTCGTCGGTGCTCGTTCCGGTGACGGTGATGAAGGAGCATGGTTTGAGGAGTTGCCGCAGTCCGGCAATCGTCAGGACGTCCTTTGACGCCAGATGGACCTTTACACAGTTCTGAGACCGTACTGCGATACGCATGTTCCCTACTCGCCCCCGAGGTGGCCGACCCTGGCCACTCGTTTAGTGTGGCTGACCACTCGGATATTTTCCAGAGATTACTCAGGAGACTTACTAGCCGTTCGGTTAGAGAATGTCTGACCATGCGGCCGTGGCGCGAGTGCCGGGCGTGGTGTGGCATAAGAACTAGGGCACGGTCTCAAGGAATCCTTGGTTTCCACACCGCCCTGCTGGCTCGCTTCACTCAGGAAAGCATTCTTCAAAGGGGAAATACCGTCATGGCTCAGCACACCAAACTTCTTGCCGCAGGTTCGACCGCCGCTCTCGTAGCCGGCGGTCTTTCCTTTACCGCGGCGCCGGCTTCGGCCGCGCCGAACACGGCAGAGTGCCTCGCAGCCCAGGACCTGTTCCGGGCTGCGCTGGCGAACGCCGACGCAGATCAGGCACTGTCGGATGAGCTGGGGGCAGCCCTGGAAGCCGTGCTCGTCGCCCTGGCCGAGCGTGATGCCCTGGTTGCGGCTGTTCCCGGTGACACGGAGGAAGCTCAGGCCGCCCTTGATGCGGCATTGGTTGTTCTTGCAGATGCGCAGGCCGACGTCGATGCCGCTCAGGACGTCCTCGACGATGTGGAAGAGGACCAGGAACCCCTCGATCAGGCTGTCGTCGACGCACGAGCCGATCTCGACATCGCGGTGGGCGCCCTCGCTGCTGCTCAGGCCGACGTCGACGCAGCCGTGACGGCGCGCGCGGACGCCGTAGCCCTCCTGGCGCAGCTCGAAGCTGACGTCGAAGCCGCTGAAACCAAGGTCTCCGTTGCCGTCGGTGTTCTCGCCGACTTGAACGGTGACGTCGATGCCGCCCAGGATGCCCTCGATGCCGCCGAGGAAGACCAGGTGGCCCTGGACGCCGCTGTCGACGTCGCACAGGATGCCCTCGATGCCGCCGAGGAAGACCAGGTGGCCCTGGATGCCGCTGTCGACGTCGCACAGAATGCCCTCGATGCCGCCGAGGAAGACCAGGGACCCCTCGACACCGCTGTCCTCAGCGCGCAGGCCAACATCGACCGCGCCGAAGAAGCGCAGCTCGCCCTGGATGCTGCTGTCACTGCCGCCGAGGCGAACCTCGCCGTGGTCGTCGCCGCCTAAGCCGGATTGGATGCCGCCGTCGTGACCGCGGAAGCGGACCTCGAGAATGCTGTAGCAGCGCGACCCGTCCTGGCGGGCAATGTCGTGGATCTGACGCTCCGGCTCGAGGCTGCAGAGGGGGCTCTGCCCGGGCTGCAGGCCGCCGTGGACGCTGCCGCCGCGAATGTGACCATTGGCGCTAACACCGTCAACGGACTGCAGGTCGAAGCGAACATCGCCGCTGGTGTCCTCAATGAAGCACTCGCTGTCCAGGCTGGAGTCATCGCCGAGGCTCAGGGCGCCGTGAACGTTGCCAGCCAGAACGCTGCGGTCACCAACACGGCAGTCCTCACTGCGCAGGCGAATCTGGCCCTGGCAGTCGGGACTGGAGATCAGGCACTGATCAACGCGGCCGCAGCAGCTCTTGATCAGGCCAACATCGACAACGCGGCCGCACTGACCGTCCTGGCAGATGCCCAGGCCGCCCTGGTTGCCGTGTCCGTCGATTCCCCGGCGGTCGTCACTGCCCGCGCGAATCTCGCAGCAGCCACATCGGCTCTGGCCGGCGCCCAGCTGACGCTCGGTGGCCTGCAGGCCACCCTCGTCGCCGCCGTCAACGCCGATACCGCAGGCGAGACTCTTGTCGCTGATCTTCAGGCCGAGCTCGGCCTCGCGAGCGGTGCGGTGGCCGCGAACGAGCAGGCGATCATCGCGCTCGGGATCACACTCGATGATGCCAGAACTGCTGCGACTGCCAACCTGCAAGCCACCCTCGATCTCGGGGCCCTCCTCGATGAGGCCGAGGCAGAGCAGGCCGAAGGCGTGGCGGCGATCGCGGCCCTGCGGATCGTCCTCAACGTGGCGCTGGCGGATCAGAGCGAAGGCACCGAAAGGATCGCCGACCTGCAAGCCACCCTCGACGCAGCCGTCGCACTGCAGACCGAAGGCACAGAAAGGATCGCCGACCTCCTAGCCTCCCTCGACGCAGCCATCGCACTGCAGACCGAAGGCGCCGAAAGGATCGCTGCCCTGCAAGCCTCCCTTGACGAACTCGAGGAGGATCGGGACGCCGCGGCTGGGGTTCTCGCCGACCTGCGTATCGAACTGCAGGACGCCAGGGAAGCACAGGCCGACGCTGAAGCCGCCATCGACCTGGACGCCCTGCAGGACGACATCGATGAAGCCCGTGCGGCACAGGTACGCATCCAGGCAGGAATCGACCTGGTCGCCCTGCGGGCATCCCTCGCCCTGGCGGTTGCCGCGGCAGGTGAAGGGCAGGAGGACGTCGATGCTGCCCAGGCGGATCTCGACGCCGCCCTGGTTGCGCTGGCCGCCGCTGAGGACGGTGTTGACGAAGCACGGGACGCACTGGCCGCCGCCGCGAACCTCGAAGCGATCATCGCGGCCAATGCGCGTCTGGCTGCCGCGGTCGCGGTCGCGAATGAGATCCGCATCGATGCTGACGCGGTCAACGTCGACCTCGGCGCCCTCGAGGGGCTCTTCGATGCGGCGATCGTCGCTTGCTCCGGCACGACCACGATCGACATCGACATCGACATCGACATCGATGGAGACGGCAACGTCGAGGTCATCGTCGATGGCGGCACCGGGACCGGGACCGGCGGCGGCAGCGGAATTGTCACCAGCACCGGCGGAACCGGCGGCAAGGGCTCGGCGCTCCCCGGGGCCAACCGTGGCATGAACGTCCAGACTGGCACCACGGTGGAGAGCAGCTCCGTCAACGGGATCCCCCTGGGCGGGATGCTCGCCGCCAGCTTCGGGCTCCTCGCAGCAGCCGGTGTCTGGGCACGCCGCTCGCTGAAGATGAACGACCAGTAACCCCGGCTCCTTCCCCCTCGAAGGCACCTTCGATGAGGTGAATTCTCCGGCCCCGTCCTGCAGCCCCATCCTGCGGAGCGGGGCCGGACCACTTAACCCCCACCCGCACACGGCGAGGACATCATGGAGCAGCCATCCGAGCACCTCCATACCTCCGGTGACCGGGCAGCGCAGCAAACTCGTCGGACTGCCCCCCCGTCCGCTGCCCACCGAGCACGCCGGCCGGCACTGCCCGTGATGGCTGCCATGGGACTCGCCATCGCGATCGCCAGAACATCGCCTGCAGCATCGCCCCGACCGGTCCAGTTTCCACACCACGACTGCACCTTCCGCGGCCTTCTGCCGGGCTCCGTCAGCAGCGCCTGCGTATCCCATGCGCACTGCCCTGTCCGCGTCATCCGTGCGGACGCGCATCACGCGGCGAGCGAGGCGTGCTGCGGGCGCCGCCGTCGGCCTCTATCCGGAGCGGCGACGCGGGTCTACCGTGAGTGCATGTCAAGGCCTCCCGATCACCCAGTCGGAAACGACACCGATACGACCGGCGTACTCATGCGGGACGTGATGGGGCAGCTGCTCCGGAAGCTGAGATACGAGCCGACGGCGAAGCGGGTCCGCGCCACGCTCGGCGGGCAGACCGTCGTGGACACGACCCACGCGATGCTCGTGTGGGAGCCGCGCAGGGTCGTGCCCGGGTACGCCGTCCCGCACCAGGACATCAGCGCCGGCATTTCGTTCCGCACCTCACCGCCACTCGAGAACGGGCCGGTCGGTTTCATGCTGCCCGACCTGTCGACGACCCCCGTCTTCGACCCGCGGATCCCGTTCGACGTGCGCACGACCGCGGGCGAGCCGGTCGAGATACGCGTCGTTGGAACGGAGGCCGTCGCGTCCGGATTCCGCGCACGCGACCCCGGTCTCGCCGACTACGTGATCCTCGCATTCGGCGACTTCGACAGCTGGTTCGAGGAGGACGACGAGATCATCAGCCATCCGCACGACCCGTACGGTCGCATCGACATCCGAGGCACCTCCCGACACGTGCAGCTGATGCTCGACGGACACATCCTCGCCGACACCACCCGCGCGCGGATGCTGTTCGAGACGACCCTGCCCACCCGGTACTACCTTCCGGTCGAGGACGTCGTGGCGCCGCTCGAGCCCAGCTCGACGCGGTCGATGTGCTCGTACAAGGGCTATGCGACCTGGTACTCCGCAAGAGTCGGAGACAGGAGGGTGGATGACATCGCATGGCAGTACGAGCACCCCCTGAGTGACGCGGCCGACGTGCAGGACTACGTCGCGTTCCTCGACGAGCGGCTCGACCTCGTCATCGACGGCGAGCGGCAGAAACGCCCGGTCACTCCGTGGTCGTGAAGTCCGTGGTCACGCCACTGCCGGTGGTCGACGTCGACACTTCGCGTCCGACCAGCTCAGGTCCACCACGGGCGAGAGGACGGCCCGGCCAGTACTTCCCATCACCCCCGGCAGTGCCGACTATGCTCGCGCCATGGCCCAGCAACTGCACTTCATCACGGTCGCCACCCGCGACCTCGACGCCGCGCGATCGTTCTACAGCGGATTGGGCTGGTCCCCTGCGCTCGACGTCCAGGGGGAGATCATCTTCTACCAGGTGGCGCCCGGTCTGCTCCTGGGACTGTTCCGATCCGACAAGTTCGCGCAGGACGTGGGGCTCGATGTGGCGCCGGTACCGTCCGGGGTGACGCTGTCGCACAATGTCGACAGCCCCGACGAGGTCCGACAGCTGGTGGCCACGATGGCGGACGCCGGCGGCACCATCATCAAGGAGCCCCGCGACGGTGCCTTCGGGGGCATCTTCCACGCCCTGGTCCGGGACCCGAATGACATCGTCTGGGAAATCGCCTTCAACCCCGGCTGGCGGATCGACGACGACGGTGCCGTCGTCATCGGCTGATCACGCGCTCGGTGGAATCCGCTCCCTGCGATCGAATTTCCCCTCCCCCGCGTAATCGACGCCGACAATGCGCGGGCACCGCACTATCCGGTCATATTTCTTCTTATTGGCCGGACCGTCCGTTTCCCTGCCTATATTGAATGCAGCTTCAAGAGATGCGGTCGGAAAGCTCCGACTGGACCGCACACCAACCCCATGTTCCTGGGTGGTTCGGATGACGAAGCGGCCTTCGCCATGGCACGTGAGTGCCGGTCCGGCGCGGGCAAGAGCACACCGAAAGGCACTCCCGTGAGCTTCAACGCCCTCCCCTTCCCCTAGCAGGTACTGCGCGTCCAGCGCATCCTGTCGCTCTTTTCTCCCCTTTCCGGTGAATTCCGCCGTGCGCGGCACCGAACCCCCCAAGAGGAATTCTCCATGAATGCATCCGTAATTCCCCCTGCCCGGAATCGCCGGCAGGCCCGCCGACTCACCGCGCTGTCGGCCGTCGCGCTGGTGGCCCTTGTCAGTGGCTGCGCCGGACCGGCGTCCTCCACGTCGGAGGCGACCGGCGAACCCGTGTCCGGCGGCGTCCTGGACGTCTCGATCTCGGCCGAACCGGGATGCCTCGACGGCCACGGCATCTCGGCGACCCAGCAGCAGTTCCTGGGACGCCTGATCTACGACAACGTGGTGACGCTGGACGAGAACGGGGACATCGCGCCCTACCTCGCGGAATCATGGGACATCTCCGAGGACGGCAGGACCTACACCTTCCACCTCAAGGAGGGCGTCACCTTCAGCGACGGCTCGCCGTGGAATGCGGAGGTCCTCGGCCAGAACTTCGAACACATGCGGGACCCCGCCACGAAGTCGCCGCTCGCCGCCGCGTACATCGCCCCCTACGTGGACGGCACGGTCATCGACGAGTACACCTTCGAGGCCCACCTCGAATACCCCTACACCCCGTTCCTCTACACCCTCGCGCAGTCCTGGCTCGGGATGAACTCGGGCAAGGCCATCGCGGAAGCTCCCGAGACCCTGTGCCAGCAGCCGATCGGGACCGGGCCCTTCACTGTCGCGGACTACCAGCCGGGCCAGAGCATCAGCTACACGAAGCGCGAGGGCTACGACTGGGCGCCGGAGTGGCTCGAGGGCGACGGCGAGGCATATCTCGACGGCGTCGAGGTGACCCTCGTCAGCGAGCCGGTGATCCGGCACCAGTCCCTCGTCTCGGGGCAGTACGACCTGACCGAGAACCTCGCACCGCAGAACGCGGCGGCCGTGCAGGCTAACCCGGACTTCACCTACGAGAACCTCCCCCGCACCGGCAGCCCCTACGTGCTGAGCTTCAACCTCAGCCGTGCGCCGTTCGACGACCTCGCCGTCCGCCAGGCCTTCGCCGCCGCCGTGGATACCGCTGCGGTCACCGAGAGCCTGGGCTTCGGCACATACACGCCGATCGACGGTTTCCTCTCGAAGGAGAGCAAGTACTACGACCCGACCGTCGAGGGCACGCTCACCCACGATCCCGAGCGCGCGAATCAGCTGCTCGACGACGCCGGCTGGTCCGGGCGCGACGGCGAGGGCTTCCGCACGAAGGACGGTCGACGGCTGGTCGTCGAGGTACCGACGGTGGAGAGCTCGACGCCGAGTCCCCTGCTGGTCCAGCTGCAGGGCGAGGCTCGCAAGGTCGGCTTCGACCTCCGGATCATCCAGCTGCCGCAGGCGCAGCTCAGCGAGCTGCGCTACGCCGGCGACTACGACGCGCTGGCCGGGGTATGGCACACGAACACCACAGACGTCCTGTTCATCCGGTACCACTCCTCGGAGATCACCGGCGAACGGATCGGCCAGAACTCGTCCTACGTCGACGACCCGGCCCTGGACGAACTGCTGCTGGCGGCCCGCGAGTCCGACGACGGACCGGAGGCGGAGGAAGCGTACTCGAAGGCGCAGCACCGGCTGCTCGAGATCGTGCCCGGCCTGCCCCTCTACGAGAACCCGAGCCAGTTCGCCTACGCCAAGACGGTCCATGATGTCGCCGTCGACACATCCCACCCCGTGCCCGTCCTGACCTATGCGTGGAAGGCGGAGTAGGTGCCGATCCTCCGACGCATCCTCACCCGCCTGCTGGTCGGCATCGGCGTGCTCTGGGGCGCGGCCACCCTGACCTTCCTCGCGGTCCACCTGATCCCGGGCGACACGGCCCTGCTGATCCTCGGCGGTCCGGACGCGCGGCCCACGGCCGAGACCCTCGCCCAGGTCCGCAGCGACTACCTCCTCGACCAGCCGTTCATCGTGCAGTACGGCAGCTACCTCGGCAACCTGCTGCAGGGTGACCTGGGCCAGTCCTACCGGCTCCGGCTGCCCGTCACGGATGCCATCGGCCAGCAGATCGGCGCGACGGCGGCACTCGCGGCTGCGGCCGTCGCCGTCGCCCTCCCGCTGACCCTCGCCGTCGCCGTCCTGTCCGCGCAGCGGGCCAACTGGATCCGGTCGATCGTCTCCGGCGTCGAAGTGGTCCTCGCCGCGACACCGACCTTCATCATCGGGTTCGCCCTGCTGATCGTCTTCTCGTTCTCGCTGCGCTGGTTCCCGATCGGTGGCAACCAGGGCATGGCGGCGCTGGTCCTGCCGGCGCTCACGCTGGGCCTCGCCATCTTCGGGACGCTCTCGCAGGTCCTCCGCAACGAGCTCGAGGACGTACTGGAGCAACCCTTCATCCTCACGGCGAGGTCCCGCGGGATGCGCGACCTCCCGGTGCGCATGCGGCACGCACTCCGGCACGCCGCCATCCCGGTGATGACGATGTCAGGATTCGTCGTCGCCGCGCTCCTCGGCGGATCGGTCATCGTCGAGACCCTGTTCAGCAGGCAGGGCATCGGTTCGCTGACACTGGCCTCCGTCTACAACAAGGACCTCCCCGTCATCATCGGCATCGTATTGCTCTCCGCCGCGGTGTACGTGGTGGTCAACCTGGTGATCGACCTCCTCTACACGCTCATCGACCCGAAAGTGGTGACAGCATGAGCATCACCTCGCGCCCTGCTCCCCCCGACGCGGTTCCCCTGGCGCCGACGCCTCCGGCTCCTCCTGCCATCCCCGTCCGCGGGCTCCGCGTCCGGCGAGCGCGACGATGGCGCGTCAGGCCCGGCATCCTGCTGGCCTCGGCCTTCCTCCTGTGGCTGGCGGCGGCGGTCCTGGCACCGGGTCTGCTCTCCTCGGCTAATCCGTACGCGGTGGATCCCTCCCGGAGCTTCGAAGCGCCGAACGGGACGGCCTGGTTCGGTACCGACGACTCCGGTGCGGACAACTACTCCCGGATCGTGCACGGTGCCGCCACCTCGCTGTACATCGGACTCGGCGCGACGGCGATCGGCGTGCTGGGCGGGACGGCCATCGGTCTCCTCGCCGGGCTCAACGGGCGCCTGGTCGAGGCATCCGTGATGCGCTTCCTCGACGTCACCCTCGCCATCCCGGAGATCCTGCTCGCGCTGGTGGTCATCGGCATCATCGGCGACGGCACGGAGAATGCGATCCTCGCGATCGGGGCGGGCAGCATCGCCTACTACGCCCGGATCACCAGGGCGCAGACGCACCTCGTCCGGCGGTCCGGCTATGTCGAGGCGGCCCGTACGCTGGGGCTGCCCGCCTGGCGGGTGCTCCTGACGCACATCGTCCCGAACGTCATCAAGCCGGTGCTGGTCCTGGCGACCATCGGGGTGGGATCCGCCATCGGTGCCGGTGCGTCCCTCAGCTTCCTCGGACTCGGCACGCCTCCCCCGGCCCCCGAGTGGGGCGCGATGCTCTCGGCGGGGCGCAACTTCATCTCCAACGCCCCCTGGATGATCACGATCCCCGCGGCGTTCCTTGTTGCCACCGTCCTGTCCATCACCGTTCTCGGGCGTGAACTCCGGCGCCGCTCCGAAGGAAGGCTCGCATGAGCTCCGTACCGATCCTCGCAGCCGCTGCCGGCATCGCCGGACCGGCCGGAGCGGCGCCGCCCGTCGTCGAACTCGACGGACTGACGGTCTCCTTCGGCCGTGGCGTCCACCGGCGGGAGGTCGTCCGGGACGTCAGCCTGTCGATCCGGCCGGGCGAATGCCTGGCGCTCGTCGGCGAGTCCGGATCCGGCAAGTCCGTGACGGCCCGGACCCTGGTGGGACTGACCGGTCCCGGCGCCCACGTCGGATCCCGCAGCCGGCGCTTCGACGGCCAGGACGCCTCGGGTTGGGGCGAACGGCAGTGGGCCCGTGTGCGGGGCAGGGAGGCCGGCTTCATCCTGCAGGACGCGCTGTCCTCACTCGATTCCCTGCGGACCGTGGGCGATGAGGTGGGCGAGGTGCTCCGCCTGCACAGCGCCCTCGACCGCACGGGGCGGCGCCGGCGCGTCGTCGAGCTCCTGGCGTCCGTCGGTGTCCCGGAACCCGAGGTCCGCGCGAGCCAGTACCCGCACCAGTTGTCGGGCGGCCTCCGCCAGCGGGCGCTGATCGCCTCCGCCATCGCGGCGGACCCCCGGTTCCTCATCGCGGACGAACCGACGACGGCGCTGGACGCGACCATCGCCGCTCAGGTCCTGCGGCTGCTCGGACAGCTGAAGGGTGCCCGGACCGGGATGCTCGTCGTCAGTCACGACCTGGCGGTCGTCGCGGACCTCGCCGACCGCGTCGCGGTGATGCGCAACGGCGTCATCGTGGAGGAGGGCCGCGTCCAGGCCGTCCTGCAGGATCCCCGGCATCCCTACACGCAGGGGCTGCTGGCCGCCATCCCGTCGAGGACGTCGCGCGGCTCCCGGCTCACGGGAGGTGCGCGGTCCGTTCCCGAACCCGTAACGCCGGCCACGACGTCCACCGGTACCGGCAGCCGCGACGACACAGCCGCGTCCCCGCCGGTACTGCTGACGGTCGAGGGCATCGGCAAGAGCTACCCCGGCCCCGACGGACGCCGACGCACGGCGGTCGACGACGTGTCCTTCGCCCTCCAGGCGGGGACCACCCTGGGCATCGTGGGCGAGTCGGGCTCCGGCAAGAGCACGGTGGCGCGCATCGCGCTCGGCGTCGAGGCGCCCGACACCGGTGCCGTGCGACTGCACGGCCGCACCTGGCAGGAGCACCGCGCCTCCCGGGACCTCACGGCGCGACGATCCGTCCAGATGATCTACCAGGATCCCCTGCAGTCGTTCGACCCGCGCAAGACGGTCCGTCAGGTCGTGGGGCAGGCAGCTGCCGCCGCCGGCACTCCCCGGGGCTCCCTCGCGGCACGGGTCCTCGAACTCCTGGACCTCGTCGGCCTTCCCGCGGACAGGGCACGCAGCCGCCCGCTCGACCTCTCCGGGGGCCAGCGGCAACGCGTCGCCATCGCCCGTGCCCTCGCCGCCGATCCCGAGGTCATCATCTGCGACGAGCCGGTGTCCGCCCTCGACGTCACCGTCCAGGCCCGCATCCTCGATCTCCTGACGGACCTGCAGGACCGCTTCTCCCTGAGCTACCTCTTCATCTCCCACGACCTCGGCGTCATCCAGCACGTCAGCAACGAGGTCCTCGTCCTCAAGGACGGCGCCGTCCTCGACCACGGCCCCGTCGACGACGTCTTCGACGCCCCGCAGTACGACTACACGCGGCAGCTCATCCGCGCCATCCCCCAGCTCCCCGCCTTCCGGAAGGACCAGGTCCACCCATGACACGCCAGATCGCCTTCAACCTGTTCGAGATGAACTGCGTGGGACACATCTCCCACGGACTCTGGGTCCACCCCGAGAACAACAGGCACCGCTTCAACGACCTCGACTTCTGGGTGGAGACCGCCAAACTCCTCGAGGCCGGCCTGTTCGACAGCGTCTTCCTCGCGGACGTCATCGGCACCTACGACGGCTACCGCAACGGACCGGAGACGGCACTCCGCGAAGCAGTGCAGATCCCGAGCAACGATCCCCTGCTGATCATCCCGGCCATGGCGGCGGTGACCGAACACCTCGGCTTCGCGGCGACCTTCTCCACGACCTACGAGCCGCCGTTCGCGTTCGCGCGCCGCGCCTCGACACTCGACCACCTCACGAAGGGGCGGTTCGGCTGGAACATCGTGACCTCGTACCTGCCCAACGCGGCGCGCAACTTCGGTCTGGCGGACGAGGTCGAGCACGACCAGCGCTATGCCATCGCCGACGAGTACCTCGATGTGCTCTACAAGCTGTGGGAGGGTTCCTGGGATGACGATGCCGTGGTCGAGGACCGGAACCGCCGCATCTACACGGATCCGACCAGGGTCCGCTACATCAACCACCGCGGCCCCCACTTCTCCGTCGCCGGACCGCATCTCAGCGCACCCTCGCTCCAGCGCACACCCGTCCTCTTCCAGGCGGGGAGCTCGACGGCGGGCAAGGCGTTCGCCGCCAGGCACGCCGAGGGGGTCTTCGTCGGCGGACGTGATGCCGCCGCCTACCGGGAGAACGTGCAGGACCTCCGCCGGCTCGCCGTGGAGAACGGCCGCCGGGCGGACCACATCAAGGCCTTCGCAGGCGCCGTCGTCATCGTCGGCCGCACGCACAAGGAGGCGCAGCGGAAAGCGGACGAGTACCGGCGCCTCTCGAGTGCCGAAGGCTACCTCGCGCACGCCGGAGGTGGGGGCATCGATTTGGCCGCCTACCGCCCGGACGAGGTGATCGACGACATCCTCGCGCGTGAGGACCGGCCCGGCCGGGACCGGCAGCCGAGCAACAGGCGGCACCCGGCGGGTACGACGGTCGGTCAGGCCCTCGAACGCATCACGAGGTTCGATCGCGGACCCTTCGTGGCGATCGGCACGCCCGGCGAGGTCGCGGACGAGATCGAGCGGTGGGTCGAAGGCACCGACCTCGACGGGTTCAATCTGCGGCAGTTCCTCACGCCCGGGACGGCCGAGGACTTCATCGAACTCGTGATCCCCGAACTCCAGAAGCGCGGCCTGTACCGCAGGTCCTACGAGGAGTCCACCCTCCGCGAGCGCCTGTTCGGTCGCGGGAACACGAGGCTGTTCGACCAGCACCCGGGAGCGAGGTACCGCAATGGTGCCCATCTCGGTCCCGATGCCGGCACCATGGCGGCCGCCGCTGCCGGGGCCGCGGCCCCGTCCTACGCCTAGGAGCGCCGATGTCCACGACGATCAACACCCACCCGCGCAACGGCGGGTCCCCGGCCGGCCCGCACCAGGCGCCCGCCACCGAGGTGCTGCTCGACAGGTTCCGCCCCGTCTTCGCCCGCATCGCCGGGAGTGCCGCCGAACGTGAGCGGAACCGCACCCTGCCCTTCGAGGAGGTGGACACGCTGAAGGAAGCAGGGTTCGGCGCCCTGCGCGTGCCGGTGGAATACGGCGGATCCGGGGCGAGCCTGCGTCAGCTGTTCGTCCTGCTGACGGAACTCGCCGCCGCGGATTCCAACCTGACCCAGCTGTGGCGGGGACACTTCGCCTACGTCGAGGGGACACTGCTCCAGCCGCGTTCGGCGCACCGCGACCGCTGGTTCCTGGACATCGCCGCCGGGGCCATGGTGGGCAATGCCTCGAGCGAGTTGTCCGGCACGTCCCTGAGGGACATCCGGACGTCCCTCATCCCATCGGCAGCCGGCGACACGCAGACCCTGACGGGGACCAAGTACTACAGCACGGGCAGCCTCTACGCGGACTGGATCGCGGGCAGCGCCGTGCGCGACGGCGAGCGCGTCGGCTACGCGGTCCGGGCCACGGCTCCGGGAGTCGACCGGATCGACGACTGGGACGGTTTCGGGCAGAGACTGACCGGCAGCGGCACCACCCGCTTCACGGACGTACGCGTGGACCCGCGGGACGTGCGTTCCTCCTCCCCCGACACCCCGAGCCATGTCCATGCCTTCTTCCAGCTGGTGCTCGTGGCGTCCCTCGCCGGCATAGCCCGCGCGGCGGCAGGTGACGCAGCGGCCTTCGTGCGGCCGCGGACGCGGTCCTACGTGAACGCACCGACGCCCCTGCCGCGGGAGGACCCGCAGGTGCTGCAGGTCCTCGGCGAGCTCTCCAGCCTGGCCTTCTCGGCCCGGGCGGTCGTGCTGGCGGCAGCCGACGCGCTCGACGCCGCCTTCACGGCGGTCACCGAGGTGCGCCAGGGGAGGTCACCCGACGGCGGGACGGCGGACACGCAGCCTGCCGGCCAGGGTCCGGGCGAGGACGCCGCCCGGGCTGCTGTCGACGAGGCAGAGATCGCCGTGAGCCAGGCGCAGGTGGTCTCCGTCGACCAGGTCCCCCGGGCGGCCACCCACCTCTTCGAGGTCGGCGGTGCCTCGGCGACGTCGACGGGCAGGGCGCTCGATCGGCACTGGCGCAATGCGAGGACCATCTCCTCGCACAATCCCGCCATCTACAAGGCACGGTCCCTCGGCTACTGGGCCGTGCACGGCGAGCGCGAGCCGTTGCCCGGGGACGCCTGACCTGGCGGAGGCAGGCGCAGGCGGGAACCGGTGCGGACAGGATGCACCCGTGCACCGGATAGCGTGGAGGTATGACCCCTGAGTTCCGGTACGACGTGGAGATCCTGCACCTGCTCGTGTCCGGGGCGCATGCCTACTTCGGACGGGCGCGGGACGGCGCCGCCGATGTCGCCACCGTCGACGCCGCCGGCGTGGACGTGGTGGAGGGCAAGGGCATCGTCGGTGACCGCTTCTTCGGCAAGGCCGCGCACATGGACGCCGCGGTCACCCTGATGGCCGTCGAGTCGCTCGAGGCCATCGCGGCGGAGTTGGGAGCGGCGCCCTTCGATGCCCTGCTCCCCCCGTCGCAATGTCATCCTGCGGGGTGCCGAACTGGTGCCGCTCATCGGGCAGGACTTCGTGCTGGAGTCCGGTGGTGGACGTGTGGCGTTCCACGGCGGACGGCATGCCCATCCCTGCGCCTGGATGGACCGCGTCCTGGCGCCGGGAGCGCACAAGGCCATGCGTGGGCGGGGCGGCCTGCGCTGCCGCCCCCTGTCCAGCGGTGTCCTGCAGCGCGGCCCGGCCGTCCTGATCAGCCCGGTCCGCCTGGATCCGGGCAGGGCGTCCGCGCCGTCCGTGCTGCGCCCTTCCCGGCTGCCCTGAGGATTCAGGCCGTCACGGCGCCGGCAGGGGCGAAGGAGACGTCGGCGGTGTCGTCGACGGTCGCCGTGCGCCCCGGCGCGGACTGGTACTGCCAGTACATGTTGGTGTGCCCGATGACCTTGTCCGGCGTCGGGGCGCCCCATTCGCTCAGATCCTCGGTCGTGTGCGCGTCACCGACGAGGGTGACGTCGTAGCCGCGCACGAAAGCACCATGGATGGTCGAGCGGATGCAGGCGTCCGTCTGGGCACCCGACACCACGAGCCGGCCCACGCCGGACGCCTCGAGGACGTCCTCGAGGTCCGTGTCCTCGAACGAATCACCGTAGGTCTTCCGGACGAGGGGGTTCGCCGGCCAACCGCTCGAGCTCCGGCACGAGCTGCCAGGCATCGCTCCCGACCTCCAGTTCGGCGTCCGAGTGCTGCACCCAGACCACCGGGACGCCCTCGCTGCGGGCCCGTGCCACCAGGGCATCGATGTTGCACACCACTGCATCCCGCGCATGGGCACCGGCGACGACGCCGGTCTGTACGTCGACGACCAGGAGGGCGGTGTGGGGACGGTTCTGCAGGGTGGTCATGGCTGCTCCTTCGAATGGTCGGCCGACCGTGGCGCGGACCTGCCGCGTCCTCGGGCTGGGGAAAGACTACGACCACGCACACGGCGGGGACAGGAGCATCGAGGACAGCTTCCTTCCGCATCGGCCTGGGTCCTCAGGCAGGCCGGGACAGGACCGAAACCGTCAGGCACCGGGCAGGCACCGGGCAGGCACCGGGCAGGCACCACCCGGCATGGTGCGCGGGCGGTGCCTGCCGTGGCCGGACCTGACGGTAGCCGGACCTAGCGGTGACCGCCGAGGATGCCGAGCTCCACAGCTTTCGCCGCGCCGTCCGCCTCCTCCTGAGTGAGGGACCCGTCCGAGACCGCCGCGTCGAGCCGTTCCTGCAGGGCCGCCGATCGTTCTTCCTGCTGCTCGGCCCGGAGCTCGTCGAGGGCGCCCTGCACCGTGGCCTCGTCCAGTTCCAGTGCTTCCGCGAGCGATGCTGCGAGCGCGGACCTCAGGGCATCCCGGTCCGGCGTGCCTCCTGCGTCCTTCCCGGCCCGCGCTTCGTCACGGATGGCCTGCAGGGCGTCGCTGACAGCCGACTCCTCGACCCCGAGCTTCTCCGCGAGGCTCGCGGCATCGAATCCGCCGCCGTGACGCCCGGACCCGCTCCCGCCTCCCTCGCCCGGGGTGGCCGATGCGCTCGCCGACGGCTCGGGCGCCGTCGTCGCCGCGTTGGCCATTCCCGTGACGCCGAGGCTGGCCCCCGCCACCAGGGCTGCCGCGCCGAAGCCCAGTGCGATCTTCCTACGCTGAATCATTGTGTCTCCTCGATCTGCCGCTTGTAGCGGTTCCTGTAGGGCCCCGACGGCCCATCACCCACTTTCACCATCCCGGTTGTGACCCTGCTGTCGTGACGCTGTGCACGACCTGTGACACCGGACGCTGTTCCGTGCCCGTCCGACTATCCATCCGTCAGGCCCACACCGGGGAAGTCGGGCAGCATCGATGGTTCTCCGCACCTACAGGACCCACCGCGAACCGCGCGCCCGAACCCGCCCGTCCCGGTCGACCTGTCATCGGCCGCGGTAGGCCGCCTCGAGGGCCGCGATGTCCAGCTTGCCCATGCCCAGCATCGCCGCCATGGCGCGCTGCGCACCCTCGGCATCGTCCCCGCCGATCAGGCTCGGCAGCACGGTGGGCACGATCTGCCACGACAGCCCGAACCGGTCCCTGAGCCAGCCGCAGCGGCTCTCCTCCCCGCCGGCCGTCAACGCGGTCCAGTAGTGGTCCACCTCCGACTGGTCGGCGCAGGCGATCTGGAACGACACCGCTTCCGTGAAGGTGTAGAGCGGTCCGCCGTTCAGGGCGATGAACGGCTGGCCGTCGAGTTCGAAGGACACCGTCAGGGCAGGGGCGTCCGGTTCCCGGCCTGCGCGTGACATGCTCACGATCCGCGAGTTCCTCACCACCGAGGTGTAGAGCTCAGCCGCTTCCTCGGCCCGGCCGTCGAACCAGAGGCAGGGGGTGATCGATCCCATCGGAGTGTCCTTCGCTCGTGCCGCGCTGCACCGCCCGGATGTCGCCCGAATGTAGTCCACGGGACCCGAGCCGACAACCAGTAGGCTGGATGCATGCCCCGAGCCAGCCTTCCACCTGCCAGGGCCGAGCAGTCACCCGGCAGGGCGGCGGCAGCTCCGCTCGCCTGGATCGTGCTCGACGCGGTCCTGATCCTCGCCTTCGCCGCTTCGGGCCGCAGGACGCACGAGCACGGGGTGACCGTCGCCGGCGTCCTCGGAACGGCCTGGCCGTTCCTCCTCGCCTACGCCGTCGGCTTCCTCGCGATCCGCGCGTGGCGACGCCCCGCGGCGATCCGTCCCGCCGGGCTGGTCCTGTGGCTCGGCACGGTGGTCGGCGGGCTCGCCCTCCGCGCCCTGTCGGGCGGCGGAGTGGCCGTCAGCTTCCAGATCGTGACCCTGCTGGTCCTCGGGGCGTTCCTGCTGCTGCCGCGCGCACTCGCGCGCGTCCGCCGGGGCCGACGACGCCCTGTGCGGCCGGTAGCGTAGGCCCGAGTTCCTTCCCCACCCCGAAAGGCACGCCATGATCACCGCTTTCGTCCTCATCCAGACCGATGCGTCGCGCATCCCCGAGAGTGCCCAGGCCATCTCGGAGATCGAGGGGATCAGCGAGGTCTACTCGGTGACGGGCGAATGGGACCTCATCGCGATCGCCCGGGTGAGCCGCCACGAGGACCTGGCGGACGTCATCGCCGACCGCCTCTCGAAGATCGAGGGGATCCGCTCGACGACGACGCAGATCGCCTTCCGGTCCTACTCCCAGCACGACCTCGACGCCGCGTTCTCCTTGGGGTTCGACAGCTGAGGCGCTGCCGGGAATCCGCTGCGTGAGCGGCGGGCAGGCGCGGCCGGTCAGGCGGAGCGGCTGACGTCGACCCACCGCTCGAGCACGCCGGCCGCGGCACCGGAATCGATCGAGGCGCGGGCCCGGTCCATCGCCGAGCGGATGCGACCGACGAGATCGCCCTCCGAGCCCTCGTCGAACGCGACCAGGCCCGCGGCGGCGTTGAGGACGACGGCGTCGCGCACCGGTCCCGCCTCGCCGGCCAGCACCGCGCGCACCACACCGGCATTGCCCGTGGCATCGGAGCCCCGCAGCGCGTCGACGGGGACGACGTCCAGGCCGAAGTCGCCGGGATGCACCTCGTGCGCCCGGACGTGCCCGCCCCGGACCTCCCAGACCGTGGAGGAGCCGCTCGTCGTCAGCTTGTCGCGGCCGTCGTCGCCGCGGAACACGAGCGCGCGGATGCCCCGCTCGGCGAGGACACCCGCCATCAGGGGCGCCATGCGGGCGTCCGCGCACCCGAGGGCCTGGGCGCTCACGCCGGCAGGATTGCTGAGGGGGCCGAGGAAGTTGAACGCCGTGGGGACACCCAGCTCACGCCGCGGTACGGCCACGTGCTTCATGGACGGGTGGAAGACCTGGGCGAAGCAGAACGTGATCCCCGCCTGCTCTGCGGTCCGCGCGACCTCGGCCGGCGCGAGATCGAGCCGGACGCCGAGCTCCTCGATGACGTCGGCCGCACCGGAGGCGGAGGACGCCCCCCGGTTTCCGTGCTTGACAACCTTCGCGCCGGCCCCTACGGCCACGAGCGACGCCATCGTCGAGATGTTCAGGGTGTCCAGGCCGTCGCCTCCGGTTCCCACGATGTCCAGGGTGGGACCCGCGACCTCGATCCGGTGTGCCCGTCCGAGCATCGCCTCGACCAGCCCGAGGAGCTCGCCCACGGACTCCCCCTTGGCGCGGAGCGCGATCAGGAACCCGGCGATCTGGGTATGGCTCGCCTCTCCGGCCATGATGGTGTCCATCGCCCAGCGGCTCTGCCCGGTGCTCAGATCGGTACCCGCCAGCAGGGACGAGAAGATCGACGGCCAGGTGGGTCGGTCCGCGGCAGGGCTCGTTGTCAGGCTCACCGTCCAAGATTATCTACGAATTGTAGAAAGTCATCCCGGGGAACTTCCGCGGAATTCCGGGCGATGGGGCTCCTCGCCGCGCCACGGCAGGCTCCGGGCGGCCGTTTCGCGTTGGTGATCGTCGCGATCTTGGGGACATAATGAGTCTGTGACATCTGCGACCCAAGCCCCCAGCGCCGCCCCGCATCCCGCGCTCAACCGCCCCAACATGGTCTCCGTAGGAACCGTGGTGTGGCTGTCCAGCGAGCTGATGTTCTTCGCCGGCCTCTTTGCCATGTACTTCACCCTGCGCTCCACCTCCAGCGAGCTGTGGGCCATGGAGACCGAGAAGCTGAACGTACCGTTCGCGCTGATCAACACCGTCATCCTGGTGTCGAGCTCCTTCAGCTGCCAGTTCGGCGTCTTCGCCGCCGAGCGCCTGCAGCCACGCCGGACCGGCGGGCTCTTCTCCTTCGCCCGCTGGGGCATGGTCGAGTGGTTCCTGCTGACCTTCCTCATGGGTGCGATCTTCGTCTCCGTGCAGGCCTACGAGTACGCGGAGCTCGTCGCCGAGGGCGTCGCGCTGTCGTCGAACGCCTTCGGGTCGGCCTTCTACATCACCACCGGGTTCCACGGCATCCATGTGATCGGCGGGCTCATCGCCTTCCTGTTCATCATCGGCCGAGCCTTCATCGCGCGGCGCTTCGGCCACTTCGAAGCCACCTCGGCCATCGTGACGTCCTACTACTGGCACTTCGTCGACGTCGTCTGGATCGGCCTGTTCATCATCATCTACTTCCTTCAGTAATCACCTCCTGTAATCTCTTCTACTAGAGGTAGAATTCAAGAAGGACCTCCAGCAGCTCTGGTACCACAAAAGGCAGGAAGCATTCCGTGAAGGCACTCTCCCAGAGGCGGCGTCACCCACTAGCAGCATTCGCGCTGCTCCTGATGGCACTCCTCGTCACCGGCGGGATCTACGCCGCAGCCAGCACCGCCAATGAGGCGCAGGCACAGACCACCACGTTCACGGCGGACGACGTCGAAGAGGGCAGCAAGCTCTTCTCGGCCAACTGTGCGTCCTGCCACGGCATGGGTGCGACCGGATCGGACGCCGCGCCGTCGCTCGTCGGGGTCGGCGCCGCCTCCGTCGACTTCCAGGTCGGCACCGGCCGCATGCCCATGCAGATGGACGGCCCGCAGGCGCAGGCCAAGCCCGTCCAGTTCACCGATGAGCAGATCCGCCAGATGGCCGCGTACGTCGCCTCGCTCGGCGCCGGTCCGGCCATCCCCTCCGAGGAGATCCTCGACGCCTCCGCCGGCGACGCCTCCAAGGGCGGGGAGCTGTTCCGCGTGAACTGCGCCATGTGCCACAACGCGGCAGCGGCCGGCGGCGCCCTGACCGGCGGGAAGTTCGCCCCGTCCATCGACGGCACCAGTGAACGGCACATCTACGAGGCCATGGTCACCGGTCCGCAGAACATGCCCGTCTTCAGCGACGCGAACATCGCCCCGGAGGACAAGCAGGACATCATCGCGTTCCTCAAGACCATCGAGGAACAGGGTTCCCCGGGCGGAGCGGAGCTCGGCTCGCTGGGTCCGGTCTCGGAAGGACTCTTCATCTGGGTCGCCGGCATGGGCGTCGTCATCGCCTTCACGGTGTGGCTCACGTCAAGGTCCTCCTGACCATCCGCCCCCGCCTCGACAACGAATCAATGACAAACCTGCGCATGCAGTACCTAAAGAAGGATGAGAGGGATCATGGCCGACTCTAGTCACGGTGCTCCGGGAACCTCGGTGACCGTCGCTACGCCAGGCCGGGAGCTGGACGAGTTCGAGAACCCGGGCCTCCCGCCGCACCGGCCGCGCCTCGCGGACCGGGACCGACGCGCCGAGAAGCGTGCCGAACGCCAGGTCGCCCTGCTGTTCTTCATCTCGGTACTCGGCACCCTGCTCTTCTTCGTCGGCTACTTCGCCGTCCCGCTCAACGAGACCGTCGAGCGCCTGCGCCTCCAGAACCTGATGCTGGGTCTCGGCACCGCCTTCGCGATGCTCGGCATCGGCGTCGGCATCGTCCACTGGGCCAAGACGCTCATGCCGGACCACGAGGTCACGGAGAGCCGCCACGAGATCCGCCCCGAGCGTGACCGCCAGGACGCCGAGAAGATCGTCAACGACATCCTCGACGAGTCCGGGATCAAGCGCCGACCGCTGATCCGCAACACGCTCCTCGGAGCTGCTGTCCTGGCTCCCCTGCCGGCCATCGCCATCTTCCGCGACCTCGGTCCCCTGCCCGGCAACTCGCTGAAGCAGACCATGTGGGACACCGGCGTCCGCCTCACGCGCGATCCGAGCGGTACCCCGATCCGCGCCTCCGACGTCACCATCGGTTCCGCGTTCCATGTCATCCCCGAAGGCCTCAACGAGGTCGAGAACAAGCTCGAGGAGAAGGCCAAGGCAGTCGTCCTGCTGATGCGCCTCGACCCCGAGGAGCTCAATCCCTCTCCCGGCCGGGAGAACTGGGGCTACGACGGAATTGTTGCGTATTCCAAGATCTGCACGCACGTCGGCTGCCCGGTAGCGCTGTACGAACAGCAGACGCACCACCTGCTGTGCCCATGCCACCAGTCCACCTTCGACCTCGAACAAGAGTGCAAGGTGATCTTCGGTCCGGCTGCGCGTCCGCTGCCACAGCTACCCATCGAAGTCGATGACGAGGGCTACCTCGTCGCGTCAAGCGATTTCCAAGAACCCGTAGGACCTAGTTTCTGGGAGCGAGGCTGACATGAGCAGCTCAACTGCGACGCAAACCTACGTGCCGAAGACGCGCGTGGGCAAGGTCACCGACTACGTCGACTCACGCGTCGGCGGTTCCGGCATCGTCAAGGAGTTCGGGCGGAAGATCTTCCCCGACCACTGGACGTTCATGTTCGGTGAGGTGGCGCTGTACACCTTCGTCATCCTGCTGATCTCCGGCACCTTCCTCACCTTCTTCTACGATCCGTCGATGGCCGAGACCCACTACGAGGGCAGCTACCTGCCCCTGCGCGGTGTCGAGATGTCGGTCGCCTACGCGTCCTCGCTGGACATCTCGTTCGACATCCGCGGCGGCCTGTTCATGCGGCAGATCCACCACTGGGCGGCCCTGCTGTTCGCCGCCTCCGTGGCCGTGCACATGCTCCGCGTGTTCTTCACCGGAGCCTTCCGCCGCCCCCGCGAGTTCAACTGGGTCGTCGGCTGCGTCCTCCTCATCCTGAGCCTGGCTGCCGGCTTCACCGGCTACTCGCTCCCCGATGACCTGCTCTCCGGCAACGGCCTGCGCATCATCGACGGTGTCATGAAGGCCATCCCCGTGGTCGGTACCTACCTGAGCTTCTTCCTCTTCGGTGGTGAGTTCCCCGGCACCATGATCATCGGCCGCCTGTACGTGCTGCACATCCTGCTGATCCCCGCGGTGATCCTGCTGCTGATCGGTATCCACCTCTTCATGGTGGTGCTCCACAAGCACACGCAGTTCGCGGGCCCGGGCCGCACGAACACGAACGTCGTCGGCTACCCCGTCGGTCCCGTCTACGCGGCGAAGGCCGGTGGATTCTTCTTCATCGTGTTCGGTGTGCTGGCAGCGATCGCAGCGGCCTTCACCATCAACCCGATCTGGAACTACGGTCCGTACGACCCTTCCCCCGTCTCCGCAGGTACTCAGCCCGACTGGTACATCGGTTGGGTGGACGGCGCACTGCGCCTGATGCCGGGCACGATCGGTGACAACTTCGACTTCGAGTTCATGATCCCGTTCCCTTGGGGAGTCAACGCTCTCTCGCTGAACGTCCTGATCCCGGCGCTCGTACCGGCCACGATCGTCTTCGCACTGATGTTCGCTTGGCCATGGATCGAGGCCTGGGTCACCAAGGACCGGCGCGAGCACCACCTGCTCAACCGTCCGCGGAACGCTCCTACCCGCACGGGCATCGGCGTCGCGGGCATCGTGTTCTACTGCGTGCTGTGGGCAGCTGCCAGCTCGGACCTCATCGCCACGCACTTCCTGGTGTCGCTGAACGACGTCACGTACTGGCTGCGCTTCCTCGTGATCTTCGGCCCGATCCTCGCCTTCATGGCCACGCGCCGCATCGCCCTCGCGTTGCAGCGCAAGGACCGCGAGATCGCCCTTCACGGTCGCGAGACCGGGCGCATCGTCCGTCTCCCGCACGGCGAGTTCATCGAGGTACACGAGCCGGTCGACGACTACAAGCGCTACACGCTCGTCAGCTTCGATTCGCCGGAGGTGACCGTCCCCAAGGCCGACGCCGACGGGAAGATCAGCCTGCTCGACAAGGTCCACGGACGGGTCTCCCGGTTCTTCTTCGAGGACCGCGTCGCTCCCGTCACGCCGAAGGAGCTCTCGGCCTCCCACGGCGACCACCACGACGAGATCGCTGGAGCCAAGGACCGGGAGTCCATCGCCAGCCACTAGGGCTCATCAGCCCCGACGGTACGAGGAAGGGCCCGGACGGCAACGTCCGGGCCCTTCCTCGTACCGCGTCAGGGCCGGTCGCAGGTCGAAGGCACGAAGAAGGGGTTGCCCATGAGCGATCGCAGCACCACTCCCGGACGGCATACCGCCCCGGCGATCGCCGCACTGGTCAGCGAGGTCTTCGCCCCCGCCGTCCTCGTGTCCGTTTTCCTCGTCGTCGCCACCGTCGGCGCGGTGGCACCTCCGCAGGCTGTCGCGTATGCGGCGGTGGCCGTCACGTTCACGACAGCGCTCCCCCTCGCCGGCGTGCTCGTGCTCGTGCGCCGCGGCCACGTGTCCGACCACCACATCAGCGACCGCCACCAGCGCGCTCCTGTGCTCGGTGGAGCGCTCGTCTCGATCACGGCAGGACTCGCGCTCCTCGTCCTCCTCGGAGCGCCCTGGGCGGTCACGGGCACGGTCCTCTGCACGGTGGGAGGGGTGCTGGCTGTCCTGGTCGTCAACCTGTGGTGGAAGCTGTCGGCCCACGCCGCGGTTGCGACGTTCGTCACGCTCGGTACCATCGCCCTGTTCGGCGCATGGGCGACGCCGCTCGTCCTGCTGCCTGCCACCGTCGGCTGGTCGCGCGTCGAGCTCGGCGCCCATACACCGGCGCAGGTCGCAGCCGGTTGCGTCGTCGGTGCTGGAATCGGCGCGGTATTCGCCCTCTATGTGGCGGTGCCCTGAGACGACGGCAAGTTCCGGCCGGCTACCCCAGTCGCTTCGAGCTGTAGGCGCGCGGCGTCCGCACTCCGGGCCGCTGCAGGGGGACCCATAGCTTGTAGCGGTCCGCGCGGTAGTAGGACACCGAGTAGTCGATCATCGCGCGCGCCACGTAGGCGTGGCGCTGGATCTTCAGCAGTGGTGCGTTCATCTCGACGTTGAGCAGGCGTGCGATGGACGGCGACGCCGCCGTCGCCTCGATGGTGTCCTCACCCCACTCCATCACCAGACCGTACTTCTCGCTGAGCACGTTGTACAGGGAGGTCGGTGGCGGATCGTCGAGGATCCCCTTCACCCGGTGCGCCGGGATGAAGTTCTCGTCGACACTCATGGGCTCTCCGTCGGCGAGGAGCTGTCGACGGAAACGGACCACGGGCTGGCCGATCTCGATCTGCAGTTCCCGCGCCACCAGCGGCGTGGCACCCTGCTGTTCGAAGCTCAGCACCCTCGCGTCGGGCACCATCCCGCGCCGGATCATCTCCTCGGTGTACGAGGTCATCTTCATGTGGAGGTCCACCTTGCTGCGCGCGACGAAGGTCCCGAGTCCCACGATCCGCTCGAGGATCTCCTCCGCGACAAGCGCGTCGATCGCCTGCCGCACCGTCATGCGCGCCACACCGTAGTACTCGCTCAGCCGGCGCTCCGACGGGATGCCCGCTCCCGGGCCCCCGGACTCGAGCACGTACCGCCTCAGGCTCTCCCTGAGCTGCACGTGCTTCGGCACGGCGGACGCCTCATCGAGGAGCTCGGCGTCGAACGGCCTCGGCAGCACCGCCATGGTTCCGTCCACCTCCTCGTTCCCGGCACCGCCTGTCCGCCGGTACCTACGACTGTACTTAAACGGGAGGGAGCCCGCACGTGGCGGGCTCCCTCCTGGTCGATCCGATGACTTCGCCTAGTGCGCGTGGTCTCCGCGGCTGTACTCGAAGACCCAGCCGACCAGGGCGATCACGGCCAGGCCGAGGCCGATGTACAGGATCCAGAAACCGATCGCGATGCCGAGGAAGCCGGTCGCGGCCGAGAGGCCGAGGACCAGCGGCCACCAGCTCCAGGGGCTGAAGTGGCCCTGCTCGCCGGAACCCTCGTGGATCTCGGCGTCGAGGCGGTCCTCGGGGCGTGCGCCGACGCGCTTGCCGGTGAAGGCCAGGTAGAAACCGATCATGCCGGCCAGTCCGCCGACGAGGAGGATGCCGAGGAACCCGACCCACTCCGAGAACTCGGTCAGAAACCCGTAGACGACACCGATGACGAGGAAGATCGGAAGACCGATCAGGAACAGGTTCTTCTCGATCCTCATGCGTTGGCGTCCTTCCGGTCCGCCGAACCCATGAAGCCGGCGGCGCTGTCATCGGGGGTGTGCGTCTGCTGCAGCTCGGGGTGGTGCAGGTCGAGCGCAGGGCGCTCCGAGCGGATGCGCGGCAGCGAGGTGAAGTTGTGGCGCGGCGGCGGGCACGATGTCGCCCACTCCAGCGAGGCGCCGAAGCCCCACGGATCGTCGACCTCGACCTTCTTGCCGGTGCGCCAGGTGATGTACACGTTCCAGAAGAACGGGATGAGCGACGCACCGAGGACGAACGAGCCGATGGTGGAGAACTGGTTCATCGCGGTGTAGCCGTCCTCCGGGAGGTAGTCCGCGTAGCGGCGGGGCATGCCCTCGACGCCGAGCCAGTGCTGGATCAGGAAGGTGGCGTGGAAGCCGAGGAACAGCATCCAGAAGTGGATCTTGCCCAGGCGCTCGTTGAGCATCTTCCCGGTGAACTTCGGCCACCAGAAGTAGAACCCGGCGAACATCGCGAAGACCACGGTGCCGAAGACCACGTAGTGGAAGTGGGCGACCACGAAGTAGGTGTCCGAGACGTGGAAGTCCAGCGGGGGCGACGCGAGGATGATGCCGGTCAGACCACCGAAGAGGAACGTCACGAGGAACCCGAGGCTCCACAGCATCGGCGTCTCGAAGGTCAGCGAACCCCGCCAGAGCGTACCGATCCAGTTGAAGAACTTCACGCCCGTCGGCACCGCGATGAGCATCGTCATGAAGGCGAAGAACGGCAGCAGGACCGCACCGGTGACGTACATGTGGTGCGCCCAGACTGTCACCGACAGTGCGGCGATGGAGATCGTCGCGTAGACCAGGCCCTTGTAGCCGAAGATCGGCTTGCGGCTGAAGACCGGGAAGATCTCCGAGACGATGCCGAAGAACGGCAGCGCGATGATGTACACCTCGGGGTGACCGAAGAACCAGAACAGATGCTGCCAGAGGATGGCACCGCCGGCCTCCGGGTCGAAGATGTGGGCGCCGAAGCGGCGGTCCGCGCCGAGGGCGAACAGGGCCGCAGCCAGCGGCGGGAAGGCCATCAGCACGAGGATCGAGGTGATCAGGGCGTTCCAGGTGAAGATCGGCATCCGCCACATCGTCATGCCCGGAGCGCGCATGCAGATGATCGTGGTGATGAAGTTGACGCCACCGAGGATGGTGCCGAAGCCCGACAGGGCGAGCCCGAACACCCACAGGTCCCCGCCGACGCCCGGCGAGAACGTCGTGCTGGAGAGCGGCGCGTAGGCGAACCAGCCGAACGAGGCGGCGCCCTGCGGCGTGATGAATCCGGAGACGGCGATGGTGCTGCCGAACAGGAAGAACCAGAACGCCAGGGCGTTCAGCCGCGGGAAGGCGACGTCGGGTGCGCCGATCTGCAGCGGCATGATGACGTTCGTGAACCCGGCGAACAGCGGCGTCGCGAACATCAGCAGCATCACGGTGCCGTGCATCGTGAACAGCTGGTTGTACTGCTCCTTCGTCTGCAGGACCTGCATGCCCGGCTCGAAGAGCTCGGCCCGGATGACCAGGGCCATCACCCCGGCGAAGCAGAAGAAGACGAACGAGGCGATCAGGTACATGTACCCGATGGTCTTGTGGTCGGTCGAGGTGATCCAGTTGACGACGATGCGTCCCTTGGACCTCGGGACCACGCGGGGAGCGGCTACGGTGCCGGCTTCCTCAAGGGTGTATTCGAAGGTGGACATCAGCTGCTGCTCCTGGCTGGGTCGGTATCGGGATCATCCTCGGGGTAGGAATCGCGGTCGTACTCGTCACCGAGCTGACCGTCTTCCAGCTGCGCCATCTGCGCGTCGAATTCCTCCTGCGAGACGACCTCGACGTTGAAGAGCATCTCCGAGTGGTACTGACCGCACAGCTCGGCGCACTTGCCCGCGAAGGTCCCCTCCTTGGTAGGAGTGAGGTTGATGTAGTTGGTGCGTCCCGGGTACAGGTCGCGCTTCTGCAGGAACGCCGGGACGAAGAACGAGTGCTGCACGTCGCGGGCGTTGAGCTGGAGCTCGACCGACCGGTTCACGGGCAGGTACAGCGTCGGGAGGTTCTCCGGAACGCCTTCCTCGCCGTTCAGGCTGCCCTGGACGCCGGTGGAGTACTTGTCCTCCTTGACGTAGTTGAAGTCCCACGACCACTGCTTGCCGCGGACATCGACGATCACGTCGGGGTCCTCCACTCGCGCGTCGATCGTCGCGATGTCACGCTCGGTGAAGTAGAAGAAGACGAGCACCATGAACAGCGGGATCGTCAGGTAGAAGATCTCGAGCGGCAGGTTGTAGCTCATCTGCCGCGGGTAGCCGGTGTCGTTCTTCCGACGGCGGTACGCGACCATGCACCAGATGATCAGGCCCCAGGTGATGATGCCGACGGCCAGGGCCGCGATCCACGAGTTGACCCACAGATCGGTGATGATCCCGGTGTGATTGGTGTTGTCCCGGTCTGCCGGAAGCCAACCCTTTTGGGCTTCTGCCGAACAGCCGGTCAGTAGGAGGGCGCCAACCAGCGAGAGGCTGGAGATCTTCGCGATCCTGACGCGCTTGCTACCGGTTCGGTCCTGCGAACTCACAGACGGACCTTCCTTTTCTACGTGCGTTGCCACCCGCCCATGAAGCTGCCCGGGGTGCACATCCAGTTTTACTACTCACTGTAGAGCTTACCCGTTGGACCTGCGATCTGGTGACATGCAAAAGGGCCCGGAACACACCTTCACGGTTCGTTCCGGGCCCTTCCCGCGTGTTAGTGGAAGGAATCCCCACAGGCGCAGGAGCCGCCTGCGTTCGGGTTGTCGATGGTGAAACCCTGCTTCGAGATGGTGTCCTCGAAGTCGATGGAGGCACCCGACAGGTACGGGACGCTCATCTTGTCCACGATGACCTCCACGCCGTCGAAGTCGCGGACGGCGTCTCCGTCGAGCACGCGCTCGTCGAAGTACAGCTGGTAGATGAGGCCCGAACAGCCGCCGGGCTGGACCGCCACGCGCAGGCGGAGGTCGGTTCGGCCTTCCTGCTCGAGGAGGCTGCGCACCTTGCCGGCTGCGACGTCGGACAGGGCGACCTCGTGCACAGGGAGTTCCGTGGACTCCTGCAGGGATCCTGTTTCGGTGGTCGATGTGCTCATAGTGTTTCTCCTAGCTCGGACTCCACCAGGTGTGTCCGCTCTCAGTGCCGTCCGCGGTGGAGCGCGCACGGCTTGAATCCAATCGTACGCCGGGCCCGCATCAGGGATAACGGACGGGAGGGCGGAAACATTTCCGCCTCCCGTCCCGTCCGTGGCTAGCCGGCGGTGAGTCCGCCTTCGTTGATGCGGGCGAGCAGGATCGCCTCGGCGAGGACGGCCTTCCTGAATTCGTCGAGGTGCAGCGATTCATTGGCGCTGTGCGCCCGGGAGTCCGGGTCCTCGACCCCGGTGATGAGGATCTGGGCGGAGGGGAAGAGCTCGGTGAGGTCGGCGATGAACGGGATGGAGCCGCCCATACCTGCTTCCACGGGCTTCACACCCCAGGCCTCCTCGAGCGCCTCCAGTGCGAGGCGCGACGCCGGCTCGCCCGTGTCCGTGCGGAAGGGGCTGCCGGTCTCCCCCGGCGTGAACGTGACCTTCGCGCCGAAGGGCGCGTGGTTCTCGACGTGCCGCCGGACCGCGTCCATCGCGGCCTGCGGATCCTGGCCGGGGGCGAGCCGCAGGCTGAACTTCGCCCGTGCCCGCGGGAGGAGCGTGTTGGAGGACAGGGCCACGCTCGGGATGTCCATGCCGATGATCGACAGGGCGGGCTTGTGCCACAGCCGCGAGGCGATCGAACCCGTGCCCGCGAGCTCGACGCCGTCGAGCACCGATGCGTCCGCACGGTAGTCCTGCTCGGCGTAGTCCACGGACGCGTGGTCCCCGCCGTACAGGCCCGCCACGGCGACGTCGCCGGCGTCGTCGTGCAGTGTCGCGATGAGGCGCGCGAGGAGCGTCGGGGCGTCGAGCACCGGTCCCCCGAACATGCCGGAGTGCACCGCGTGGTCGAGCACCTGCACCTCGATGGTGCCGTCCACGAGGCCGCGCAGGCTCGTGGTGAGGGCCGGTACGCCCACCTTCCAGTTGCTCGAATCGGCGACGACGATCACGTCGGCTGCGAGGTCGTCCCGGTACGTCTCGAGGAACGACCGGAAGGTCGGCGAGCCCGCTTCCTCCTCCCCCTCGATGAAGAGCGTGACGCCGACCCCGAACGAGTCGCCGAGCACCTCCATCAGGGCCCCGAAGGCTCCGACGTGAGCCATGATGCCCGCCTTGTCGTCGGCCGCGCCACGGCCGTAGTAGAGCCTGCCGTCCCGCTCGGTCGCGACGAAGGGCTCGGTCTCCCAGAGCGCCGGATCACCCGGCGGCTGGACGTCGTGGTGGGCATAGAGCAGGACGGTCGGCCTGCCCTCGGCCGCGGCGCGACGGGCCACGACGGCGGGGCCGCCGGGAGAGCCGTCGTTGTCGACGCGCAGGATGCGGACGTCGTCGATGCCGACACCCCGGATCAGTCCGGCCACGGCGTCGGCGCTGCGGTCGAGCTCGTGCGCGTCGAAGGCGTCCCACGCGATGCCCTGGATGGCGACGAGGGACGAGAGCTGGTCGACGATGCGAGGGAATGCGGCGTCGATGCTCGCGCGGAGCTGCTCACCGACGAGTGGGGATTCCTGTGATTGCCCGGTGGAGGTGTTTCTGGAAGTCATGCCAGAACCCTACACACGGCGAGGGAGCCGGTGTGTCGGAGCACACTCCGGAGCGGCAGCGGCGATCATCCTCGCGGAGGGACGCCCCACGGCGGCGAACCGCTATCCTGAAGGGGTGTTCGGACGAAATAGAGAAGCCCCCGCTGCCCAGGAAGTCGTCGACGGCGCTTCACGTACCTCTGACGCGCAGCGTGCGCAGGGCAAGGGCGCCCCGACGCCCAAGCGCAGCGTGCAGGAGGCGGCGCGCAAGCGTCCCCCCTCGTGCCGAACGACCGCAAGGCGGCACGTGAACAGAGCCGCGCCGGCGTCCGGGACGACCGCGCACGGATGCGCCAGGCCCTCGACACCGATGACGAGCGTTACCTCCCGCTGCGGGACAAGGGCCCGAACCGTCGCTACATCCGCCAGTTCGTCGATGCCCGCGTGAACATCGGTGAGTTCCTCATGATCGCTGCGCTGGTCTTCGTGATCCTGAGCTTCTTCCAGTCCATCGCCGTGCAGAGCGCCGTCCTGATGGCGTTCTGGGTGCTCATCGTCGCGGTGATCGTCGACTGCGTCCTGCTGCGCCGGAAGCTGAAGAGGAAACTGACCGACAAGTTCGGTACCCCGAACCAGGGTGACCTCTGGTACGGCGTCACGCGGGCACTGCAGCTGCGCCGCCTGCGCCTGCCGAAGCCCCAGGTGCGCCGGGGCCAGTACCCCTCCTGACCGATCCGCCGCACGGCAGGCGGAGGCACGACGAGACGGAAGCCGGGCCCTCGGGCCCGGCTTCCGTCATTCACGGTGGTCGGCGCGGTCCTCCGGGGACCTCAGGTACCGGAGCGGGCGAACCTTGACCGCAGGAGGCCGCGGTTGATGCGCCGGGCCCAGAACGGGCCCTCGTAGAGGAACGCGGTGTAGCCCTGCACGAGCGTCGCACCGGCGTCCAGCCGCTCGACGACGTCCTCGGGTGTCTCGATCCCACCGACGGCGACGATGGCGAGCCGGTCCCCCACGGCCGCCCGCAGACGCTTGAGGACCTCGAGGGACCGACCCTTCAGGGGTGCGCCGCTCAGACCGCCCACCCCCTTGGCCATCACCGTGGCGGCGTCGGTGGTGAGGTTCTCGCGCGTGATGGTGGTGTTGGTGGCCACGATGCCGTCCAGCCCCAGGTCCAGCGCGAGGGCTCCGACGTCGTCGATGTCGGAGTCCGTCAGGTCGGGCGCGATCTTGACCAGGAGCGGCACATGCCGGCCCGCCGCCTCGTCCGAGGTGCGGCGCACCGCCTCGAGCAGCGGTCGGAGGGACTCCACGCTCTGCAGCAGGCGAAGACCCGGGGTATTGGGCGACGACACGTTCACCACGAGGTAGTCCGCCACGGGTGCCAACTGCTCGGCGCTGACGAGGTAGTCGGCGACGGCGTCGGCGATGTCCACCTTCTTGGTCTTGCCGATGTTGACACCGACCACGGGCCGCCGACAGGCTCCGTACCGCCGTGCGAGCCGGTTCCGCGCCGATCCCAGGCGTGGTGCGACGGCGGCGGCGCCGTCGTTGTTGAAGCCCATGCGGTTGATGACGGCCCTGTCCTCCACCAGCCGGAACAGGCGCGGGGCGGGGTTGCCGGGCTGGGCCCGGCCGGTGATCGTCCCGATCTCGACGTGCCCGAAGCCCAGTGCGGTGAGTGGCAGCACGCCCTTGCCCGCCTTATCGAAACCCGCCGCGAGACCGAACGGGGACGGGAAGTCCACACCGAAGGCGGTGGTGGCGAGGCGGGGATCCGGGGCGCAGAGACGGCGCAGGACCCAGCCGGCGGGGGTGAGGTCCACGGCACGGATGAGGGCGAAGCCGATCCTGTGGGCCCTTTCTGCGTCCATCCCGGAGAAGACGATCCGGAAGAAGGTCGGGTAGATGCGCATGGCTCCAGAATTCCACGCGGAGCGGGCGGGTACCAACTCAGGAACCCTCCCGGGCCGGGACCCCGGAGGTAGTGTCGGAGCATGGACGGGCACTGGTCGGAGGACATCCTGGGAGGGCCGTTCCGCGCGCTCACGCTGCCCCTGCCGCCCGACGACGAGGGACGGCGCGTCGCGACCCTGGTCGCCTACGAGCCCGAGGACGCCCCGCGGCTCCGGTCGGGGCCGGCGCGGGCCGTGCTCTACGTGCACGGTTTCAGCGACTACTTCTTCCACTCGGAGCTCGCGGAGACCCTGCATGCCCGCGGGTGGGACTTCTTCGCCCTGGACCTGCACAAGTACGGCCGGAGCCTGCTGCCGGGCCAGACGCCGGGGTTCGTCACCTCCCTCGACGACTACGACGCCGACTTCGAGGCCGCGATCGCGGCGCTCCGGAGCCGGGTCGCGGCACGGTACGGGTCAGGGACGGTGGAGATCGCGCTGATGGCGCATTCGACCGGCGGCCTCACCGCCGCCCTCTGGGCCGCGCGCAACCCCGGCCGCCTCGCGGCACTGGTCCTCAACAGCCCATGGCTCGACACCCAGGGCAGCGCGCTGCTGCGCACCGCCGCGCAGGGCATCCTCGACACGGTGTCCCGCCGCCGGCCGAAGACCCGACTGCGGCTTCCCGCCCTGGGCTTCTACTTCCGGAGCATCAGCGACACGCGCGACGGCGAGTGGACGATCAATCCGGCCTGGCGTCCGGAGGCGGGCTTTCCGATCAGGGCCGGCTGGCTGGCCGCAGTCCTGGCCGGGCATACGACCCTCGCCCGAGGGGTGTCGGTCGATGCGCCGGTCCTCGTGCTGTGCTCGACGGCTTCCACGATCAGTGGGACCTGGAACAGTTCGATGCTGGAGACCGACAGCATCCTCGACGTCACGCCCCTCGTGCGCCGGGCCGCGGAACTGGGTACCACCGTGACGATCCGCAGACTGCACGGCGCGCTGCACGACGTCTTCCTCTCCCGCCGGGAGGTGCGCAGGCAGGCGGCCGACTTCACCGCGTGGTGGCTGGAGTCGTATGTGCCCGCCGGCCCGCCCTAGGTGGACGGTGCGGCGGACGCCCGGTCCACCGCGCCCCCGTACCTGCGATCGCGTGCGGCGTACTCCTCGATCGCGCGCCACAGGGTCCGTCGGTCGACGTCGGGCCACAAGGTGTTCATGAACACCATCTCCGCGTAGGCGGACTGCCAGAGCAGGAAGTTCGACAGCCGCTGCTCTCCGGAGGTGCGGAGGAACAGGTCGACGTCGGGCAGATCGGGTTCGTCGAGGTACCGCTGGATGGTCTTCTCACTGACCGACGAGGCCTTCAGGGTACCGGCGGCGACATCCTCGGCGATGGCCCTGGCGGCGTCGGCGATCTCGGCACGGCCCCCGTAGTTGACGCACATGGTGAGCGTGCAGGTCGTGTTGTGCGCGGTGTGCCGCTCGGCGTCCTCCAACTCACGGATGACCGACTGCCACAGCTTCGGCCGGCGCCCGGACCAGCGGATGCGGACGCCCCAGTCGTCGAGCTGGTCCCGCTGGCGCCGGAGCACGTCCTTGTTGAACCCCATGAGGAAGCGGACCTCCTCGGGTGAGCGTTTCCAGTTCTCGGTGCTGAAGGCGTAGACGGAGACGTGCTTGACGCCGATCTCGATCGCGCCGGCCATGACGTCGAGCAGCGCCGCCTCGCCGGCCCTGTGCCCTTCCGTGCGGGGCAGGCCCCGCTCGTTGGCCCAGCGGCCGTTGCCGTCCATGACGATCGCCACGTGCCCGGGCACGAACTGCGGCGGGATCGAGGGAACCTGCTCACCGCTCGGGTGGGGCCACGGCGCCACGGGTCGTGCAGGGTTCTTCATATGCGCTCCACGTGTTTGAGGGAGGCGACCCCGCGTTCGAGGTGCCATTGCAGATAGGCGGCGACCAGTCCGGCGGCCTCACGGCGTGCGCCGCCCTCCGAGGCGTCCGCGACGGTCCAGTCCCCGGTCAGCAGGGCTGCGAGCAGGTCCATCGTCGCGGGCGAGGGCGACGCGGCTCCGGGGGGCCGGCACACGGGGCAGACCGCTCCGCCGAGAGGGGCGGAGAACGCGGTGTGCGGCCCGGGCGCGGCGCACCGGGCGCAGTCCGTGAAACTCGGGGCCCATCCCGCCGTCGCCAGCGACCGCAGCAGGTAGGAGTCGAGGATGAGTTCCGACGGGTGCAGGTCGCGGCTGAGGGCGGAGAAGGCGCCCGCGACGAGGGCGTACTGCGCTCCCCCTGCCTCGCCGATGTCGGTCAGCCGTTCCGCCGTCTCGGCGATGGCCGTCGCCGCGGTGTACCGGCCGTAGTCGGAGGCGATCCCGTGCCCGTAGGCACCCTTCGTCTGGGCCTGGGTGACGACGTCGAGGTTCCGCCCGTGCGCGAGCTGGAGATCGACGGACATGAACGGCTCCAGGCGGGAGCCGAACTTGCTGGTGGTCCGGCGCACGCCCTTGGCGACGGCACGGACCTGGCCGTGGTCCCGCGTCAGGAGCACGATGATGCGGTCCGCCTCCCCGAGCTTGTAGGTGCGCAGGACCACGCCCTCGGTGCGATAGGTGCGCGATGCAGAGGAGGAGGCCACGATTCCATTCTTCCACCTGCCACCCCCGCGGGAATCGTTCCGCGCGGGGGCGCCAGGCCGGGACGGACCCGGTCAGGCGGCGTCGCGGATGGCGCGGTTCACGGCCGAGACGACCGCCTTGAGGGCCGCCATCGTGGTGTTCGCGTCGATCCCGACGCCCCACAGCACCCGCTCGCCCACGGCGCACTCCACATACGCCGCGGCGCGGGCGTTGCCGCCCGAGGACAGGGCGTGCTCGGTGTAGTCGAGGACGCGGACGTCGACCCCGTCCTGGCCGAGGATGGCCAGCAGGGCGTCGATCGGTCCGTTGCCCTGCGAGGTCTTGCGCTGCTGGACGCCGTCGACGAGGAGTGTCGCGACGAGCTTGAAGGAGCCGTCCTCCGCCGTGTCCGTGTTCACCGATGTCAGCTCGTAGTGGCCCCAGGCCCCCGCGCCGCCCTCGGCACGCATGGGCAGGTACTCGTCCTGGAACACCGACCACAGCGCGGCACCACTGACCTCGCCGCCCTGCGTCTCCGTGCGGCGCTGGACGACGCCGGAGAACTCGATCTGGGCGCGGCGGGGCAGGTCGAGGCTGTGCTCGCTCTTGAGCAGGTAGGCGACGCCGCCCTTGCCCGACTGGGAGTTGACGCGGATGACGGCTTCGTAGGAACGGCCGATGTCCTTCGGGTCGATCGGCAGGTACGGCACCGCCCACGGGAGGTCGTCGACGCCGACGCCGGCGTCTGCGGCATCGCGCTCCATGCTCTCGAAGCCCTTCTTGATCGCGTCCTGGTGGGATCCGGAGAACGCCGTGAAGACGAGGTCACCGCCGTAGGGCGACCGCTCCGGGACGCTGAGCTGGTTGCAGTACTCGGCCGTGCGGCGGATCGCGTCCATGTCGGAGAAGTCGATCTCCGGGTCGATGCCCTGGCTGAAGAGGTTCATGCCGAGCGTCACCAGGTCCACGTTCCCGGTCCGCTCACCGTTGCCGAACAGGCAGCCCTCGATGCGGTCGGCGCCGGCGAGGTACCCGAGCTCCGCGGCGGCCACGCCGGTGCCGCGGTCGTTGTGCGGGTGCAGTGACAGGATGATGCTGCTGCGGTCGGCGAGGTTGCGGTTCATCCACTCGATCGAGTCCGCGTAGACGTTGGGCGTGGCCATCTCGACGGTGGCAGGCAGGTTCAGGATCATCTGCCGGTCGGCGGAGGCCTCGAACACGGCCGAGACCTCGTTGCTGATGCGCGCCGCGAACTCGAGTTCGGTGCCGGTGAAGGATTCCGGGGAGTACTCGTAGGTGATCGCGGTGTCGCCCATGTTCTCCTCGAACTTGCGGCACAGGCGGGCGCCCTGGAGGGCGATGTCGATGATGCCGTCCTGGTCCTGGTTGAACACCACGCGGCGCTGCAGCACGGACGTCGAGTTGTACAGGTGGACGATGGCGCGGTCGGCGCCCTCGAGCGATGCGTAGGTGCGCTCGATCAGGTGCTCGCGCGACTGCGTGAGCACCTGGATGGTGACGTCGTCGGGGATCCGGTCACCCTCGATCAACTGGCGGACGAAGTCGAAGTCCGTCTGCGATGCCGACGGGAAGCCGACCTCGATCTCCTTGTAGCCCATGCCCACGAGCAGATCGAACATCTTGTGCTTGCGCTCGGCGTTCATCGGATCGATGAGTGCCTGGTTGCCGTCGCGCAGGTCCACGGCGCACCAGCGCGGTGCCTTCGTGATGACGCGGTCCGGCCAGGTCCGGTCGGGGAGCTCCACGGAGATCTGTTCCTGGAACGGGCGGTACTTGCCGAACGGCATACCTGAGGGCTTCTGTGCGTTTCGCATGGGGATCGGCCTTATCTGTCGGGACTGAGGGTGCTGGCGGCCGGGCAACGCGGACTCCGCGGCGAGGAATGGCCAGTAGCTCGTAGGTCCTAGATGGCCCCGCCGCGGCACCGAAGAAGAGTTCTGTGTGCGCGCACGTTGCCACGATAGCACGGCACATAGGATGACTTGCGGGGCGCCCCGCCTCGGGATATCAGGTACCGCAGCACGAGGAAACAGGAAGCGACAATGACGATCAGCACTCTCGATCCCGACAATCTCGACGGAACGGTCCGACCCCAGGACGACCTCTTCCGGCATGCCAACGGCGTGTGGCTCAAGGACGCGGTGATCCCCGACGACCGTCCGCTCACGGGGTCCTTCACCGCCCTCCGGGACGCATCCGAGCTCGCCGTCCGCGCCATCATCGAGGACGCCGCCTCGCGGGCGGGGACCGGACCGGCGGACGACATCGACGCGAGACTCGGCACCCTGTACGCGGACTTCATGGACACGGCCCGGATCGAAGCCCGGCAGGCGGCCCCGATCGAGCCGTTGCTGGCCCGGATCGCCGCCGTGTCGTCGGTCGCGGAGCTGGTGGACCTCAGTGCGGAGCTGACGCGGTCGGGCATCCAGGGCCTCGTCGCACCCTATGTCAGCAACGACGCCGGCAATCCCGAGCGCTACCTGCTCCACCTGTACCAGTCCGCCCTGGGGCTCCCCGACGAGTCGTACTACCGCGAGGAGGGCTTCGCGGAGACGAGGGACGAGTACCGGGACCTCCTGTCGACGCTGTTCGGACTCGTCGGCGGCGACGATCCCGCCGGGGCGGCCGATCGTGTGCTCGCACTCGAGACGCGCCTCGCGGCGTCGTCCATGGGCAGCGTCGAGCGGCGCGACCCGCAGAAGACCTACAACCTCGTCCGGCGCGACGACGCCGCCGCGCTCTCCGGTCACCTGGCACCGTGGCTGCGTGTCGTCGTCGACGAACCGCACCAGTCCTCGGAGCTGGTCGTCAACCAGCCCGACTTCGTGCGCGGGCTCGATGACGCCCTCAACTCCGTGGAGCTCGGCACCTGGCGCGAGTGGCTCGTGAGCCGCGTCCTGCTGCACGCGGCCGACTACCTGGACGAGCGGTTCGTCGACGCGTCCTTCGCCTTCTACGGAACCCACCTCGCGGGTACGCCGCGCCTGAAGGACCGGTGGAAGCGCGGCGTGGCCCTGGTGGAAGGAGCGATGGGCGAGGCCATCGGGCAGCGGTACGTGGAGCGGCACTTCCCCGCGACGCACAAGGCGGCGATGCTCGCTCTGGTCGGCAACCTCATCGCGGCCTACGAGTCGAGCATCTCGGCGCTCACCTGGATGACCGACGGGACCCGCGCCCGGGCGCTCGAGAAGCTCTCGCAGTTCACCACGAAGATCGGCTACCCGGAGGAGTGGATCGACTACGGACCGCTCGAGGTCCGGCCCTCCGACCTCTACGGCAACGTGCTGCGCGCATCCGAGTTCGAGCACCGCAGGCAGCTGGGCAAGCTCGGCCGGCCGATCGACCGCGGCGCATGGCTCATGACGCCGCAGACCGTCAACGCCTACTACATGCCCACCATGAACGAGATCGTCTTCCCTGCGGCGATCCTGCAGCCGCCGTTCTTCGACATCGATGCCGACGACGCCGTCAACTACGGAGCGATCGGCGCCGTGATCGGCCACGAGATCGGCCACGGTTTCGACGACAAGGGATCCCAGTTCGACGGGACCGGGCGGCTGCACAACTGGTGGAGCGAGGAGGACCGGGAGGCCTTCGACGCCCTGACCGGGCGCCTGGTGGCGCAGTACGCCGCACTCGAGCCGTCCGAGGTTCCCGGGCAGGCCGTGAACGGCGAACTGACCCTCGGGGAGAACATCGGCGACCTCGGGGGTCTCGGCATCAGCTACCGCGCCTACCTCCTGAGCCTCGGCGGCGCCGAGGCACCCGTGATCAACGGATCGACCGGGACGCAGCGGTTCTTCCTGTCGTGGGCCACCTGCTGGCAGCAGAAGATCCGGCCGGAGGAGGCCCGACGGCGCCTGACCGTCGATCCGCATTCACCCAACGAGTTCCGCTGCAACCAGGTGGTGCGGAATCTCGACGAGTTCCACGAGGCCTTCGACGTCGCCGAGTCGGACGGCCTGTGGCTGGAGCCCGGGGAACGCGTCCGGATCTGGTGACGGCGGTCGGGCTGCGGCCGCCGGTGCGGCTGCAGCCCGACGCCCCCTGATCGACCGGCCGCCTGCTCCGGCGTCGCTCCGGCCGAGGGCGGCGGAGAAGGCGCTTCACTAGAGGCCCGACGACGCCTGGCAGGTGACCTGGTCCGCCGTCTGGCCTTCCAGTTCGCCGCCGAGCGGCGGGAGGACCACCTTCGTGCCGGTGGCGAGGTCGGCGCCCACGAGCAGTTCCACACCTGCCGCGGTCCCGCTGAACAGCACCTGGCTCGCCGGGATCCCGAACCGTTCCGCGAGGTCCGCGGCAGCGGCGTCGTACCCGCTCCCGAACAGGACCTGCGACGTCTCCGCCGGGACGGACTCGAAGGGAGCGGCCTGCGTGTAGCCGGCCCCGACGAGGAGTTGCTGCACCTCGGCTGCACGGTCGATGTCCGTCGTCGCGTTGATGACGAGCACCGGGACGGACGCCGGATCGAACGCCGGCACCTCGGAGGCGGGCGTCGGATCCGACGGGGCGGGGGTCGGGTCCGACGGGGCAGGCGTGGCGGCTCCCGTACCGGGCGTGGCGGTCCCGGTTCCCGGCGCCTCCTCGGTGAGGCCCCGGTCCTCCCGCAGCGCGTCGAAGAGCGGTGCGGCTCCCTCCTCGTCGAGGACGAGCCGGTTCGGATCCTCGATCCACGGTTCGGTGGGGACGGTCACGAAGGCGATGTTGCCGAGATCGACGTCCTTCAGGCGATCCGCGATCTTGAGCAGTTCCGTGGGCTGGGACAGGCCTTCGTCGACGGTCAGGTTGCGGGTGACCGTGTCGGCGATGGTGTAGAGCTTGGGCAGGTTCGTCAGGGTCCCCTCGGCCCGTACCTTGCGGGCCATCGACGCCATGAACGACTGCTGGGCGGCGATGCGCCCGGTGTCTCCCCCGTCACCGAAGCTGTGGCGCGTGCGCAGGAAGGCCAGCGCCTGGTCTCCCTCGACCTCGCTGGTACCGGCGGGCAGGGACAGCCCGGAGTACTCGTCCTCCACGGGTTCGTCGACGCACACCTCCACCCCGCCGAGGGTCGAGGACAGCTCCTTGACCGCGTTGAAGTCGGCCATCATGAAATGGTCCACCGAGAGCCCCGTGAGGTTGTTGATCGCCGCCACGGTGCAGCCCGGTCCGCCCTCGTCGAGTGCCCCGTTGAGCTGGCCCAGGTCCATCGCCTGCGACGTCTCCCCCGTCTCCGGATCCTTGCAGCTCGGCAGGGGTACCAGCAGGTCGCGGGGGAAGGACACGACCGTGACGTTTTGCCGGTCGGCCGAGAGCGTCAGCAGCATCATCACGTCCGAGTTGCCGTCACCGGAGGAGTCCTCCTCGTCGCCGAAGAACTCACCGCTGTTGCCCGTGCGCGTGTCCGTGCCGAGGATGAGGATCTGGAGCGGGTCCGTGCTGGAGTCGACCGGGAGCGCCGACTCCTGGCCCTCTCCGAGGTTGAGCGGCAGGGTGGCCACGTTGGACTGCAGGCGGAACACCTGGACCGCGACGAAGGCGAAGGCGGCCACCAGGACGGACGCCATCAGGATGGCCGTCAGCCTGAGCCCGCGGTGTCCTCCGCCATGGCCGAGGTGCCGCCCGACGGGTCCGGCACCGAGGGGGACTCGGGCGCTCGCCGGAGTGGCGTCGCCGGCGCTGCCTGCGCCCTCGCGGGATGATCGGCCGGTCATTCCCGGTCTCCTTCGGATGGATGGACGTGGTCGGTACTGGCCGGAGAGAGGCGCTCCCGGCTTCCCTGCCGGGCCCCGCGCTGCGGCTCGGCGCGGTGGTCGCGGCCGTCGGGACGACCGGCAGGAGGAGGCAGGGCAGGGGCCCGCTCCCCGCATCCCAACGAGCGGGACGGGGAAGTCGTGCCGCTAGAAGCCGAGCTTCACGAGCTGCTTGGGGTCACGCTGCCAGTCCTTGGCCACCTTCACGTGCAGGTCGAGGTAGATCCGGGTGCCCAGCGGCGCCTCGATCCCGCGGCGGGCGTTGGTGCCCACCTCCCTGAGCCGGGCACCGCCCTTGCCGATGATGATGGCCTTCTGCGACGGCCGCTCGACGTACAGGTTCACGTGCACGTCGAGCATCGGGTTGTCCTCGCTGCGGCCCTCGCGCGGGATCATTTCCTCGACCACGACGGCGAGCGAGTGGGGGAGCTCGTCGCGGACCCCCTCGAGGGCGGCCTCACGCACCAGCTCGGCCACCATGACCGCTTCCGGTTCGTCGGTCAGTTCACCGCCGGGATACAGGACCGGCGATACGGGCATGTGCCGGCTGAAGACCTCGGCGACGGTGTCCACCTGGAAGCCGTCGGCGGCGGACACCGGCACGATGTCCGCCCATCCGTCGGGACCCGCGACCTCGATGCCGAGCTTCGACACGGCGAGGAGCTGCTCGGTCAGGGCCCGACGGTCCACGAGGTCGGTCTTCGTCACCACGGCGATCAGGGGCTTTCGGTTGAGCCGGGCCAGCTGCTCGGCGATGAAGCGGTCGCCGGGGCCGATCTTCTCGTTGGCGGGCAGGCAGAAACCGACGGCGTCGACCTCGGCCAGCGTGTCGGCGACGAGGTCGTTGAGGCGCTGGCCCAGGAGGGTCCGCGGACGGTGGAGGCCGGGGGTGTCCACGAGGACGATCTGGGAATCCTCGCGGTTCACGATGCCGCGGATGGTGTGCCGGGTGGTCTGGGGCTTCGCCGAGGTGATGGCGACCTTCTGCCCGACCAGGGCATTCGTCAGGGTGGACTTGCCGGCGTTCGGCCGCCCAACGAGCGAGACGAATCCTGCCCTGTGCTCAGCGTCGCTCATTGTCAGCCTCTATCGTCTCTCGTTCGTCCTGCTCGGTGTGCTCTGGCGGAATGCGGTACGCGATGACGTGGGAGACCCTGTTGCGGCGGCCCTCCACGCGCTCGGCCCGCAGGCCGATACCGTCAATTGTGACCTCCGATCCCACGATCGGCACCCTTCCGAGGGTCTTCGCGAGGAGCCCGCCCACCGTGTCCACCTCCTCGTCGTCGAGGTCGAGGCCGAACAGCTCACCGAGGTCGTCGATGCCCATCCGGGCGCTCACGCGGTATCCGCCGTCGTCGAGCTGCTCCTGCTCCGGGACCTCGGAATCGTACTCGTCGACGATCTCGCCCACGATCTCCTCGATCAGGTCCTCGAGCGTGACGAGGCCGGCGGTTCCGCCGTACTCGTCGATCACGATCGCGACGTGCGTCGACTCGCGCTGCAGTTCCCTGAGCAGATCGCCCACGGGCTTCGATTCCGGCACGTAGCGGGCAGGCCGGCACTCCGCGTCCACCGGTCGCGACAGGTTCGACGCCGGGCGGCCGTGGAGGTTCGCGACGACGTCCTTCAGGTACAGCAGGCCCTTGATGTCGTCGGAACTCTCGCCGATCACCGGGATCCTCGAGTAGCCCGAGCGCAGGAACAGCGACATGGCCTGGCTGAGGGTCGAGCCGGAATCGATGGTCACCATGTCGGTGCGCGGCACCATCACGGAGCGCACCTTGGTGTCGCCGAGCTCGAAGACCGAGTGGATGAGCTCCGCCTCGTTGTCCTCGATCATTTCGGCGTCCGAGGCGCGGGAGAGCAGTTCCCGCAGTTCCTCCTGCGTGAAGAACGCCGCCTCGTCCCGCGCGGCTCCCGGCGTGATGGCGCTACCGATCCCCACGAGCCAGCGCGGGATCGGCCCGAGGACGGCACAGAGGAACGCCACCAGCCCAGCGGTCGCGCGCACGACCGCGGGCGCGTGCATCCTCCCGAGCTGGCGTGGCGACACGCCCACGATGACGAAACCGATGGCAGCCATCACCGCGGTGGCGACGAGCCCTGCGAGCCAGATGCTGTCGAAGAGGTCGTGGAACAGGATGGCGACGGCGACCGCTCCGGCCATCTCGAACCAGACGCGCCAGAACCGCAGCGCATGCATATGGGCGACGGGGGCATCGAGGATGCGGCGGAGCGACGAGGTGCGCGAGCCCTGGACGAGTGCTTCGCCCTCCTGCCGCGGGAGATAGCTGAAGGCCGCTTCCGCGGCCGTGACGAGGGCTGCCGTGAGCGCGAAGAGCAGACCCATGAGCCCGAGGAGCCAGATGGTCAAGCGCGGGTCTCCTGGGGGGCGGTGCCGCCGAGGAAGTCGGACAGGAGCTGGCGCTGCAGGCCGAACATCTCCTTCTCCTCCTCGGGTTCCGCGTGGTCGTAGCCGAGGAGGTGGAGCACGCCGTGCGTGGTCAGGAGGAGCAGTTCGTCGTTCGTGCCGTGGCCGGCCGCAGCACCCTGTGATGCTGCTACCTCCGGGCAGAGCACGATGTCACCCAGCAGCCCGGCGGGCGTGACGCGTCCGGGCGTCCCGGGACGCAGCTCGTCCATGGGGAACGACAGCACGTCCGTGGGCCCCGGCTCGTCCATCCACTCCACATGGAGTTTCTCCATGGCGGCGACATCGACGAGGATGATCGACAGTTCCGCCTCGGGGTGGAGGAAGAGCGACTCGAACAGGAAGTTCGCGAGGCGGACGAGGGACTCCTCGTCGACCTCGTACCCGGACTCGTTGTTGACCTCGACGCTCATCGGGCCACCACCTGTCGGCGGGCCTGCGCCGCGCGCTGCTCCTCGTCCCACGTGCTGTAGGCACTGACGATGTCGCCCACCAGGCGGTGCCGTACGACGTCGGCGGCATCCAGCTCGCTGAAGTAGACGTCGTCGACATCGCGGAGGATCTCGCTCACGATCCGCAGGCCGGAACTCGTGCCGTTGGGGAGGTCCACCTGCGTGACATCGCCGGTCACGACCATCTTGGACCCGAATCCGAGGCGGGTGAGGAACATCTTCATCTGCTCCGGCGTCGTGTTCTGCGCCTCGTCGAGGATTATGAACGCGTCGTTCAGCGTCCGCCCGCGCATGTAGGCCAGCGGCGCGACCTCGATCGTGCCGGCCGCCATGAGGCGCGGGATGGAATCGGGGTCCATCATGTCGTGCAGCGCGTCGTACAGTGGCCGCAGGTAGGGGTCGATCTTGTCGTTGAGGGTGCCCGGGAGGAAGCCCAGCCGCTCCCCTGCCTCCACGGCGGGGCGCGTCAGGATGATCCGGTTGACTTCCTTCTGCTGCAGCGCCTGGACGGCCTTCGCCATGGCCAGGTAGGTCTTGCCGGTACCCGCCGGACCGATGCCGAACACGATGGTGTTGCGGTCGATCGCGTCGGCGTACGTGCTCTGGTTCAGCGTCTTCGGGCGGATGGTCTTTCCGCGCGACGTGAGGATGTTGACGGACAGCACCTCCGAGGGACGGGCGGCGCTCTGCGTCTTGAGCATCGTCACCAGCTGCTCGAGGACCTGGGGCGAGACCGTGGCGTTGTTGCTGGCCATGGTCCGGATCTCGCCGATCAGCCGCTCCGTGCGCAGGACGTCCGCGGAGGGTCCCGTGATCGTCAGCTCATTGCCCCGGGCCTGCAGGCTGACACCCGGGAACGACTCCTCGATCAGGCGGAGCGCCTCGTCGTTGGAGCCGAGCGACTGCACCATCTGCTGGGTCGATTCGAAGACGAAGGTCCTGGTGTCCAGTCCTGCCGCATTGATGCCTGTTGAAGATTCGCTCATAGCTCGGCCGTCCGGCCTCTGATCGCCCCTCGCTGGAGTAGTCGTCCTGATGTGCTGGTCCTGCCATGCTGTCGCAGCAGGAATGCCCATGTTACGGCATCCCGTTTTTTGTCAACAGGAGCGGAACCGCCTTGATTCCCTCGGGATCGATGGTCGCGCCCGCCGCCGAGCCGCACTCGGCTTTCGTCGCGAATCAGCAACGGCTTCGTATCGATCGGGTTTCAGTCCTGCCGCCCGCACGTATTCGTGGCGGGGCGTTCGCCGCGTTGTGCCAAGCTGAAGCAGGTCCAGCAGGACCATCGTGGCAAGCGGCCGGCACCTCGTCCGACAGGGGTGTCATCCGGCCCGGACACGGACATTCCACCGATAGACCCGCGCACCAGTGCGCCCGACGGAAGGGGGCCGGCATGAACGAGTTGGACCCCCTGAGGAGGAACCGGCTGGGGCTGCGCGGCATGCTCCTGGTGTCCGGCGGGGTGCTCGTCGCCAGCAGCGTGTTCCTCCTCCCGGACGTCGGTCCGAACCAGGGCGGCACGCCGACCACGTCGCTTCCGGCGCCCCTCCAGCCGACGTCGGCCGGAGGGGAGGCCGCTGCGTCCCCGACCGCACCGGCGGTCCAGAGCGAGGGGGCGGCAGCCGGACCCGCGGACGCGGTCCGGTCCCTCGTCCCGGTCTACTGGCTCGGCGACGTCGATGGGAGCGACAAGCTGTTCCGCGAGTTCCTGACGGCGCCGGCCGAGGGCTCCGGCGATCCGATCGCCGACGCAGTGCGGCTCATGACCTCGGGGCAGCCGCTCGACCCCGACTACCGCTCCCCGTGGCGGGCCGCGTCGACCGTGACGTCCTCGATCTCCACCAAGAACGTCATCACCCTCGACATCTCCTCGGACGCCTTCCCCCGACGGACTCGGCGAGGACGAGGCCCGCCTCGCCCTCCAGCAACTGGTCTACACGGCCACCGCGGCCGCGTCCGACGCTGGCCTCATCACCGGAGGCGAGGCCAGCTCGGTGGTCGTGCTCGTGGACGGGACGGCCGGATACCGTGCCTTCGGCGCGGTGGACCTCGACGGCGAGTGGACCCGCGACTCGGCCAACCTCGCTCCGGTGTGGATCATCGATCCGCAGGAGGATGTCGAGTCCGACACCGCGAGCCTAACGATCCACGGGGTGGGACCGGCCGCCGAGCAGTCCCTGGACTGGCGGATCGACCGGAGCGTCGACGGTTCCGAGGACGGTGATGCCGCCCTCTTCAGGGACGGCTCCGTGGACATGGCCCCGCAGGACGGCGCTCCCGGGGCGTTCTCCTTCTCGGTCACCCTTCCTCCGGGACGCTACGAGATCACGGTGTCCACGCCCTCGGACGCGAGCAGCGCAGCGGACTCGAAGACCGTCGTCGTCCGCTAGCCGCGCCGCCCGCGCTACCAGCGACCGAGCAGGTGGTTCAGCAGCACGAGCGCGGCCGGACCGGCCGAGGACGACCGCAGGACATGCGGGCCCAGGCGGGCCGTGCTCGCACCGACGGTCCGCAGTCGGGCCAGCTCGGTGTCGCTGATGCCGCCCTCCGGACCGACGACCACTGCGGTCGACGACGGGACGTCGAGGGCGCCGGACGCGCGCAGCGCCGACACCTTGTCGGCGAGGGACACCTCCGCGTCCTCGTGGAGGACGACGACCCGATCCACCGTCGACGCCCAGGCCACCAGTCGCGGTGTGTCCACCACGCCATGGACGGTCGGGACGAACGAGCGGCGTGACTGCTTCGAGGCCGCGGCCACGAGGGACGTCCACTTCTGCCGGCCCTTCTCCTCCTTGTCCCCGCGCCAGCGGACGATGCTGCGTTCGGCATGCCAGGGCACGACGGCGTCGACGCCGAGTTCGGTGGCCGACTCGACGGCCTGCTCGTCGCGGCCGCCCTTCGCGAGGGCCTGGACGAGCACCAGGCGGTGCCGGGGCGCCGGATCCTGCCCTGCGCTCTCCACCGTCAGCTCGACGGTCCCCGCCCCGACCGCCGAGACCAGGCCGCCGATCCGGTAGCCCGAACCGTCGGAGACGTCGATGCGCTCACCCGCCGTGAGTCGCCGGACCGTCGCGGCGTGGCGCCCCTCGTCACCGCCGAGGACGAACACCGCGCCGGGCGCAGCGGCCCTGACGGCTTCACCCGGTCCGAAGAAGAGGGGTCGCGTCATGGTCAGCGGTTCCCGAGACGCTCCCGCAGGCGCGCGAACACGCCGGAACCGCTGCTGGCCAGCTGTCCGTCCGTGTACTCCTCGTTGCGCAGTTCCGCGAGCTTGCGGAGGAGTTCCTCCTGCTGGTGGTCGACGTTGCGGGGTGTCTCGACGTTGAGGTGGACCCGCAGGTCTCCCCTGCCCTGGTTCCGCAGGTGCGTCACGCCGAGGCCGCGCAGCGTGAGGATCTCGCCGGACTGGGTTCCCGGCTTGATGACCAGCTCCTGGTCGCCGTCGTAGGTGTCCAGGTGGACCGTGGTACCGAGCGCCGCAGCCGTCATCGGCACACTCAGCGTCACGTGCAGGTCGTCGCCGTCGCGCAGGAAGGTCGCATTCGTCTCGACCCGGATCTCCACGTAGAGGTCACCCTGGGGTCCGCCCGCGATGCCTGCCTCGCCCTGTCCGGCCAGCTGGATGCGCGTACCGGTGCTGACTCCGGCGGGGACCTTGATGGTGAGGGTACGGCGGGCACGGATGCGTCCCTCGCCGCTGCACTCGTGGCAGGGGCTGGGGATCACGGTGCCGTAGCCCTGGCACGTGCCGCAGGGCGCGCTCGTCATGACCTGGCCGAGGATCGAGCGCACGGCGCGCTGGACCTGGCCGGAGCCGCCACAGATGTCGCAGGTCCGCGGCGAGGTGCCGGGCTGGCAGCAGGTGCCGTCACACGTGGGGCAGACCTCGGCGGTGTCCACCTCGATCTTCTTGTTGGTCCCGAAGACGGCGTCCCGAAGGTCGATGCGGACGTTGATGAGGGCGTCCTGGCCGCGTCGCGTCCGCGAGGGTGCGCCGGCCTGCTGCCCGCCGCCCCCGAAGAAGGTCTCGAAGATGTCCTGGAAGGCGAAGCCGGAGCCCGAGTAGCCCGAGCCGTAACCGTTGTCCGTCCCGTTCTCGTTGCCCGTCGTGTCGTACACCCGCCGCTTCTGCGGGTCGGACAGCACCTCGTACGCCCGGGTGACGAGCTTGAACTCCTCCGCGGCGTCGTCCCCGGGGTTCACGTCCGGGTGGAGTTTCCGGGCGAGCTTGCGGTACGCCTTCTTGATTTCCTCCCCGGTCGCACCCTGCGCCACACCGAGGACCTCATAGTGATTACTCACTCGTGCACATCACTTCCTGTTGGAGACTTCTGTCTTGTGCTCGCCGGCCGGGCCGGCGGAATACTGCCCGGATCGCGGACCACCGCCCGGATCAGGGCCGGAGGCTACTCCTCGAGGATCCTCGAGAGATAGCGGGCGACGGCGCGCACCGCGGCCATCGTCGTCGGATAGTCCATCCGGGTGGGTCCGAGGATGCCGAGCTTCGCACCGGCATCGGGACCGTAGCCCGTCGCGACCACGGAGGCCTCCGACAGGCCTCCGTAGGGGTTCTCGCTGCCGATCCTCACCGAGATCCCCCGCGCGTCGTACTCCATCTCCGACAGGAGCCGGAGCATCACCACCTGCTCCTCGAGCGCCTCGAGGATGGGCCCGATGCTCAGCGGGAAGTCGCCCGTGGACCTCGCGAGGTTCGCCGTACCCGCCAGCAGGATGCGGTCGTCACGGCCGAGTCCCGCGAGCTGCTCGAGCGCCCTTCCGATGGTACTCCCGTGGGCCCTCAGCCCGGGGGGCAGCTGCGAGGCCGCGACGGCGAGTTCGGCGGGAAGGGCGGAGAGCTTCACGCCCGACACCGCGGAGAGGATCCGCTGCTTCAGCTCCGCCAGCTCGGCTTCCTGGAGGTCTGCGTGCGTCCGTACGATCCGTTGCTGGACCGTGCCATTCGTCGCGATCAGGACCACGAGGATCTGCTGGGGCGCGAGCAGCACGAACTCGATGTGCCGCACGGATGCCCCACCGACCCGGGGGAACTGCACCACGGCCACCTGGTTGGTGAGCTGCGCCAGCAGCCGGACCGTCCGGTCCATCACGTCGTCGAGGTCCTCCGCTCCTTCGAGCAGCGTCTGGATGGCCTTCTTCTCCGGCGCGGAGAGCGGCTTCACCTCGGAGATGCGGTCCACGAAGAGCCGGTAGCCCTTGTCCGTGGGGATCCGGCCCGAACTGGTGTGGGTTGCGGCGATCAGGCCCTCCTCCTCGAGGACGGCCATGTCGTTACGGATCGTGGCGGACGAGACACCGAGCTGGTGGCGGTCGACCAGGGCCTTGGAGCCGACGGGCTCCCGCGAATGGACGTAGTCCTCGACGATGGCCCGGAGCACCTCCAGGCGTCGTGGTTCACTCACTTCGATGTCACCTCCGGGTCCGTCACTCGCTTCCCGGGCGGCCGGCGGCGATTAGCACTCGACACACCCAAGTGCCAAGTCTAGTACGTTCGAGCCGATTGTTAGCATTGGGAACCCGGGCTGCGGCAGACCGCCGGCGCCCTTGCGGGAAGGACGGGCTCGGCATGGACCACGGCTGGGGGGCACAGGACATCTCGGCGCCCAGGAGGGTCGCCCTGCCCGATGTGCCCGTCGAGAAGGACATGGTCCTCGAGGACGTCCAAAGCGGTTTCGTCGGCGCCGTGATCCGCGTCGAGAAGTCCGGCGGACTGCACGTGATGGTCCTCGAGGATCGCCGCGGCAAGCACCGCACGTTCCGGCTGGGTCACGGTTTCCTCCTCGACGGCGCACCCGTGCACGTCGTCGCACCCGTCGCGCGGACGGCGCCCGCGTCCCTGCGGACGGCCTCCGGCTCCGTGCGGGTCGAGGGCGCACGGGCGAGGACGGCCCGGGCCAGCAGGATCTGGGTGGAGGGACAGCACGACGCCGAACTGGTCGAGAAGGTCTGGGGCGACGACCTCCGGCTGGAGGGGATCGTCGTCGAGCCGCTGCACGGCGTCGACGACCTCGAGGGAGCCGTCCGGGACTTCGGTCCCGGTCCGAACCGCCGCCTGGGGATCCTCGTGGACCACCTGCTGCCCGGCACCAAGGAGTCCCGCATCGCCCAGCGGGCCATGACGGTGCCCGGCGCCCGAAGCCATGTCCTGATCGTCGGTCACCCCTACGTCGACGTGTGGCAGGCCGTGAAGCCGGCCGCACTGGGGCTCGAGGCCTGGCCCATGGTCCCCCGCCACCAGGACTGGAAGACGGGCATCCTCGCCGGCCTCGGCTGGCCCCACGCCGACCAGGCCGCGATCGCCCACGGGTGGAAGCGCATCCTCGCGGGGGTCAGCACCTACGCGGATCTGGAGCCGTCGCTGCTGGGACGCGTCGAGGAGGTCATCGACTTCCTGACCGCTCCGGGAGGCCCCGCCTGAGCGGTCGGCGCCCGACCACCACGTATCCTAGGAGCACGATGCGGGGGAAACGTTCCGCAGGCCAGCAAAGGAATCGAAGTTGCCCAACACCGCCGACCACCAGCACCACGGACGGGGCGAGTCCCAGCCCGCGTTCGAAGGAACGCCGGCAAACGCCCTCCCCCTGACCGCGTCGGAGGACCGCCAGTTCGCGACCCTGGCGCACTTCGGCGGCATCCTGGGATTCATCCCGTCCCTGCTGATCTTCCTCATCTTCAAGGACCGGGGCCCCTTCACCGCGCAGGAGTCCAAGGAGGCGCTGAATTTCACGCTTCCGCCGACGATGCTCGCGCTGGTTGCCTGGCTCCTGTCGCTGGTGCCGGTCATCGGCGCGATCTTCGCCGTCGTGAACGCCCTCATCTGGGTCACGATCACCATCTTCTCGGTCCACGCCGGCATCCAGGTCAACCGCGGTCGGCCGTACCGGTATCCGCTGAACCTGCGCCTCGTCCACTAGCCGCCGCACCCGTCGGTCCCGGCCGTCAGTCCGGCAGCAGTCTCCGCACGACGGCGTCCGCGAGCAGCCTGCCACGGAAGGTCAGGACCACCCGGCCCGCGAAGGCTGCGGCAGGCTCCACGAGCCCGTCGGCGATCAGCCCGGCGATCGCCCTGCGGCCCGTCACCGTCAGGGAGCCGGCCGGAAGCCCTTCGCGGAGCCGTACGCGCAGCATGACGTCCTCCACATAGCGGTCCTCCACCGACAGGATCTCGCGCCCTGCGGCGGGTGACCGGCCGCCGCTCAATGCCTCGGCGTACGGGCGCGGATGCTTCACGTTCCACCAGCGCGTGCCGCCGACGTGCGAGTGCGCCCCCGGCCCCGCACCCCACCAGTCGCTCCCTCGCCAGTAGGCGAGGTTGTGGCGGCACTCGTCGGCGGGAGTCCGCGCCCAGTTGCTCACCTCGTACCAGTGCAGGCCGCCGGCGGTCAGCATCTCCTCCGCGAGGGCGTACTTGTCGGCGTGGTCGTCGTCGTCGATGGGCGGTACCTGCCCGCGGCGGATGCGCGAGGCCAGCCGCGTGCCGTCCTCGATGATGAGCGCGTACGCGGAGATGTGGTCGGGACCATAGGAGAGGGCCGTGGCCAGGGAGGTCCGCCAGTCCTCCAGCGACTCCCCCGGCGTCCCGTAGATCAGGTCCAGGCTCACCTTCAGGCCGGCCTCGCGCGCCCACTGCACGGCCTGCGGCACACGCTCGGGCGAATGGGTGCGGTCGAGCACGGCGAGCACGTGAGGCACTGCCGATTGCATGCCGAACGAGACGCGGGTGAAGCCGGCCTCCTTCAGGACGCGCAGCGACTCCGGCGTGACGGAGTCGGGGTTGGCCTCGGTCGTGACCTCGGCGTCCGCCGCCAGACCCCCCACTGTGCGGTGGCGGCGCGCAGGATCGAGGCGAGGTCTTCGGCCGGCAGGAGCGTGGGCGTGCCTCCGCCGAAGAAGACGGTCGACAGCGGCCGGGCCGGTACTCCGGAGGCCTCGAGGACGCGCGCGCCGAGGGCCAGCTCCGCCAGCACCGATCCCGCGTAGGCGTCCTGCGATGCCCCGCCGCCCAGCTCCGTCGCGGTGTAGGTGTTGAAGTCGCAGTAGCCGCACCGGACGGCACAGAACGGGATGTGCACATAGAGGCAGAAGTCGCGTCCGTGCGCGCCGTCCGCCGCCCCTCCAGGCAGGACGCCGTCCTCGGGTGCCGGCAGGCCGAGTGGAAGGGCGCTAGGCATGCGGACCAGCCCCCTCGAAACCGTGCGGGGTCACTTCTTGGCTTTGTCCTTCGACTCGTCGGACGACAGCGCGGCGATGAAGGCCTCCTGAGGCACTTCCACGCGCCCCACCATCTTCATGCGCTTCTTGCCTTCCTTCTGCTTCTCGAGCAGCTTGCGCTTGCGCGTGATGTCACCGCCGTAGCACTTGGCGAGGACGTCCTTCCGGATGGCGCGGATGCTCTCACGCGCGATGATGCGCGCGCGCCGATGGCGGCCTGGATGGGTACCTCGAACTGCTGGCGCGGGATGAGCTCGCGGAGCTTGCCCGTCATCATGACACCGTAGGCGTAGGCCTTGTCCCGGTGGGTGATGGCGCTGAAGGCGTCCACCTGTTCGCCCTGCAGGAGGATGTCCACCTTCACGAGGTCGGAGACCTGGTCGCCGTCGGCCTTCCAGTCCAGCGAGCCGTACCCGCGGGTCTTCGACTTGAGCAGGTCGAAGAAGTCGAAGACGATCTCCGCCAGGGGAAGCCGGTACCGGATCTCGACGCGGTCCTCGGACAGGTAGTCCATGCCGCCGAGGACGCCGCGGCGCTGCTGGCACAGCTCCATGATCGCGCCGACGAACTCCGACGGAGCGAGGATCGTGGCGGACACCATGGGCTCGCGCACCTCGGCGATCTTGCCCACCGGGTACTCGCTCGGATTGGTGACCTTCAGGATGCGCTTGTCCTCGAGCGTAACCTCGTACTCGACGTTCGGCGCCGTCGAGATCAGGTCCAGGTTGTACTCGCGCTCGAGCCGCTCCCTCGTGATCTCGAGGTGCAGCAGGCCGAGGAAGCCGACGCGGAAACCGAAGCCCAGCGCCGCCGACGTCTCCGGCTCGTAGACGAGTGCGGCGTCGTTCAGGGTGAACTTCGCGAGCGCGTCCCGCAGCACGGGGTAGTCCGTGCCGTCGAGCGGGTAGAGGCCCGAGAAGACCATGGGCTTCGGATCCTGGTAGCCTCCCAGCGACTCCGCGGCAGGCTTGGCCAGATTGGTGACGGTGTCGCCGACCTTCGACTGGCGCACGTCCTTCACACCGGTGATGAGGTATCCCACCTCGCCGACGCCGAGCCCCTTGGAGGGCTTCGGCTCGGGCGAACTGACGCCGATCTCGAGCAGTTCATGACTGGCACGCGTGGACATCATCTGGATGCGCTCGCGGGGGCTGAGCTTGCCGTCGACGACGCGGACGTAGGTCACCACGCCGCGGTACGTGTCGTACACGGAGTCGAAGATCATCGCGCGGGCCGGCGCATCCGGATCCCCGGTCGGGGCGGGAAGGTCGCGCACGATCTTGTCCATCAGGGCCTCGACGCCGACGCCGGTCTTCCCGGAGACCATCAGGACGTCCTCGGGCTCGCCGCCGATGAGGCTCGCCAGCTCCGCGGCGTACTTCTCCGGCTGCGCGGCGGGCAGGTCGATCTTGTTCAGGACCGGGATGATCGTGAGGTTGTTCTCCATCGCGAGGTACAGGTTCGCGAGGGTCTGGGCTTCGATGCCCTGCGCTGCGTCGACGAGCAGGATCGCCCCTTCGCACGCCGCGAGCGAGCGTGACACCTCATAGGTGAAGTCGACGTGGCCGGGGGTGTCGATCATGTTCAGGGCGTAGGAGGTGCCGTCCACCTCCCACGGCAGCCGGACAGCCTGGGACTTGATCGTGATGCCGCGCTCACGCTCGATGTCCATCCGGTCGAGGTACTGCGCCTTCATGTCCCGCTGCTCGACGGCTCCGGTGAGCTGGAGCATGCGGTCGGCCAAGGTGGACTTGCCATGATCGATGTGGGCGATGATGCAGAAATTCCGAATGATCGCCGGATCGGTGGCGGCGGGCACCGGCGCGGTGCGGGCCATGGGTGACACGTAGGTTCCTCACTCTTCCGGGACAGGGGGCGGCAGGTGGCTCCCGCCGTGCCGTCATCGGCGGCGGCCGGGGCTGGTTCGCGCCGTTTCAACTCCCCCTAGTGTCCCACGTGGCCGGACGGCTCAGGAATCGCCCGCTCCCGGTTCCCGGGTCCGGGCGGGTCCTCGCCTAGGATTCCAGCATGGCGATCACGGTCCGCTCCCTCCTGTCCCTCGCGACCCGCGTCGTCCGGGCGGTGAACAGTACCTCGGACGGGACCCCGGCCAAGCGGACGGGCGCGCAGGGCCGGCGTCGACCCGCCGGCGCCCGGCGGCCCCGGTCGGCGGTGGTGCCATCAGCGGCCCCTCGTTCCGGGGACGACCGACGCCGGAAGGCGGTGCTGACCTATTCGCCGTCGGCCGACGGCAACCCTGACCCGGGCGAGATCGTCTGGACGTGGGTTCCGTACGAGGACGACCCGGCGCAGGGCAAGGACCGCCCGGTACTCCTGATCGGGCGCGACGGCGGCGACCTGCTGGGCCTCATGCTGACGAGCCGGGACCGGAACAACACCCGCGACCACGACGACCGGTACGTGGATGTCGGCACGGGCGGCTGGGACCGCCAGGGGCGCCCGAGCGAGGTGAAGGTCGACCGCCTGCTGCGGATCGCACCCGCCGAGATCAGGCGTGAAGGTGCGGTCCTGCCACGCGCGCGCTTCGAGCAGGTGGTCGCAGCGCTACCCGACCGCCTACTCCCCTAGTCCGGTCCGGGGCCGTCCCGGCCGCAGCACCGTTCCGCCGTCGGAATCCTTCCCGGTCGTCGAAATTCTTCCCGGTCGAGGCGCCGGAGCCCGACCGGGAAGGGCGTCAGGAGTCGGGATCCCGTGCGCGTTTCTGGTAACCTATGTAGCTGTGTGTCCGCGCAGGTCTTCGGGCACTTTGGCCGATCGCCATACGGTATCCCCACGCCGCTCAGTCTTGGTTGGCCGAAATACCCTCACGACCAGTCCGCAATACAAAGAAAGTTCTCATACGTGGCAAATATCAAGTCCCAGAAGAAGCGCATCCTCACCAACGAAAAGGCGAGGCAGCGCAACAACTCGGTCAAGTCCGAGCTCAAGACCGCCATCCGCGCCGTGAACACGGCCGTCGAGGGCGCTGACAAGGACGCTGCCGCTACGGCGCTGCAGGCAGCCAGCCGCAAGCTCGACAAGGCTGTCAGCAAGGGTGTGCTGCACAAGAACAACGCAGCGAACCGCAAGTCCGCGATCTCCAAGAAGGTCAACGCGCTCTGAGCTGCGAAACCTTCGCCGTAGGGCCGCCTCCGCAGGGAGGCGGCCCTACGTCGTTAATGGGCCGGGATCGCAGCGATCTGGTGCCGGGAACCGCCCGGCGACGCCGGCCGGATCCCGGCCCCGCCGCAGCGCTGATCCGGGCCCTGCGGCGTCAGCCGTCGCCCAGGGCGATGACGGTGACGGCCCGTTCGACGGCGTACACGGGATCCCGTGCTTCGCCCTTCACCTGCGCGTCGGCTGCGGCGAGCGCGGATGCAGCGGGCCAGGGCCTCGGAGCTGAAACGCTGGGCCTCCTTGCGTGCCTGGTCCACCTGCCACGGCGCCATCCCCAGATCCTTCGCGAGCTGCAGCGAGGATCCGCGGACTCCATGAACCTTCGCGACGGCGCGGACCTTCATGGCGAGCGCGGCGACGATGGGGACGGGATCCGCCCCCGTGGCGAGAGCATGGCGCAGCATGGACAGTGCCTGCGCGGTCCGCCCTGCCAGCGCTGCATCGGCCACCTTGAAGCCGGTCGCCTCGACGCGGCCGCCGTAGTACTTCTCCACCGTCTCGGCCGAGATGTCGCCCGCGGTGTCCGCCATGAGCTGCTGGCAGGCTGCCGCCAGCTCCGGGAGCTGCGAACCCACCGCGGCGACGAGTGCCCGGACGGCATCCGGATCGATGCGCCGGCGTGCCAGGCGGAACTCGGTGGTGACGAACTCCGCCTTCTCCCCGTCCTTCTTCAGAGGCTGGCAGTCGACGACGGTGGCCCTGGCGGCCTTGATCGCGTCGAGCAGCTTCTTCCCACGGTTCCCGCCCGAGTGGCGCATCACCAGGACGACATCGGGCGCCGGGTCCGTGAGGTAGTCGAGCGCGTCGACCAGGAACGCATCGTTCATCTGTGCCAGCCCCGCCACCTCGATGATCTTCCAGTCCCCGAACAGCGACGGACTGGCCTGCATGGTCAGGGTCCCCGCGTCATAGGTTCCGGCATCGAACCAGACCAGTTCCGCTCCGGGCTGCGCCGTGCGCACCTGTGCCCGGATCGATTCCGCAGCCCGGGACGCCAGGTACTCCTCGGGACCGGAGAGCAGGACGACGCCGGCGGGGCGCACATCGCGCCATGATGCTGGTTGCTGCTGGCCCGCGCCGGTGCTGCGGCCGGCGGGTGATCTCGTTGCCACGCGGGGGTGTTCCTTCCGTCGGAATGCACTCCTACTCTTGCACGGAGCCCTCCTGCCTCAAAGCCGCAGCGGGGGCTCCAACCGGCACCTCCGTCACCGGAGCCGGTGGACCTCGATTCTGCCCTCGGTGACACCCACGGTGAACGATCCGAGTTGGTCGGTCCGGGCGCCGGCGATGCCGGAGCGGTCGAGCGATTCGAGGATGCGGGGATGCGGGTGGCCGTAGTCGTTGTCCTTGCCGACAGAGATGAGGGCGAGGGCGGGTGAGACGGCGTCGATGATCCCTGTCCCCCCGTTCCTCGCTCCGTGGTGGGCGATCTTGAGGATGTCCACTCCTCCGGCCCTCAGGGACGGGACCGCGGCGAGGAGCTCCGCGGCGGCGTCCTCCTCGAGGTCCCCTGTGAGGAGGAGCGTGACGGGGCGCTCCGCCGTGGGCACCACGACGGTGAGGACGGCGCTCGCGTTGTTCTCCTCCACCGGGCGCGCCTCCCCCGGCGGCCAGAGGACGTCCACCCGGAGGGGTGGAAGGTCGATCCGGGTCGCACTGGTCAGGCGCTCGGCCTCCACGCCGGCTCGTGCCGCCGCCTCGCTCAGCTCACGCGGTAGGCCGTCCTCGCCTGTCGAGTAGTACAGGGCCGAGACGGTCCTTCCACGCAGCGCCCCTTCCACCCCGCCGTAGTGGTCGTCGTGCAGATGCGTGATGACGAGTGCGTCGATCACCTCGATCCCCAGTGCGTCCAGGCACCGGTCCATGGCATCGGGATCGGGCCCGGTATCGACGACCAGTGCGTGCTCCGTCGACGTCCTGATCACCATGCCGTCGCCCTGGCCGACGTCGCACATCGTGATGGCCCACCGGGTGGAGGATCCTGTGCTCCTCCGCTCGACGAGGGTGATGGTCGCGAGCGTCGCCAGGGTGACGGCAAGGACGATCGCGACGGCCCGGCGCCCGGCCCGGGCCGGCGGCCGCCCTGCTGTTCCAGGCCCGGGCGGGTCGGGTGGGCGCGGACGGGTGCCGGTGACGGCACGCCGCCAGCCGGCGAGGACCGACTCCGGGCGGACCATGAGGAGGAGAAGCAGCACCGACCCGAGTGCGGCCACCGCCGCTCCCGGCGCTCCCGGGAACCAGGGCAGGGTCGCGGCAGGAGCGACTGCGAGGACCTCGGCGACGCCTGCCACCCAGCGGGTGCCCCACTGGGCCGTGGCAATGAGGGCCGGCGCGAGCAGGGGGGCCGCGACGAGTGCCAGGACCGCCACCATGCCCACCAGGGTGATGGCCGGGACGACGGGCGACACCAGGACGTTGGCGGGCAGCGAGTACACGGGAAGGGCGGGCTGGATCAGGACCAGGATCGGGGTGCAGAAGAGCTGGGCGGTCAGCGGGATGGCGAGCAGCTGGGCCGCCGGGCGCGGCATCATCAGGCCGAGGGTGTCGACGACCTTGGGGCCGGCCGTGACCAGCCCCAGGGTCGCCGCCACCGACAGCAGGAAGGCGAAGGACACCGACAGCCAAGGATCCACGGCGAGGAGGACGATGACCGACACCATCAGCAGCGTCAGGGAGACCCTGCCCCGGCCCGAGAGGACGGCAGCCACCCCGACCGCCCCCATGACCGCTGCGCGGAGGACGCTCGGCTCGGGCCGGACGAGCAGGACGAACGCCACGAGCGAGACCACGGCACCGATGCCGGCGGGCACCCGGGGAAGCCGGAGCACCCGCAGTCCGAGGAAGGTGAACGCGACGACGTACGAGCAGTTGGCACCGCTCACCGCGGTCAGATGGGTCAGGCCGGTCCGTTGCATGGCCTCCTCGAGGTCGGCTGCGAGCCCGGTCCGGTCGCCCAGCGCCATGCCCGGGAGCAGGCCCCCGTCGCGGCCGTCGGCGAGGGCGAGGCCCCGGAACCGGGCTCGCAGCTCGGCCGTGTACCCGAGCCAGCCACGGGCCTCCTCGATCGCCGGTTTGCTGGCGGGGAGGAAGATCGCGGCCGCCCGCCCCGCTCGGTCCGCGGGTTTCACCGCGCCCAGGACGCGGACGGTGTCGCCGGTCCCCACACCGGCCCATCCGTCCGGTGCCAGGACGACGACGGGGTCGCCGCCACGAAGGATTCCCCCCGGAAGACACCACCGAGAACCTCGGCGTCCACGAGGTAGCGGTTCCCGCCCCCGAACGCTCCCGGGCCCGACGAGGACGGTTCTGCCGAGATGCGCAGGACAGCGGCGAAGGGGACGCCGCCGTCGAGCGCCTCGTCCACCGGTCCCGCCTCGGCACGGGCGAGGCTGCCGCCGGCCGACAGCAACACCAGGGTCAGCGCGGCCGCGGGGGCAAGCATCTGGCCGGGCAGCAGCGTCCACCCACGACGTCGGCCCGGCACGATGACCGCGAGACAGGACAGCATCAGTGCACAGGCCCCGGCCAGGAGCCCTGCAGCCGTCGCTCCGACCGCCCCGCCCTGGATCGCGACGGCGGCGGCCGTCCACGCAGCCGCTGCGGACGGCACGAGGCGCAGGTCGCCGTGCCACCGCGACGGAGCGTCGTACCGCCCGCGATGGTCCGGTCCCCGCACGAATCCTCCCGACGGATCAGCCGCTGCTGCTCGGCCGGGACCTCCGCCGTCGTGCCTCACCGCACCACGATGAGAGGGAGGATCCCTTCCAGCATCGCCGGTCCGATACCCGGCACGGCGTCGATGTCGGCCGCCTGGCCGAACGGCCCGTGCTCCGTCCGCCAGTCGATGATGCGCTGTCCGAGCACCGGACCGACGCGTGGCAGCAGCTCGATCTCGGCGAGGGTCGCGGTATTGATGTCGATCGCGCCCGGGCTTCCGGCAGGTGCACCTCCGCCGCCGGGACTGCCGGCGGGATCGCCGGCCTGCGAACCCGCGGGCTGCGGGACGGGCGAGGCCCCGGGGAGGTCCTGCATGATCCGCGGTTCCTCGCCGACGGCGAGGACGTGGAGGTGCTGCCCGTCGGACGGCGTCGCAGCGAGGTTGATCCCTTCGAGGTCGGCCTCGGGGAGCGCACCACCTGCCCTGTCGATGACGTCGAACAGGCGCGTACCGGACGGGACCGTGACGATTCCGGGCGCTGCGACCGCTCCCGTGACGTAGACGATGATCCTCCCCTGCGCTCCGCCCGCGGTACCGCCCGGAACGCCAGGAGGACTCCCTGGCCGGTCGGTCAACTCATGCGTCGGTTCCTCACCGGGGAGCCCCGGGCCTGCTCCATCCGTGCCGTCCGCGCCGCCCGGCCCGCCCGGGCCCGTAGCGGTCCCTGCGGCTCCGTCACCAGCGCCTCCATCGCCAGCGCCTCCGTCACCGGCAGCTCCGCGCCGAGCAGTCGGGTCGGCGGCATTCTCCGATGCTCCGCCGTCGAGCTGCACCGACACCGCAGCCGCGGACGGCTCGGAGCTCCGCACGAGGAAGAGCGCTGCGCCGATCGCCAGTGCCACCCCGACGAAGACGAGTGCCGCCGAGCGGGCGACGCGCCACTGGACACCGGTCGGAACGGTCTGCCGGTGGTCGCCAGGGTACGTGTCCGCCGCGGGGACGGCCTCCTCCCGCCGGGCAGCCCGGACGGCCGGGGTGTCCGGCGCTTCCTCGCGTCCGGCCCCCGGAAGTGGTGCGTCCGCCGCGCTGCCATCTGCCGGACCGGCCCGCCCGGCCGCGGAGGCACGGACGCCTGACTCCCCTGCGTGGCCGGCAGTCGGCCATCGGTGCTGTCCCATCCGGCAACGTTAGGAGCGGGACGCCACCTCGATCAGGTCCCGGAGCGCTATGTGGATATCGCGCCGACGGCGATCCACCCGGAACATCTCCTGCCGACGGTCAGCCGGGGCTGACGGTCACCGCCACGACGCCGAGCCCGGCGTGCGCGGCGAGGACGGACGGGCACGGGGCGGTCGACACCTGCCCTTCTCCTGCCACCGCCTCGAGGCGCCCGGCGAGGGCCGTCGCCTCGTCCTCGTTACCGAAGTGGTGCACGGTCAGCAGGACGCCGCCTGCGCGTGCGGCGACGTCGGCCTCCACCAGTTCCTGGAGCCGCGCCATCCCGCGCGCCGCCGACCGCATGCGCTCGAGGGGGACCAGGCGCCCGCCCTGGACATGGAGGATCACCCGGACGGACAGGAGGGCGCCCAGCCAGCCCGCGGCCGCCGGGATCCTGCCTCCGCGGCGGAGCTGCTCCACACTGGGGACGTAGAAGTACAGGGCGGACGCACGCGCGGCCATGGCCGCCGCGGCCGCAGCCGCCTGCAGGTCCGCACCCTGCGCGCGCCGCCTGCGCCGCGAGGGCCGCCCGGCCCTGCGCCATGCCCGCCGTCCGTGCATCGATGACCTCGACGGGGATCGTCGCGCGGGAGGCCGCCTGACGGGCCGCGGCGACCGTGCCCGACAGCAGGCCCGACAGGTGCACGGACACGACGCCGTCGTACCCCTCCTCGGCGAGGCGGCCGTACACGGCGTCGAACTGGCCGGGGGACGGCCGCGACGTGCGCACGGTCGTGCCCGCGGCCAGGGCGACCATGAGCGGAGCGGTGACGTCGTCGTGCTCACCGGTCAGGATGTCGGCACCGACCAGTACCGGCATGGCGACCACCGCCACGCCGTCGGCCAGGCCACCGGGAGCGCTCCACTCCGGAGCGAACCCGGCGGCCGAGTCGGTGACGACGGCTACGCGCACCCGGCACGCCCTGTCCGCGCCGGGGCCGTCCGCCGACGAGTCATCACGCCGGGACGATGTTGACCAGTTTGGGTGCCCGCACGATGACCGTGCGGATGTCGCGACCGTCCAGCACGCGCTGGATCTGCTCGCTGGCCAGCGCCAGCTCGCGCAGCTCGTCCTCGGCGATGTCCGGGGACACCGTCAGGCGGTCCCGCACCTTGCCCTGCACCTGGACGACGGCGACGACGCTCTCCTGGGTCAGCAGGCCCGGATCCACCGTGGGCCAACCCGCCGTGGCGACGGTCGCCTCGTGTCCGAGGCGGCTCCACAGGTCCTCGGCCGTGTAGGGCGCGAAGAGGCTGAGCAGGATCGCGACGGCTTCGGAGGCCTCGCGCACGGCCGGGTCGGCGCCGCCGGCGCCGGAGTCGATCGCCTTCCGCGTCGCATTGACGAGCTCCATGAGCTTCGCGATGACGACGTTGAACTTGTTGGCCTCCATGAGCTCCGCGGACTCCGCCACGGTGCGGTGCGTCACCGAGCGCAGTGCCCGGTCGCCCGTCGACGGATCGGTTCCGACTCCGCTGGTCACGTCGCCACCGAGCCGCCAGGCGCGCGCCAGGAACTTCGCCGAGCCCGACGGCGAGACGTCCGCCCAGTCGACGTCGTCCTCCGGCGGCGACGCGAACACCATGGTGAGGCGCACGGCGTCGACGCCGAAGCGGTCCAGCTGCTCGCCGAGGTCCACACCGTTGCCGAGGGACTTGCTCATGGCCTTGCCGCCGTTGAGCACCTGGCCCTGGTTCAGCAGCGCACTGAAGGGCTCGGTGAAGCCGACCATGCCGAGATCGAACAGCACCTTGGTGAAGAACCTGCTGTACAGCAGGTGCAGGATCGCGTGCTCGACGCCGCCGACGTACTGGCCGACGGGCAGCCAGCGGTTCACGGCCTCGGTGTCGAACGGCGCGCTGTCCAGCTGCGGGTCCACGAAGCGCAGGTAGTACCACGACGAGTCGACGAAGGTGTCCATGGTGTCGGTGTCACGCCTCGCGGCGCCGCCGCAGTCGGGGCAGGGCACGTTCACCCACTCCTCGACGGCGGCCAGCGGCGACGTGCCCTTGGGCGCCAGCGCCTCGCCGCGCAGTCCCTCGGGCAGGGTGACCGGCAGCTGGTCGTCCGGAACCGGTACCTCACCGCAGGACGGGCAGTGGATGATCGGGATCGGCGTCCCCCAGAAGCGCTGCCGGGAGAGCAGCCAGTCCCGCAGGCGGTAGTTGATGGTGTGCTCACCGGTTCCCTGCGCCTCGACGAGCTCGACAGCCCGGCGGATGGCGGTCGCCTTGTCCAGCCCGGTCAGCTCGCCGGAGTTCACGAGCGTTCCTTCGCCCGTCGTGGCGATGCCGGTCAGCCCGGCGTCCTGCGCACCGGTGTCGACGACGGTGCGGACCGGCAGGTCGAACGCCCGTGCGAAGTCGAGGTCGCGCTGGTCGTGCGCGGGGACGGCCATGATGGCTCCGGTGCCGTAGTCCGCCAGCACGTAGTCGGCGGCCCACACGGGCAGCTTCTCCCCGTTCAGCGGGTTCACGGCGTAACGGCCGGTGAAGACGCCGGTCTTCTCGCGTTCCGTGGCCTGCCGCTCGATCTCCGACAGTCCCTTGACCTGTTCCCGGTACTGCTCCAGGGCCGCGCGCCGGTCCGGCGTGATCAGGTCCAGCGCCAGGTCCGCGTCGGCGGCGACGACGAAGAACGTCGCCCCGTAAAGCGTGTCGGGCCGTGTGGTGAAGACGGTGACGTCCCGCTCCGGCAGGTCGCCGTCGGCCTCGATCCGGAAGTGCACGTGCGCGCCTTCGGAGCGGCCGATCCAGTTGCGCTGCATGGCGAGCACCCGCTCGGGCCAGTGGCCCTTGAGCTGCTCCATGTCGTCCAGCAGGCGGTCGGCGTAGTCGGTGATCTTGAAGTACCACTGGTTCAGGTTCTTCTTCGTGACCATCGTCCCGCAGCGGTCGCAGGCCCCGTTGATGACCTGCTCGTTCGCCAGCACGGTCTGGTCCTTCGGGCACCAGTTGACGGGCGAGTTCCGGCGGTACGCGAGGCCCTTCCGGAAGAACCGGACGAAGAGCCACTGCGTCCAGCGGTAGTACTCGGGGTCCGAGGTGTGCAGCCGCCGGCTCCAGTCCGCGCTGATGGCGTACCGCTTGAACGAGTGCGCCTGCGTCTCGATGTTCGCGTAGGTCCATTCGGCCGGATGCGCGTTGCGCTTGATCGCGGCGTTCTCGGCGGGCAGGCCGAACGAGTCCCAGCCGATCGGATGCAGGACGTCGAAGCCCTTCTGGCGGTAGAAGCGCGCGCCGCGACGTCGCCCATGGCGAATGCTTCGGCGTGGCCCATGTGGAGGTCGCCGGAGGGGTACGGGAACATGTCGAGCACGTAGCGCCGCTCGCGCGTGCCGTCGTCGGCGGGCGCGAACGCCTGCAGCCGCTCCCAGACCGCCGGCCACTTCGCCTCGATGGCGGAGAAGTCGTAGGTGTTCTCGTCCGGCTGAGCGCCCTCGGGGTTGATGCTCACTGTGTGTTGACCTGTCCTGTCGGTGGAACGTCGTCCTGCTCTGGTACTGCTCGTCCGCGGGAACCCGCGCCTGCCTGCGGTGTCCGGCGCCGGACACACAAAAGCCCCTCACATCCAGGAGGGGCCGCCGCACGGTGGATGCCGTGCGGCTAGGTAAGGAGGAGGGCTCGGGGCATGCGTTCACTTTAGCAGTGCGAGCCGTACCGACGGATGCGCCGCGTGGAACGGGGCGCGCCCGGTCCGTCTGCTGCGGACCGGGCGCGCCCTGTTCGGTGGAGGGGTCGGCGCTAGCGCACGTCCTCGTCGACCCAGTCGAAGGTCTTCGTGACGGCCTTCTTCCACAGTCGCAGCTGGCGCTCCCGCTCCGCCTCGTCCATGGCCGGGTCCCAGCGCTTGTCCTCCGCCCAGTTGGTGGCGAGCTCGTCGGTGTCCTTCCAGAAGCCGACGGCGAGGCCGGCGGCGTAGGCGGCGCCGAGCGCGGTGGTCTCCGTGACCTTCGGTCGGATGACGGGGATGCCGAGGATGTCGGCCTGGAACTGCATCAGGGCGTCATTGGCGACCATCCCGCCGTCGACCCGGAGGTCCTCCATGTTCACGCCGGAATCGGCGTTCGCCGCGTCCAGCACCTCGCGGGTCTGGAAGGCCGTGGCCTCCAGGGCCGCACGGGCGATGTGGCCCTTGTTCACGAAGCGGGTCATGCCGACGATGGCACCGCGTGCATCGGCGCGCCAGTACGGCGCGAAGAGTCCCGAGAACGCGGGCACGATGTAGACGCCGCCGTTGTCGTCGACGGTGGTGGCGAGCTGCTCCACCTCGGGGGCGCTCTTGATGATGCCGAGGTTGTCACGGAGCCACTGCACGAGTGAACCGGTGACGGCGATCGAACCCTCGAGCGCGTAGACGGGTTTCGCGTCCCCGAGCCGGTAGCAGACCGTCGTGAGCAGGCCGTTCTTGGAGTGGACGATCTCCTCGCCGGTGTTGACGATCATGAAGTTGCCGGTGCCGTAGGTGTTCTTCGCGCCGCCCTTGTCGAAGGCGGCCTGGCCGAACGTCGCCGCCTGCTGGTCGCCGAGGATGCCGGCCACCGGCGTCTCGCGCAGGAGCTGCGAGGTGTGCACCGTGCCGTAGACCTCGGACGAGGAGCGGATCTCGGGCATCATCGAGACCGGCACGCCGAAGTCGGCGAGGATCGACTCGTCCCAGGACAGGGTCTCGAGATCCATGAACAGCGTGCGCGAGGCGTTGGTGACGTCGGTGATGTGCACACCGCCGTCGGTGCCGCCCGTCAGGTTCCAGGTGACCCAGGAGTCGGTGTTGCCGAACAGGAGGTCGCCGGCTTCGGCCTTCTCGCGTGCCCCGTCGACGTTGTCGAGGATCCACTTGATCTTCGTGCCGGAGAAGTAGGTGGCCAGCGGCAGGCCCACCTTGGCCTTGTAGCGTTCGACGCCGCCGTCCTGCGCCAGCTCGTCCACGATGTTCTGCGTACGCGTGTCCTGCCAGACGATCGCGTTGTAGACGGCCTTCCCGGTGGTCCTGTCCCAGACGACGGCGGTCTCGCGCTGGTTGGTGATGCCGACGGCTGCGATGTCGTGGCGCGTGAGGTTGGCCCTGGAGAGGGCGGTGCCGATGACCTCGCGGGTGTTGCCCCAGATCTCGGCGGGGTCGTGCTCGACCCAGCCGGCCTTCGGGAAGATCTGCTCGTGCTCCTTCTGGCCGGACGAGACGATATCGCCCTTGTGGTCGAACACGATGGCCCTGCTGGACGTGGTGCCCTGGTCGATGGCGATGACGTACTGCTGCGACATGTCTTACTCCTTCATTGGATGGACGTCTTCGAGCGGCGGCTTCGCACAGCCGCCCGGTCGTGCTGGAGCCTAGGCGGCAGGTGCGGGGAACGAGATGATCTGGACCAGGATGCCGGCGAGGACGCCGCCGACGATCGGGCCCACGATCGGCACCCAGGCGTAACCCCAGTCGCTGCTGCCCTTGCCCTTGATCGGCAGGATGGCGTGGGCGATACGGGGTCCCAGGTCGCGGTTCGCGTTGATGGCGTAGCCGGTCGGCCCGCCGAGCGAGGCGCCGATGCCGACGACGAGCAGGGCGACCGCGAGGGGGCCGAGGCCCGTCGAGGTGGGGCCGAAGGACAGGATGACGAACACGAGCACGAAGGTGCCGATGATCTCGGTCACGAGGTTCCAGCCGTAGGAGCGGATGGCGGGCCCGGTGGAGAAGACCCCCAGCTTGTTGGCGGGATCCGGCTCCTCGTCGAAGTGCTGCTTGTAGGAGAGCCAGCACAGGACGGCACCGAGGATCGAACCGATCATCTGCGCCGCCAGGTAGGCCATCGCGTTGACGAAGTTCTTGTCCACCCCCGGAGCGAATTCGGCGGTGTCGCCATTGACCCACAGACCGACCGTGACCGCGAAGTTGAGGTGGGCGCCCGACAGGGCTGCCACGTAGACGCCGGCGAAGACGGCGAGGCCCCAGCCGAAGTTGACCATGAGGAAGCCGCCGTTGTTGCCCTTGGTCCTGGCGAGCGCGACATTCGCGACCACACCCGTACCGAGCAACAGCAGCAGCATCGTGCCGAACATTTCGGCGACAAACACTTCCAGAGACATCATTGACTCCTCTATCTATTCATTTATTGACGCGTGCCGCCGCCTCGACGGCACGCGTTGATCCCCCCCGGCAGCCACTGCCGTTGGCACTGCTCCGCTGTCTCGGACAGCGGTTCGACCCGTCGCGGCGGGAGCCGCTACGCGGTCAGGCTCTTGACCTGCACCCGGTGGGCATCGGCGAGGACCTTCTCGGCGAGCTCGATCTCCGCTGCGGATTCCGCTACGGTCCAGCCCAGCAACGGGGCCAGGGTCTCGGCAAGCTCTGCGAGCAGCTCCTCGGAGACGAGTCCCCGGAAGGCAAGCGATGTACGGCGAATCAGGACGTCGATCAGGTGGCCGATCTGCTCGTGCTCCACCATGTAGGCGAGCTCTCGCGTACTCAGTTCCTGCGTGGAATTAAACAGCCTGTCGGGGCCTTCCGCGAGGTATTCGAGGACGTCTTTCGCCCGGGTCCCGTAACGGGTCAGCAGGACCTGTACGCGGGCCTCGTCGTAGCCCGGACGGACGGCCGCCCTGATCCAGGCCCGCTCGGCCGCCTCGTCCGTCGGGAAGTCCTTGCCTCCGCCGATCGCGACACCTGCGGTCGACGTCCTGCGCTCGGCCCCGAGGGCGGCCAGGGTGTCGTCGGTCAGGTGCTCCGACAGTGCGCGGAACGTGGTCCACTTGCCGCCCACGAGGCTCAGGGTGGTGACGGACCGGCCGCCGAGCGTCTCCTCGCGCTTCTCGATGCGGTAGTCGCGGGACACGAAGCCAGGCTGCGTCTCGTCGTGGCGGGGCAGGGGCCGGACCCCGGAGAAGCTGTACACGATGTGGTCCTGCGTCACCTCGATGTCCGGGAAGACGTGTCCGATCAGTTCGAAGAAGTAGTCGATCTCCTCGTCCGTGCACACGGCCTGCTCGGTGACGTCGACGTCGATATCGGTGGTGCCGACGAGGACGCGGTCGCCCATGGGGTAGATCAGCACGATCCGGCCGTCGACGTGCTCGAAGAAGATCTCCGTGCCGTTGCAGGCGCGGAGCAGTTCCGGGTGGTCCAGCACGATGTGCGATCCCTTGGTGCCGCCCATGAACCGGGTCTCCGCGCCGAGCACGGCGTTGGTGCCGTCCGTCCAGGCGCCGGTGGCGTTCACGACGACGTCGGCCTGGAAGGGGAAGGTCTCGCCGGTGAGCTCGTCGCGCAGGAGGACGCCGTCCTCGGTGTTGCCGATGGCGCTGACGTAGTTCGCGGCGCGGGCGGCCGGGTTGGCGACGTGCCCGTCGCGCAGCACGTCCAGGGTCAGGCGTTCCGGATTGTGGACCGACGCGTCGAAGTAGGTCGCCGCGTACTTGATGTCCTTGCGCAGATCGGGCATGGCGGCGAGCGCCTTCTTGCGGCCGACGAAGGAGTGGCGGGGGACGTTGCCGCCGTCGCGGGAGAAGAAGTCGTACATGGTGAGGCCGGCCTTGATGAGGACGGCGCCGCGCTCCACCTGCTTGCCCTGGCGGTGGGTCAGGAAGCGCATGGGAGCCGAGAGGATGCCGGAGAACGTGGTGTAGATCGGGATCGTGGTCTGCAGCGGCTTCACGTAGTGCGGTGCGATCCGCATCAGTGCGTTGCGCTCGATCACGGATTCGCGGACGAGGCGGAACTCGCCGTTCTCCAGGTAGCGGATGCCGCCGTGGATCATGTGCGAGGACGCACCCGATGCACCCTGGCAGTAGTCGCCGCGCTCCACCAGTGCGACGTCGATGCCCTGCAGTGCGAGGTCGCGGAAGGTCCCGACCCCGTTGATGCCGCCGCCGATGATGAGCACGGAGGCCCGGGGGTTGTCCCTGAGCTCCTGCACCGCGGTGCGGGTAGAAGTTGTGGTGCCTTCACCGTCGGTCCGGCCGGCTGGAATGCTCAAGGGACTACTCCGTAACCTCGATGTTCGAAATGGGTACTGCACTGTCCATTCTTCGAGCGCTGGAAATAACAGTCAACCGGATTGCACAAACGTGCAGGAGCGGTCCAGACTGGCGGCATGACGACGACGAGTGGTACTTCCGCACGGGACCCCGGCGCCCCCGACCAGTTCCAGGGCAATCGGTCGCGGGACGCCCTGCGTGCCGCCCAGATGTACTACCTGCAGGACCTCACCATGAACGCGATCGCCCGCGAACTGCGCACGTCACGATCCACCGTCTCCCGCCTGCTGTCCATGGCACGGGAGACCGGGCTGGTGCAGATCCAGGTCAACAACCCGTCCGAGCGGGCCCCTGCCCTGGAGCAGCAGATCCGCCGCAGGTTCGGCGTCGAGGCGCACGTGGTGCCCGTCGCGGACTCGGGGAACGACTCGGAGGTGCTCGACCGCGTGGCCATCCAGGCCGCCCGTACCATCGGGCCGCTCGTGGATTCGAACGCGATCATCGGCGTGGCCTGGGGGTCCACCCTGAGCGCCGTCAGCCACCACCTGACCCGCAAGCAGACCCACGACAGCGCGATCGTGCAGCTGAACGGGGCCGGCAACACCCAGACCACGGGCATCACCTACGCGAGCGAGATCCTGCGCCGCTTCGGGCAGGCCTACGGCGCACGCGTGGAGCAGTTCCCCGTCCCCGCGTTCTTCGACCATGCGGCCACCAAGACGGCGATGTGGGAGGAGCGCAGCGTGCGCCGCATCCTCGACCTGCAGCGTCGCATGACCATGGCGATCTTCGGCGTCGGCTCCATCGGCGCAGGCATCCCGAGCCATGTCTACAGCGGCGGCTACCTCGACCGCGAGGACCTCGAGACCCTGGAGACCGACAGGGTGGTCGGCGACGTGGCCACGATGTTCTTCCGTGCGGACGGCACGCACCGCGACATCCTGCTCAACACGCGCAGCACCGGTCCCAACCTCGACGACCTGCGGGCGGTGCAGCGCCGCATCTGCGTCGTGTCGGGCGAATCGAAGATCGACGGTCTCCGGGGGGCACTCGCCGCCGGACTCGCGACCGATCTGATCCTGGACGAGGGTTGCGCCCGGCGCCTCGTCCACGCATGAGGGTCGGGAGCCCGTCCGGAGCTACACCGTGAGGACCAGCTTGCCCCGTACGGCACCCGACGCGAGGCGCTCGAGGGCCTCGGCCGCGCGCGCCAGCGGGAGGACCCGGTCGATGCTCGGCACGACGGATCCGCTCCCGATCAGGTCCACGAGCCGCTCGAGGTCGCCTGCCCGCACCCGAGCGAACATCATCGCCAGGCGCTGGCGGACGAACGGGGACAGCGCGACGGCGCCGAGCTGGCGGTTCAGCCCGCCGGTCAGGTTCCCGCCGCCCTCGCCACCGACGATCACAGCGGTGCCGTCGCCCGCCAGGGCACGGCGCAGGCGGGCCACCGACGGGCTGCCGCCGATGTCGACCACGAGATCGAACGCCGTCCTGCCGTCGGCGAAGTCCCGCTCGGCGTAGTCGAGAACGCAATGGGCGCCCAGCGAGCGCACGTACCCCGCCTTCGCGCCGCTGCAGACGGCGGTGACCTGCGCTCCTGCCGCCCGGGCGAGTTGCACGGCGAAACTGCCGACACCACCCGATGCCCCGAGGATCGCCACCTGCTGCCCCTCGCGTACCCTCCCGACGTCGTGCAGCGCCCGCAGCGCCGTGACACCCGAGACGGGTACGGCGGCTGCCTCGGCGAAGGACAGGGGCGCGGGCTTGCGGACGAGGGCTCCCTCCGCCGCCGTCGCGAATTCCGCGAACGTCCCGCGTCCGACGCCGAACACCTCGTCGCCGACGGCGAAGCGTGACACCTGCCCGCCGACCGCGACGACCACGCCCGCGACATCCATGCCGAGGACGGGATGCCTCGGGCCGCGGAGTCCGAAGGCGAGCCTTCCCAGGTACGGCAGGCCGGTCATCATGTGCCAGGCGCCCCGGTCCACCCCCGCGGCCCGTACCCGAACCAGCACTTCCCCCGGCCCGACCGCGGGCACCGGCACGTCCCGCAGCCCGAGCACGCCCGGGCCGCCATAGGCGGAATGGACGACCGCCCTCATGGTCCCGCTGGTCGTCGTGCCGCCGATCGATTCCTGCATGGTCGCCTCCCCGGCGTCCGCCCTGCGCGGTCCCGCCTGCGAGCACCGTATCGTACACTGTACGAAAAGACGAGGGGCAGGAGCGGCATGGGTGCACGGACAGGAGCGGGCGACCGGGCGCCGCTGTCGCGCGAGCGGGTGCTGCAGTGCGCGCTCGCCCTGGCGGACCGGGACGGCATCGCCGGCCTGACCATCCGCACACTCGCACAGGAACTCGGCAGCAGACCGATGAGCCTCTACTACCACGTCGCCAACAAGGAGCAGATCCTGGACGGCATCGTGGACCCCGTCTTCGCGGAGGTCCACCTGCCGGTGATCGGCAACCCGTGGCGCGAGGAGATGCTCACCCGCGCGCGCTCGATGCGGGAGGTACTGCGCCGCCATCCCTGGGCCGTGGGGCTGCTCGAATCGCGGACCAGCCCGGGGCCGGCGACGCTGCGGCACCACGACGCGACCCTGGGCACGCTGCGAAGGGGCGGATTCACGCTCCAAGCCACCGCCCACGCCTACGCGCTGCTCGACAGCTACCTCTACGGTTTCGCCCTGCAGGAGGCCGCCCTGCCGCTCAGCGGTGCCGAGTCCGTCCCCGACGTGGCGGCACCGATCATGGAACAGTTCGCGGGCGGCCAGTACCCCTGGATGATGGAGATCGCCACCGGGATCGTGCTGCAGCCCGGCTACGACTTCGGGGACGAGTTCGACCACGGCCTGGGACTGATCCTCGAGGCCATCGACCCCCGCCGGACGACGCGCAGGACCGGGTGAGGCGGCGCCGGCCACAGGGCGACCTCGGTAGAGTTCCCCCATGACCTCCTCCGTCCCCCGCGCCACCCTCACCGACGGGACATCGATCGACGTCGTCGGGTACGGCGTCTACAAGGTCCCGCCCGAGGACACCGCCCGGCTCTGCTCGACGGCGCTGGACGCCGGGTACCGCCTCCTCGACACGGCCGCCCTCTACGGCAACGAGGTGGGTGTCGGAGCGGCCGCCCGCGCCTACCTCGAGACCGGCGACCGCGCGGACCTCTTCGTGACCTCGAAGGTGTGGAACGACGACCACGGCTTCGATGCCACACTGCGCGCCTTCGACGCGACGATGCGGCGGCTGCGCCTCGAGGAGCTCGACCTCTACCTCATCCACTGGCCCTGCCCGTCGAAGGGGCTCTACGTCGAGACGTGGCGGGCCCTCGAACGCCTGCGCGCCGACGGACGCGTCCGGTCCATCGGCGTCTCCAACTTCCAGCAGCCGCACCTCGAGAGGCTGCTCGCCGAGACCGGCGTCGTGCCGGTCCTCAACCAGATCGAACTCCACCCCTACCTGCAGCAGCGCGACCTGCGATCCTTCCACGAGCAGCACGGCATCGCCACGCAGGCATGGAGCCCCCTCGGCCGCGGCAACGTCCTGCAGGACGCCGTCGTCGGTCGCATCGCGGCCGACCTCGGGCGGACACCGGCCCAGGTGATCCTGCGCTGGCACCTGCAGCGGGGAATCCTCACGATCCCGAAGGCCAGTTCGTCGGAGCGCATCAGCTCCAACCTGGACATCTTCGGGTTCGCGCTCGACGACGGACAGGTCGGGGCCCTCGACGCGCTGGACCGGGAGCAGCGGTTCGGCTCGCACCCCGACCGGGTCGGCTGATGCGCGATGCCATCGTCCGGACCCTGCGGTGGGAGGGCACCCTGCAGCGGATCTGGGACTATCCCGCCGTCGCGGGACCCGGCGAGGCACGCCGCGCGGAGGTCGTCATGGTTCACGGCTTCCGGGGCGACCACCACGGCCTGCTGCGCCTCGTCGAGGAGCTGCCCCGGCACCGCGTCATCCTGCCGGACCTGCCCGGTTTCGGGCAGGGCCAGGCGCTGGCCGGCACGCATGACGTGGCCACCTACGCCCGCTTCATCAGCCACTGCACCCGGCTCCTCGCCCCGGACGCGCCCGTCCTGCTCGGCCACTCGTTCGGTTCGATCGTGGCCGCGGAGGCCGCCGCCCTCGATCCGGGCCTCGCCGGGCATGTGATCCTCGTCAATCCCATCAGCGCTCCGGCCCTCGAGGGACCCAGCCGTACCGCCTCCCGGATCGCCGAGGGATACTACGTGGCGGCCGACCGCCTGCCCGAGGCGGCCGGACGCGCCCTCCTGGCGAATCCGGCGATCGTCCGCGGCATGAGCATCTTCATGGCCAAGACGAAGGACCGGAAGCTCCGGCGCTGGATCCACGGGCAGCACGACGCCTACTTCAGCGCCTTCGCGGATCGGCGGGTGGTCCTGGAGGCGTTCCGGGCCTCGATCTCGGGCACCGTGCGGGACCGAGCCGCGGACCTGGGGATGCCCGTCCTGCTCATCGCGGCGGATCGGGACGACATCGGCTCGGTGGCGAGCCAGCGCGAACTCGCAGCGCTCATCCCGCACGCGCGGCTCGAGGTCATCACGGACGTCGGGCACCTGGTGCACTACGAGAAGCCGCGCGAAGCGGCGCTGATCATCGAGAAGTTCCTGGAGGACACAGCCCCATGAGGATCCTGTTCGACGCGCGCTTCACGCGCACCGACCACCACGACGGCATCAGCCGGTACGGCGCGAGCCTGATCGCCGCGCTCGCGGAGACGGACGACGTCGTCATGCTCATCAGCGATCCCCGGCAGCTGGCCCTCCTGCCCGACGTGCCGTCCGTGCTGATCAACAGCCCGCTCTCCCCCGCCGAACTGTTCGTCGCCCGGCGCATCAACCGCCTCCGGCCCGACGTCGTCGTGTGCCCCATGCAGACCATGGGCTCGTGGGGCCGCACCTACCCGCTCGTCCTCACGCTGCACGACCTGATCTACTACCAGAACCCCATGCCGCCGTCCTTCCTCCCCCTCCCGGTGCGCCTCCTCTGGCGGCTGTACCACCTCGCCTACTGGCCGCAGCGCCTGCTGCTCGACCGGGCGGACGTGGTCGCGACGATCTCCGACACCACCGCGGCCCTCATGGTGGAGCACAGGCTCACCCGCCGGCCCGTCCTGCTCGTCGGCAACGCCCCGCAGCCGACGGAACGCCGGCGGGACCCCGACGCACCGCGCTCATCGTCGCTGCTCTACATGGGCTCCTTCATGCCGTACAAGAACGTCGAGACCCTCGTCCGCGCCATGGCCCTATTGCCCGGGCACACGCTCCACCTGCTCAGCCGCATCACGCCCGAACGCCGCGCCGAACTGACGGACCTGGCGCCCGACGCGGAGCGCGTCGTCTTCCACGGGGGCGTGACGGATGCGGAGTACGAGGACCTGCTCCACGACTCGACGGCCCTGCTCACGCTGTCCCGGGCGGAAGGTTACGGCCTGCCCATCATCGAGGCGATGGCCACCGGCACACCCGTCGTCGCGAGCGACATCCCGATCTTCCGCGAGGTCGGGGGCGCCGCGGCCCTGTTCGTCGATCCCGGGGACCCGGAGGACGTGGCGGCGGCCGTGCGGAGCCTCGAGGAACCGGCGCGGTGGGCCGAAGCGTCCCGCGCCGGGCTCGAGCGCGCGGGAAGCTATTCGTGGGACGTGTCCGCGGAGCAGCTGCGGCGCGCCTGCCGGCGTGCCGTGGCCGAGTACGCCCGACGACGGCGACGCGGGCGCACCCGACCGGCGCCGAAGCCGGAGGACGGGGTGCCGGTCGGGTGACGGTGCGCGTCGCCGGACGGACCCCACGGCCACGGGTTTCCGGACCGGGTATCCCCACACCGCGTGTCTCCGGACCGGGAGCGGCGGGGCCCCGCCCGCTCGCCCCGGCAGGCTCCTGACATGGATCTCCAGTGCCCGGCGACGGCCGTCCTCGTCGGCGACGCGGTGAGCCCGCCGTCGTGGCTGGCCCGCCTGCCGGTCGCCGGGCGCTTCGAGTGCCGCGGACACGAGGCCCTCGTGGCCCTCGTGAACGCGACGGCTGACCTGTACCGTGGCGAGACCTTCGTGGTCGCGGCACCGTCGCCGGACATCGAGGAGGCGCTGCGGAGCCAGGGGATGGCGGCCGTCGCCCCCCTCGTGATCGAGGTCGATTCCGAGGGCTGGCGCTGCGTTCCCCCGCCGTGACGCAGGCCGCCCAGGGCAGGTGACCCGGGCGGCCTAGAGCACGTCCAGCGCATCGAGCCGGATGTGGACGGGATCGCCCGTCCGCCTGGCCGACAGCGTGGCCCGGCGTGCGCGCAGTTGCCGCGTGATGCCGGCAGCGGCGCGGTAGGGGAAGAACAGCAGGACGCGATGGGAGCCCCGGCCTGCCAGGGCCTCCGTCGCCGCCCGCCCCGGCTGGTCCGCGCCGCGCCCTGCGGCGGCGGCGGCACGCGCGGCGAGCATCGCATCCCGGCGCACATCGGGCGGAACAGGGGCCGGGCCCACGACGCGCGGGGCCCCCTCGGTCTCGACGCCCTCGAGGAAGTGGATGAGGGCCTCCCGGGTCCCCGTCAGCACCGCGTACCGCACGGCCGGAGGTAGCCCGAGCTCCTGCCGCTCGACGAGCTCGCGGGCGGCGGCGCCCGCAGGATCCCAGCGCACCACGTGACCCACGGCGACGTCGTCGTCACCCGTGATCACCACCGTGCCGCCTGCCGTGGACGGACGGGCGAGGATCGCCGCCGAGAACCACCGTCGGAGGGCGTCCTCGCCCGCGCGCAGCGACTCGCGGCTCAGCAGGGCGTTGCCGTCGAGGAGGATGACGGCCGCGTAGCCCCCGGGGGCCACGGGTTCGGCGCCGGGCGTCGCGACGACGACGGCGGGGACGTCGCGGACGGCGTCGACGATGTGCTCGCCCGCCGAGGAGATGACCGGCACGCCCGGGAACGCCCTTCCCAGTTCCTCCGCGGTCCTGGTGGCACCCGCGGCGGTCGCCCGAACCCGCGTGCCGCCGCACTCGGCGCACGACCAGGAGTTGTCCGGCCGCCCGCACCAGCGGCACACCAGGGGGGCATCCCGTCCCGCCTGGGACAGCGGTCCGGCGCAGGCGGAGCAGCGGGCCGGATGGCGGCACCGGTCGCACGCCAGCGCCGGCGAGAACCCGGTCCGCGCGACCTGCAGCAGCACGGGGCCGTGCCGGAGCCCCGCCTGCGCCGCGGCCCAGGCGGCGTGCGGGATCCGGGCCTGCGCGGCCAGCGGGTCCCGTTCCATCTGGTAGGCGTCGGCCGCGTGGACGACGCGTGGCGTGGACCGGCGCACCTCGGCGCGGTCCGCCTGGATGGCGCGCCCAGCCCGTGTCGACGAGGCGCTGGGACTCGGTGGTCCGGGCGAAGGAGGAGAGCAGTACCGCGGCACCCTCGTGCTCGGCCTGCAGGAGCAGCACGTCGCGGACGTGCTGGTAGGGTGCACGCTGCTCGATGTGCTGGTCGTCGCCGTCGTCCCACAGGCAGAGCAGGCCGAGGTTGCGCACGGGGGCGTACGCGGCGGAGCGCGTGCCCACCGCGACGGTCGCCGTGCCCGTGAGGAGACGCAGGAAGTTGCGGTACCGCGGCGTGGCACCGTCCTCCCCCGTCAGGCGGGCGACGGCGGCGCCGCCGAGCCGGGCCGTGAGGACTGCCTCCACGCGCGCGAGGTCGCGCTGGTCGGGCACGACGACCACGGAGCCCCGCCCCGAGACCGCCGCGACCGCCACGGCGTCGGCGATCTCCTCCGTCCAGGCCCTCGCACCGAAGCCGCCCAGGCTCGTGAGGACGGCCCGGGGTGACTCCCCGGCCGCCAGGTGCTGGAGGAAGGCGGGGCCGCTCGGGTAGCGCCGGAAGCTGCCGGACGATGGGCCCGCCGCGACGGGCTCGGCGCCGTCGGCCGTGCCGGAAGGGAACTCGGCCTCGACGCGGGCCATGCGCGGCGGCACGGCGGAGCGCAGGACGTCGCTCACCGTGCCGACGGACCGCGCCGCGACCGCCGTCGCGAGTGCCAGGACCTCGGGTGTCAGCACCCGGTGGGGGGAGACGACCTTGCCCAGCGGCAGGAGCGTCGCCGTGGTGCTGGCCTCGTCGACGCGTTCGGCCAGGAAGCCCGCCTGCTCGCGGCCGGCGAACCGCACCTTGACCCGCACACCGGGTTGGGCCTCCGCATCCATGGCGGCGGGTACCGCGTAGTCGAAGAACCGGTCGAGGTGCGGGAGCTGGGCGTCGAGGACCACCCGCGCCACGGGAAGGGCGGACGCGCGCTCGGGGTCGGTGCGGGGCAGCTTCGCGGCGCCGAAGCCGTGCAGCAGCGACAGCTGGCCGTCCGAGCCGCCCGTATCCCGCTTCGTCTCCGTCATGATGTCGCCGGGACCGGCGTGTGCCGGCCGCCGTCCCCTCCCGCCTCAGGCGTCGAAGTAGCTCCGGAGCTTGTCGACGCGGTCGGTGCGCTCCCAGGTGAATCCGTCCTCCTCGCGGCCGAAGTGGCCGTGCGCCGCGGTGCGCTGGTAGACGGGGCGCTTCAGGTCCAGGGCGTTGATGATGCCGAGGGGCCGGAGGTCGAAGATCTCGCGGATCGCCGTGCCGATAGCCAGCGGGTCCACGGTCTCGGTGCCGAACGTCTCGACGTAGATCCCGACGGGCTGGGCCATGCCGATGGCGTAGGCGATCTGGATCTCGGCCCGGCGGGCGAGGCCTGCCGCCACGACGTTCTTCGCCACCCAGCGCATGGCGTACGCGGCCGAGCGGTCGACCTTCGACGGGTCCTTGCCGCTGAAGGCCCCGCCGCCGTGGCGTGCCATCCCGCCGTAGGTGTCCACGATGATCTTGCGGCCGGTGAGGCCGGCGTCGCCCACGGGCCCGCCGATCACGAAGGCGCCGCCGGGGTTGAGGATGTGGCGTACCGAGGACGTGTCGAGCTCGGAGTCCGCCAGGACCGGTGCGATGACGTGGTCGGCGAGGTCGGCGCGGAGCTGCTCGAGCGACACGTCGGCCGAGTGCTGGGACGAGATGACGACGGAGTCGATCGAGACCGGCCGGTCGCCGTCGTACCCGATGGTGACCTGGGTCTTCCCGTCGGGCCGCAGGTAGGGAAGGGTGCCGTCCTTGCGGACCGCGGTGAGGCGCTCCGAGAGGCGGTGGGACAGCCAGATGGGCGTGGGCATCATCACCGCGGTCTCGTCGCTCGCGTAGCCGAACATGATGCCCTGGTCCCCGGCGCCCTGGGCGTCGTAGGGGTCGACGCCGGTCCCTTCGCGGGTCTCGAGGGAGGTGAACACGCCCGAGGCGATCTCCGCGGACTGCTGCCCGATGGACACCGAGACGCCGCAGCGGGCGCCGTCGAAGCCGTGGGCCGAGGAGTCGTAGCCGATGCCGAGGATGGTCCTGCGGACGATGTCGGGGATCTCGACGTACGCCTCCGTGGTGACCTCGCCCGCCACGTGGACGAGGCCCGTGGTGACCAGGGTCTCGACCGCCACGCGGGAGTCCGGGTCCTGCTCGAGGAGTCCATCGAGGATCGCGTCGCTGATCTGGTCGCAGATCTTGTCCGGATGGCCCTCGGTGACCGATTCCGAGGTGAAAAGGCGCAGGGGGGACTCAGGGCTCGGTGAATTCACGTGCCCACTCTACTTGGTCGGAGGGACGGTCCTGCCCGGGTGCTCTGCGGCGGAACGGCCCGCGGCGGGCGGTAGGGCGCCCGCGCGTCAGGGGGTGAGGAGCCGCGCGGCGTGGTCGATGACGGCGTCGGCGACGGCCCGCTTGGAACCTCGCACCGGTGCGGACTCGGTGCCGTCTGCGCCCAGGATGGTGACGGCGTTGGAGTCCTCACCGAAGACGAGGTCCGAGCCGACGACGTTGAGGACGAGGAAGTCGCAGCCCTTCCGCGCGAGCTTGGCCCGGGCATGCGTCAGCGGATCGGCCGTCGCATCTCCCGTCTCGGCGGCGAATCCGGCGATCACGAGCGGCTCCGTGCGTCCCTCCCGGGCGAGCACGGCCTCGCGGAGGACGTCGGGGTTGCGGACGAGGGTGATCACGGGATCCGAGCCGTCGTCGCTCTTCTTGATCTTGGTGGCGACGACCTCGGCGGGGCGGAAGTCCGCCACGGCGGCGGCCATCACGAGGACGTCCGTGGCGGGCAGTGCCTCGAGGACGGCGTCGCGCAACTGGAGCGCGGACTCGACCCGTACGACGTCGCAGCCCGGTGGCGGGGCGACCTCGGCGTGGGCGAGGACGAGGGTCACGTGTGCACCCTGCGCGAGTGCCGCTTCGGCGAGGGCCATGCCCTGCTTGCCGGACGAGCGGTTGCCGAGGAAGCGCACGGGATCGAGGGCCTCCCGGGTGCCTCCCGCGGAGATGGTCACGCGCCTGCCCTGCAGGGTACCGGAGCCTTTGCTGCGGGCGACGGCGTCCATCGCCGCCGCGAAGATGTCGGCGGGTTCGGGGAGCCGGCCGGGACCCGAGTCCGCGCCGGTGAGGCGGCCGGAGGCGGGCTCCATGATGGTGATGCCGCGCGAGCGAAGGGAGGCGACGTTCGCCCGGGTGGCCGCGTGCTGCCACATCTCGGTGTGCATCGCCGGGGCCAGGAAGACGGGCCCGTGCGCCATGAGGAGCGTGCCGGTCAGGAGGTCGTTCGCCAGGCCCGCGGCGGCGCGCGCGAGGACGTCGGCGGTGGCGGGGGCGACGACGATGAGGTCGGCCTCGTGGCCGAGCCGTACGTGGTTCACCTTGTCGACGTCGTCCCAGACGCTGTTGCTCACCGGGTTGCCGGAGAGGGCCTCCCAGGTGGCGGTCCCGACGAAGCGGAGGGCGGCGTCGGTCGGGATGACGGTGACGTCATGCCCGGACTCCGTGAAAAGGCGGAGGAGGGATGCTGCCTTGTAGGCCGCGATCCCTCCTCCGACCCCGAGTACTATGCGCACCGGTCGTCCGTGGCCTGCTCCGGCGGCCGGACTACTCGGACTGTTCCATGGGCGAGGACACGAGCATGCCCTCGTTGATCTCCCGCAGTGCGATGGAAAGGGGCTTCTCGTTCAGCTTCGTGTCGACGAGGGGGCCGACGTACTCGAAGAGGCCCTCGTGGAGCTGGG